>NZ_JBITCS010000039.1:0-71826 GCF_044453445.1 Streptomyces sp. NPDC051684 | reverse complement strand
CCGCTACGACAAACGCGCCCTCCACTACAAAGCCATGGTCACCATCGCCTGCCTACGACTCTGGCTGCCATGACTTTGCGGACACGACCTAGGGCTTGTCGTGCCCCTGGCGGGCGCTGCGCGCCGAGCCGGCGGCGGAGCGTTGCCTGTTGCCCTCCCTGCGGTCCCACAGGCCCACGGCGACCGTGAGGGCCGCACCTCCCGCGATCGGCGCCAGCAGCCCGACGTAGAACCACCACGGAACCTCGGCCGTGACATGCGTGCGCCACTGCACGAGGTTGCCGGCGACGAAGGACAGGCCGATCCCGACGTTGGTGACGAGCAGCGCCGCGGCCATCCGGCGGGCTCCGGTGCGGGTCGCGGGGCGCTGCGTGCCGGGGAGCGCGAACCGGGTTTCCCCGTCGGGCAGTTCGGCGGTCGGCGTGGCCCGCAGCACCAGCGCGGCGGTGACGGACAACAGCGCGGTCACACCCGCGTAGACGAAGACGAGCATGAACGCGGCACCCACGGACTTGTCCGTCCAGGCGTCGACCCCGCTGCCGCCGATGTGCCGCGGGATGCGGTCGGGCAGGCGCGGGTACACGGCGACGCCCCAGGCCACCATCCCGACGAGCAGCGACACACCGGCCGCCAGCCAGGCCCAGGGGAAGCGCGGCGGTGCGTACGAGGCTTGCGGCATGCCTCCATTGTGCTGCACCACGGCCCGCGTGATCCTTCCCGTCCCCGGCAACAATCCACGCCCGCCGACTGCCGGGGGCGGTCCGTGCCGGGATCATCGTGTCGCTGGCCGAACGCGTCGCAACACCGAGACACCGAGACACAAGGAGACCTCATGAGCACGCCCGTGACCGACGAACAGATTCAGGCCCTGGCCGCGACCGCGAAGCCCTACAGCCTGGCGCTCCTTCACTGGGGGCCGGAGCGGACCATGGACGGCGCGGACGCGATCGAACTCGAACACCAACGACGCATGGTGTCGTTGCGCGCGGAGGGGGTGATCGCGACCCTGTGTCCGGTCGCCTCCGACACCGTGGCCGGGGCCGCGATCATGACCGTGCCGGCCGAGGAGGCCGCGGAGATCATGGCCAAGGACCCCTGTGTGCGGGCCGGGATGATGCGCTGCGAGGTGCACCCGTGCCACGGCTTCCCCGGGGACACTCTGCCCGCCTGAACCGAACGATCCCGGCCATTCACCTGCGCTGCGGCGCCGGTCGGCACGGTGTCTCAGGCACACGCCGAGATCGTCATCACCTCGTAACTGCGCTTCCCCCGGCCATATTCGATCAGGCAGGATCAAGATCGCACAAGCGCACGACCGGGCCGACCGACCGGCCGCGCATCCATCCAGCAACGGGGGAACCGCATCATGTTTCGTAACCACCGCCGCAAGGCCGTCCTCACCGCCGCCGCCCTGATGGCCACGACCACGCTGCTCACGGCCTGCCAGGGAGGCGCGGACGAGGGCGCCTCGTCGAGCAGCGGTTCCGAGTCGTCGACCGCGGCCTCGGACGCGAAGGACAAGACCGGCGACACCGGTTCGGGTTCCGCCGGCGGCTCGGAGTCGCAGGCCGGCAGCGGCTCGGGGGGTACGTCCCAGCGCAAAGGCGTGAGCGGAACCTGGTTCGGCAACGTCTCCTACCTGGCGCCCGGCAAGTACACCGTCTCCGACCTGAAGGACACCGAGCAGGCGTTCTTCACGTCGACCGACACGGACATCCAGGGTGCCGGTGAGATCTGCGGCGACGCCGAGGGCCAGGCCGCCACCAAGTGCACCGAGGAGCAACTCGAGGCCGCGTCCAAGAAGGGCGTCTCGGCGACGGTAAAGATCAAGAACGGTACGGCCGTCAGTATCGTCGAGGACCACTCCAGCAGCGGTGGCGGCAGCGACTCGGACACCGGCAAGCCGAGCGGCCTGCGCTCCGGTGAACTCGGCTACCTGGCCCCGGGCAAGTACACCCTGCTCGACAGCGAGGGGACCACCATCTCCTTCTACAGTGCCACCGCCACGACCATCAACGGCAACGGCTGGATCTGCGGCGAGAACGGCGACAACAAGCGCTGCACCGAGGGCGAGTTGGAGGCCGCGGCGAAGAAGGGCGGCGTCCGCGTCGTCGTCAAGATCGACAACGGCGCCGCCGTCACGATCGACGAGGAGCACAACTAGGGCTTGTCGTTTGGATCAGGCCGGGCTCGCGGGGCCTGATCCAAACGACAAGCCCTAGGGTCCGGTGGCGCTACGGGCCGGCAACCTGGCGATCACGCACAGGCGTTGGCCCAGCGCCGCCCCGCTCCCCGACTGACCTGCACGATCCGCGCCCCGCGCCCCGGACGCCGTAACATGTCCCGGTTGTCCGGCCCAGGCCGGTCAACTCCGGGCAGTTCGGGGGCATTTGCGTCGCGCCCGCCGGGCTGCCGTCGTCTCGACGTTGGGACCCGATGGACGCCACTCGCGCACACGACGAGCTCAGCCTGCTGGAAGCGGAGCTGACCGAACGGCTCGACGCTCCGGCGCACTTCCTCGCGAAGGACGCCGCCGCCCCGCGCGCCCTGGTCGACATCCTCGACGCGACCGTCCGCGCGCATCCCGACGAACCCGCGCTCGACGACGGCGTGCGCCGTCTGACGTACCGGGCGCTGGACGCCGAGGTCGACCGGCTGCGCAGGCGTCTGGGCCGCGCGGGCGTGGGGCTCGGCGATCGGGTCGGCGTGCGGGTGCCGTCGGGGACCTGCGAGCTGTACGTCGCGATTCTCGGCGTGCTGGCCGCGGGCGCCGCCTACGTACCCGTCGACGCGGAGGACCCCGACGAGCGGGCCGAACTCGTCTTCGGGGAGGCCGGGGTGCGGGCCGTGATCGGCGCGGGGCTCGACTTCCGCGTCGCCGATCCCTCCCCCGTGCCCGCCGCGCGGCCCGGGCCCGAGGACGACGCGTGGGTCATCTTCACCTCCGGGTCGACCGGAAAGCCCAAGGGCGTCGCCGTCAGCAACCGCAGCGCCGCCGCGTTCGTCGACGCCGAGGCCGCGCTGTTCCTCGCCGAGGAGCCGATCGGGCCCGGCGACCGCGTCATGGCGGGGCTCTCCGTCGCGTTCGACGCGTCCTGCGAGGAGATGTGGCTGGCCTGGCGGCACGGTGCCTGCCTGGTGCCGGTGCCGCGCTCCCAGGTGCGCGGCGGCGCGGACCTCGGGCCGTGGCTGGCCGAGCAGGAGATCACCGTGATCTCCACCGTGCCGACGCTGGCCGCGCTGTGGGAGCCGGAGGCCCTCAACGACGTCCGGCTGCTGATCTTCGGCGGCGAGGCGTGCCCGCCCGAACTCGTGCAGCGCCTGGTCACCGAGGGCCGCGAGGTCTGGAACACGTACGGGCCCACCGAGGCCACCGTCGTCACCTGCGCCGCCCTGATGACCGGCGCCGAACCGGTCCGCATCGGGCTGCCGCTGGACGGCTGGGAACTCGCCGTCGTCGACGAGGCGGACCACCCCGTGCCGATGGGCGAGAGCGGTCAACTCGTCATCGGGGGCGTCGGATTGGCGCGCTATCTCGATCCGGTCAAGGACGCCGAGAAGTACGCGCCGCTGCCCGCCCTGGGCTGGGAGCGCGCCTACCGCAGCGGCGACCTGGTCAAGGCCGATCCCGAGGGTCTCGTCTTCCTCGGCCGCGGCGACGAGCAGGTCAAGCTCGGCGGGCGGCGCATCGAGCTGGGCGAGGTCGACGCGGCGTTGCAGGCGCTGCCGGGTGTCGCGGGCGCGGCCTGCGCCGTGCGCACCGCACGCGGCGGCAACCAGCTGCTCGTCGGCTATCTCGTGCCCCAGGAGGGCTGGCAGCACGCCGCCTCCGTGGAGAAGCTGCGGGCCGAACTGCCCGCCGCGCTCGTTCCGTTGCTCGCCCCCGTCGCCGAGCTGCCCACCCGTACCTCCGGAAAGGTCGACCGCGACGCCCTGCCCTGGCCGCTGCCCGACCTGGCGACCCCGGGCGCCCCGGCCGAGCAGCTCTACGGCACCGAGGCCTGGCTCGCCGAACAGTGGAGCGAGACGCTCGGCGTGCCCGTCACCAGCGCGCACAACGACTTCTTCGCCATCGGCGGCGGCAGCCTCGCCGCCGCCCAGCTCACCACCCGGCTGCGCAGCCGCTGTCCGAGCGCGGCCGTCATCGACATCTACGAGCGGCCCGTCCTGCGCAAGCTGGCCCGCCGACTGGAGAAGTCGGCGCAGGAGGACGCAGCGGAGCGCGTGATCAGCCCGGTCCCTCGTCGCGCTCAGGTCCTCCAACTGCTGCTCCTGATACCCCTGTTCAGTTTGAACGGGCTGCGCTGGACGGTCGCGCTCGGCGCGCTCGCCAATGTCCTTCACCACCTCGGCGGCTACGCGTGGGCCCCCGCCGCGTCCTGGTGGCTGCTCGCCCCGGCGGCGCTGCTCCTGTTCAGCCCTCCGGGGCGGCTCGCCGTCGCGGCGGGCGGCGCCCGGCTGCTGTTGCGCGGCGTGGGCCCGGGCACATACCCGCGTGGCGGCCACGTCCATCTGCGCCTGTGGACCGCCGAACGCCTCGCCGAGCACAGCGGCGCCACCTCGCTGACCGGCTCCTGGCTGCAACGCTACGCCCGCGCACTCGGCGCCCGGGTCGGCCCCGACGTCGACCTGCACTCGCTGCCCCCGGTCACCGGCCTGCTCAAGCTCGGCCGCGGCTGCGCCATCGAGAGCGAGGTCGACCTGTCGGGGCACTGGCTCGACGGCGACCGCCTGGGGATCGGCACGGTGAAGGTCGGCGCGGGCGCCGTGGTCGGCACGCGCAGTGTGCTGTTCCCGGGCGCCCGGGTCGGCAAGCGCGCCGAGATCGCGCCGGGTTCGGCCGCCCGGGGCCACATCCCGACCGGCCAGCGCTGGGCGGGCTCCCCCGCGGTCAAGCTCGGCAAGGCCAAGCGCGAGTGGCCGAAGCAGCGACCGCCGCGCACTGCGGGCTGGCGCGCGATGTACGGGGCCGCGGGCCTCGCCCTCACCCTCCTGCCGCTGCTGTCCGCCCTCCCGGCCCTGCTGGTCGCGCACGCCTTCGTGCCCGCGGGCGCCGGGCTCGGCGAGGCCGTGCGCGGCGCCCTGCTCGCCGTCGTCCCCGCGGCCCTCGCCTACGGACTCACGTACGCGGTGCTGATCCTGGCCGGCGTCCGCCTGATCGGACTCGGGCTGGCCGAGGGGACGTTCCCGGTGCACAGCCGGGCGGGCTGGCAGTCCTGGACCGTCACCCAGCTGATGGACCTGTCGCGGCAGACGCTGTTCCCGCTGTACGCGGGGCTCGTCACGCCCGTGTGGATGCGGCTCCTCGGCATGCGCGTCGGTCGGGACGCCGAGGTGTCCACGGTGCTCGCGCTGCCCGGCCTCACCACGGTCGGCGACGGCGCGTTCCTCGCGGACGACACGCTGACCGCGCCGTACGAACTCGGGGGCGGCTGGGTGCGGATCGGGCGCGCCCACATCGGCCGCCGGGCGTTCCTCGGCAACTCGGGCATGACGGCGCCCGGCCGTTCGGTGCCGGACGACGGTCTGGTGGGCGTCCTGTCGGCCACGCCGAAGAAGGCCAAGCGGGGCAGTTCGTACCTGGGCCTGCCGCCGGTCCGGCTGCCCCGACCGGCGACCGGCGCCGATCCGAGCCGCACCTACGCGCCGCCACGCCGACTGCGCTTCGCGCGCGCCCTGGTCGAACTGGGCCGGCTCGTCCCGGTGTTCTGCTCGGCCGCCCTGGTCGTCCTCGTCCTCGGCGCGCTGGCCGCGCTCGCCACGGCGTACGGTCTGTGGGCGGCGGCGCTCCTCGGCGGCCCCGTCCTACTGGCGGCCGGCGCCCTCGCGTGCGCGGTGTCGATCGTGGCCAAGTGGTTGCTGGTCGGCCGCCACCGCACGGGCGAGCACCCGCTGTGGTGCGGTTTCGTGTGGCGGGGCGAACTGGCCGACACGTTCGTGGAGATGCTCGCGGTGCCGTGGCTCGCCGAGTCCGTGCCCGGCACTCCCGTCCTGACCGCCTGGCTGCGCGGGCTCGGCGCGCGCATCGGGGCGGGCGTGTGGTGCGAGAGCTACTGGCTGCCGGAGACCGATCTGGTCACCCTGGAGGCCGGGGCGAGCGTGAACCGGGGCTGTGTCCTGCAGACACACCTCTTCCACGACCGGATCTTGCGGACGGATACTGTGATCCTTCGCGAAGGCGCCACGCTGGGGCCGGGCGGAATCGTGCTGCCGGGCAGCGAGATCGGCGCCCGCAGCACGCTGGGGCCCGCGTCCCTGGTGATGGCCGGAGAGTCGGTGCCGCCGGGCAGCCGGTGGCTGGGCAACCCGATCGAGGCCTGGCGTCCGTGAACCGGCGGACGGCGACCGCGCGTTGGCCAAGTGGTACGAGCACGGGTCCGTGGACGAGAACGGGCCCGGGGACAGGGAGCGGACGAGTCGTGAACGGTCAGCACCACGGGCAGCACAAGCCGGACCCCTACTTCCCGTCCAATGGGGACCCCCGCTACCGGGTGCACCGCTACGAACTCGACCTGGACTACCGCCCCGAGCCCAACCGGCTGGCCGGCGCGGCCCGGCTCAACGCCATCGCGGGCCACGCCGAACTCGACGAACTGCAACTGAACTTCGCCGACTTCCGCGTCGGCCGGGTCCGGGTCGACGGCCGTCCCGCGCACTACACCCTGCGCGGTGGCCGACTGCGCATCCGTCCGGCGAAGCCGCTGGCCGCGAGCGCCGCGTTCACCGTCGAGGTGCACTACGCCGGCAACCCGAAGCCGGTGAAGAGCCCCTGGGGCGGCCTGGGTTGGGAGGAGCTGACCGACGGCGCGCTCGTCGCCAGCCAGCCGGTCGGCGCCCCCTCCTGGTACCCGTGCAACGACCGGCCCGCCGACAAGGCCGCGTACCAGATCTCCCTGACCACCCCCTCCGCGTACCAGGTGGTGATCGGCGGCCGGCTGCTCACCCGGACGACCAGGGCCTCGACCACGACCTGGGTGTACGAACAGCCCGCGCCCACCTCCAGCTACCTGGTGGGCCTGGCCATCGGCAGATTCCGGACGGCGCTGCTCGGCGATCCGGGGCTCGACGGGGTGCCGCAGACCGGCCACTTCCCGGCCCACCTCCTGACCGAGTTCTCCCGCGACTTCGCGCGCCAGCCGCAGATGATGGCCCTGTTCCAGGAGCTGTTCGGCCCCTACCCCTTCCGCGAGTACGCGGTCGTGGTCACCGACGAGGAGCTCGACGTCCCCGTCGAGGCGCAGGGCCTGTCGCTGTTCGGCACCAACCACGTGGACGGCGCCCGCGGTGCGGAGCGGCTCATCGCCCACGAGCTGGCCCACCAGTGGTTCGGCAACAGCGTCACCGTCGCCGACTGGCAGCACATCTGGCTCAACGAGGGGCTCGCCAAGTACGCCGAGTGGCTCTGGTGCGAGCGCTCGGGCGGCCGGACCGCCCAGGACCTGGCCGCCTCGGCCCACCGGCTGCTCGCCGACCTCCCCGAGAACCTGTCCCTGGCGGACCCCGGCCGCAAGCAGATGTTCGACGACCGCCTCTACGAACGCGGCGCTTTGGCGGTCCACGCGCTGCGCTGCGCACTCGGCGACGAGGCGTTCTTCCGGGCCCTGCGCGCCTGGACGGACCTGCACCGGCACGGCGCCGTCACGACGGAGATGTTCGCCGCGCACGTCGAGCGGTTCGCGCGCCGGCCCGTGGACGAGGTGTTCCGGGCGTGGGTCCACGGGACGGCGCTGCCGGAGGTGCCGGTTCCGGTGGCCTCAGAGCGTGACTGATCAGGGCGCCAGCTCCCGCTCCGCCGCGGCCGCGCGTTCGACGACGGTGGCGCGCTGCTCCTTCGTGAAGAGCCCCGCTGCGGTCCACTGGTCCGCCGTTCGCTCCACCCTGCGGACGAAGTCGCGGTGTTCGGCGAACGGCGCCCCGTCCCAGACGACGTCGAGGAAGGTCGGGCCTTCGTCGCCGGGCGAGGTGACGCCCTCGACCGGTACGTCGTAGTCCGGCAGGCCGTCGTCGCGCTTGCGGTTGGGGACGCCGGTGGTGAGGGAGCCGAACACCACCTCGGGTTCGACGCGCTGGAAGTAGGCGGACTGGGGCTTTTGGTCGCCGACGTAGTGCGGGCGCAGAGTGCGGCCGTCGGCAGTGAGGGTCTGGCGCCGTCCCGGGGTGATCGCCGCACGAGAGTAGTCGCCGTCGCGCTTGAGGTGCCGGTAGAGCGTCAGCTCCTGGTACGTCCCCTTGGGCACCTCGCCGAGCACCGGCATCAGCAGCGGGCCCCAGAACACCGACTGGATCTCCGGACGGTCGAGGGCGCGCTCGATGCGGACGGTGAAGGGCGTCGAGACCTCGACGGTGTCGCCCGGCCGCCAGTCGCGGTCGATCGTGAGGTAACTGCCCGGCTTCGGGCGCGGCCCGGTGAGACGGCGTCCGTTGACCGAGACCACGAAGCCGTCCCGGGTGTCGGCCACCCAGCCGGGGACGCGCAGCTTGAGGGCGAGCCGGCCGCGTCCTTCGACCGTCAGCGTGCTGCCCTGTTCGCGCGGGAAGGCGGTCTTCTGGGTGACCGTGAAGTCCCGCTCCCGCCAGCGCAGGGTGGACGGGATGTACAGGTTGACCCACAGGGCCTTGTCGTCGGCCGAGCGGAAGTACACCGTCTCCTGGTATTTGGTGCCGCCTTCGAGACCGCTGCCGCCGCAGCAGGTACCGGTGTTGCCGTACTCGCGGGCGGCGCCCGGGGTAAGCGGCTGGAAGTAGGCGAGCTGCGGATCGTCCGTGCGGTCCGTGTCGGCGCGCTGCCCGAGCACCATGTTGACCAGGCCGCGCTCGTAGTAGTCCATGTAGGCCGGGTCGGGGTCGAAGGCGAAGAGATTGCGCGCCAGCTTGAGCAGATTGTACGTGATGCAGGACTCGGCGCCGTCGCCCGCGATGGCGTGGGCGATGTTGTCGCGGTTCTGGAACGCCTCGGGGTTGGTGTTGGCGCCGGGCACGGTCCCGCTGGTGCCGCCGTGCGCGAACATCCGGTGCGGCACGATCATGCCGAAGAAGTTCTCCGCCGCGCGCCGGTAGTCGTCGTCCCGGTTCTGCTCGAAGACCCGCAGATAGCCGACGAAGTTGGGCACGTGCGTGTTGGCATGGAGGTGGTTCGGGCGTCTGCGGCCGGGGCGGTTCGCGTCGGTGGTGACGAGGATGTCGCGGTTCTCCACGCACGCCTGGAAGAGGGACTCCCGGCTGTCGAACAGCCGGGCGGTCTCCAGGTGGCGCCCGTCGCCGGTGAGGGCGTGGATCTCGGCGAGGACCTCGTTGGCGCCGCCGTACTCCCCCGCGATGTAGGTGTCCCACAGGTAGTTCAGGTCGTCGCGGGTGACGGGCCCCTTGTAGTCCGGGTTCTCGATGTCGCCGAGGGTGAGGGCCAGGTGGGCCCAGTCCGCCATGGACCGGACGATCTCGAAGGCCCGCTCGTTGCCGGTGAGGCTGTACGCGTCGAGGAGGCCGCGCATGATCTTGTGCTGGGTGTACCAGGGCGCCCACGTGTTGGTGTCCGGATTGCTGCCGTATACGGCGAACCGGGGCGGGCCCGCGCGCAGCACGGTGTCCTCGGGCAGCGCGCCGAGGTAGCCGGGGTGCACCGTCCTGCCCTTCAGGGCGTCCTGGCAGGCACCCAGCTCGCGCACCATCCGGTCGAGCTTGTCGAGGTAGACCTGTTCGCCCTGGTCTACGTGGGACTGGGCGAGGGCGGTGAGGTAGTGGCCCGCCCAGTGGCCGCTGAGCAGGCCGCCGTCCTCCCAGCCGCCGGGCACCTCGACGCCGGGCGGATTGGGCCGGCCCGCGGTCTTGTTGAACAGCACCAGGAAGCGCCGCTCGTCGTAGGCGCGGACGAACGCCTTCACCCGGTCGCGCTTCTCCTGGAACAGCCCCTTGCCCAGGGCCACTTCGTTCAGCCGGAAGGGCCGGACGGGCGCCGTGCTGCCCGCGCCGACGTACGGCGGGAGGTCCTTCACCGGCACGTGTGCCGCGCCGGGTCCGGGCGCGGACGCCTGGGCGGCGGCCGGCCAGGACCCGGCCGCCACGGCCACGGTGCCGAGGGCCGAAGCGGCCATGAAGTCACGCCGCCGGACGAACCGGCCACCGGATGTCGACATGTCCCTCCCCTTTCACGGGAGTTACGGCTTCGTTCGGAGTACCGAACTGCCTCTGACTTACCGAACACTCCTGAACGGGAGCCAAGATCTCACGCGGGCCGGACCGCCCGTCAACACCCCTGCACACCGAACGCGGCCACCATGGGCCGCTTTTCGGCCCTGGCCCGATATCACCGGTGCGGCGATTCGCCCACCAAGGACCCTTATGCGAGAAACCTGCACCCGCCCCGCCTCAGGAATCTTGAGACGGAGAGGCACTGGCCAGAGCCGCTCTTCGCCTCAACTGCGCCCCTGTATACGAACTTTGGAGGCATGGGACCGCACCGTCTTGGACAGCGATCCGCTCAGACCGTGCGGCTCCCGAGACCCGGAGCTCTGTGCCGTCTTGGGCTGCCGCGTCAGGGCAAGATTCCTCAAAACTGAAGGGTTCCCCATCATCGTGCAACCGGCCCAAGAGTTCGGCGACAACCCTGTCGAAGTACGCGAAACCGGGCACTACACCGAGGAATACGTCCCCAGCTTCGTCGAGAAGTGGGACTCCCTCATCGATTGGGAGAAGAGGGCGGAGAGCGAAGGCAATTTCTTCATCGACCTGCTGCGGAAATGGGGGGTGAAGAGCGTGCTCGACGTAGCCACGGGCACGGGATTCCACTCCGTGGCACTACTGTCCGCCGGGTTCGAGACCGTCAGCGCGGACGGCAGCGCCGAGATGCTGGCGAGGGCCTTCGAGAACGGCCAGAAGCAGGGCGGGCACATACTGCGGGTCGTTCAGGCGGACTGGCGGTGGCTCAACAGAGATGTCCACGGGGAGTACGACGCCATCGTCTGTCTCGGCAACTCGTTCACGCATCTCTTCTCGGAACGCGACCGGCGCAAGGCGCTGGCCGAGTTCTACGCGATGCTCAAGCACGACGGAATTCTCATCCTGGACCAGCGCAATTACGACGCGATCCTGGACGACGGATACACGAGCAAACACCGCTACTACTACTGCGGTGAGGACGTCATCGTGGAGCCGGAGTACGTCGACGAGGGCCTGTGCCGCATGCGGTACAGCTTCCCGGACGAGTCGATGTACTACCTCAACATGTTCCCGCTGCGGAAGGACTACACGCGGCGGCTGATGTCCGACGTCGGCTTCCAGCGCATCGAGACCTACGGCGACTTCCAGCACACCTACCGGCGCGAGCAGCCGGACTTCTTCGTCCATGTGGCGGAGAAGGAGTACCGGACGGAGGCATCGGAGGAGCAGTACAAGGGCGCGGTCGGCACCGCCCGCAGCTACTACAACTCGCCCGACGCCGACACCTTCTACGCCACGGTGTGGGGCGGCGAGGACATCCACATCGGCCTGTACGAGAGCCCCGGGGAACCCATCGCGGACGCCAGCAGGCGCACCGTCGAGCACATGGCCTCGAAGCTCGACCTGACCCGGGACTCCGTGGTGCTCGACCTCGGCTCCGGGTTCGGCGGTTCGGCGCGCTACCTGGCCGAGACGTACGGCTGCCGGGTGCTGGCCCTCAACCTCAGCGAGGTCGAGAACCAGCGCCACAAGGAGCTGAACTCGGCCCGCGGGCTCACCGACAGGATCGAGGTCGTGGACGGCTCCTTCGAGGACATCCCGTACCCGGACGACCAGGTCGACGTCGTCTGGTCCCAGGACGCCTTCCTGCACAGCGGTAACCGGGTCCAGGTCCTCAAGGAGATCGCCCGGGTGCTGCGCCCCGGCGGCCGGCTCATCTTCACCGACCCGATGGCGGCGAAGGACGGCGGGAGCGACGAAGTGCTCCAGCCGATCCTCGACCGGATCCACCTGGACGACATGGGCTCCCCCGGCTTCTACACCCGCGAGCTCGACCGGCTCGGGTTCACCGCCGTCGACGGCGGTTTCGAGGAGCACCGCGAGCAGTTGGTGAACCACTACGCGCGCGTGCTCGAGGAGACCGAGCGCCTGGAGGCCGAGGGGCTGGCCAGAAGGATCAGCCACGACTACCTCGCCCAGATGAAGACCGGGCTCGGCCACTGGGTCACGGGTGGCCGCGAGCGGAACCTCACCTGGGGCATCTTCCACTTCCGCCTCGGTGCCAGTTGACTGGGCGGGACAACTGATCGGTACGAGTGAACGGCACGACTGAGCAGTACGACCGAGTGACGTTCCACCGGCCGGCCCCGATGCGCCTACGGGGCCGGCCGCCAAGCGTTCAAGAGGGAGCCGGGCATGACGGGTACGCGGACACTGCTGCGGGGCGGTCGCGTCGTCGACCCCGCCCGCGGGTTCGACGGGATCGCCGACGTACTCGTGGCCGACGGGAAGGTCGCCGCCGTCGGAGCCGACCTCGCGCCACCGCCGGACACCCGGCTGATCGATGTCACGGGGCTCGTCGTCGGCCCCGGCTTCGTCGACCTGCACAGCCACGTCCACTCCATCGCAGGGCACCGGTTGCAGGCCATGGACGGCGTCACCACCGCGCTCGACCTGGAGGCCGGGCTCATGCCCGTCGAGCGCGCCTACGCCGAGGCCGCGGCGGCCGGGCGGCCGCTCCACTTCGGCTTCTCCGCCTCCTGGGGCGGCGCCCGGGCGCAGGTGCTCGCCGGGATCTCCCCCGACGCCCGCATCACGTCCAGCCTCGCCGTGCTCGGCGACCCGCGCTGGCAACGCTCTTCCTCGCCGCGCGAGTTGGCGGCCTGGCTGTCGCTCCTTGAGGACGAGCTGGCGGCGGGCGCCCTCGGGATCGGCGTCCTGATGGGCTACGCGCCCGCCACCGACCCCGCCGAGTTCCTGGCGGTGGCCCGGCTCGCCGCGAAGGCCGGCGCGCCCACCTTCACCCACGTACGGGAACTGGTCGAGATGGACCCGGTCACCCCCGTCGACGGCTCCACGGAGATCACGACCGCGGCGGCCGAGACCGGCGCGGCGATGCACCACTGCCACGTGAACAGCACCTCCGGGCGCCACGTCGACCGCGTCCTCAACACCCTGGTGGAATCACGGCAGTCGGGCTCCCGGGTCACGGTGGAGGCCTACCCGTACGGGGCGGGCAGCACGGCCGTCGGCGCCGCCTTCATCGCCCCGGAACGGCTGCGCCTCAAGGGCCTGGCCCCCAGCAGCGTCATCATGGTCGAGACCGGCGAGCGGATCGCGGACGCGGCCCGCCTGGAGCAGCTGCGGGCCCAGGACCCGGGCGCGCCCTGCCTGTTGGAATTCCTCGATGAGGAGGACCCGCGCGACCTGGCCCTGTTGCGGCAGGCGCTCGCCTTCCCCGACGCGGTCGTGGCCAGCGACGCGATGCCCGTCTTCTGGCCGGACGGCAGCCACGACAGCACACACTGGCCCCTGCCGCCCGGCGGCACGACACACCCTCGTACGGCGGGCACCTTCGCCAAGACACTGCGCCTGATGGTGCGCGAGACCGGGGCGTGGACGTGGCTCGAGGCCTTCCGCCGCTGCTCCCACCTCCCGGCCCGCATCCTCGACGATGTGTCACCGGCCGCCCGCGCCAAGGGCCACCTCGGTGTGGGCGCCGACGCCGACCTCGTGGTCCTGGACCCGGCGACGGTGTCCGACACGGCCACGTACGCGGACCCGACCCGCCCCTCGCAGGGGGTGCGGCACCTGTACGTGGCGGGGGTGCCGGTGGTCTCGGACGGCGTCCTCCAGTCCGACGCGCTTCCGGGCCGTCCGATGCGGGGCGAGCCGCGCTGACACCCCCGTGGGCTGCGGTTTCGCCGGTACGCCTGTGACAGAACGAAGACGTCGCGGAGGACTGCCTGTGACTCGGTGCAGGATACAAATACTTCTGACCGCACCGACCGCTCCGCCCACGGGGGAACACCATGAAGTACACCCGCATCTCCGCCTTCGCCGCCCTCGGCGTCGCCGCCACCCTCTCGCTCACCGCCTGCGGCGGCGGTGACACCACGTCGGACACGTCCGCCAAGGACTCGTCGTCCGCCGCCACTTCGTCCACGTCCTCGTCCTCGGACGGTGACTCGAAGTCGGAGGGTGCTTCGGATGCCGGCGACGCGAAGTCCGGCTCCGGCAGCGACACCGAGGTCCAGGCCGACGCCGCGAACAGCGGCACGAAGTCCGGCGCCAAGACCCCCTTCTGCAAGACCGAGGACCTGGCCATCGACGCCGTGGACGCCGCGCCGGACGAGACCGAGGGCCGGATCGACATCACCATGGTCAACCGGGGTTCGACCACCTGCTCGGCGACGGGTTTCGCGGGCGTCGACATCAAGGACGCCGACCACACCTCGAACCCCATAGAGCGCGGCCACGCCCAGCCCCGCGTCACCACCCTCAAGCCCGGCGACGCCGCCGTCTTCAACCTCGCCTACAAGATCGACGGCTCCGGCGACAGCCTCTCGTCCCCGACCAACATCCTGGTGACGCCGCCGAACGAGACGCACACCGTCACCCTGGACTGGCCCGCGGGCGCCGGGGCCATCAAGGGCGCCTACACCGACGTCGAGGTCTACCCCACGCACACCACCAAGTAGGACGTTCGGGGTGCGCGTACGGCCGCGGTCGTCAGGCCCGGCCCGTCGCGCACCCGTTCGCCGAGGAACGGCCGGGCCCAATTGGGCCACAGAGCGGACCCGCTGAAATATGATCACGCCATGCCCGACATGACCGAGACAACGCCCGGGTGGCTGGCCTCCGACGAGCTGGAGCTGGTCCGTGCCCGTATGCCGATCCTCTACGTCGAAGCCGTGCCGGTGCGCGTCGCGGACAGCGGCGAGGTGACCAGCGTCGGCCTGCTGCTCCGCATCGGCCCCGACGGCAACGTCAACCGCACGCTGGTCTCCGGCCGCGTCCTGCACCACGAACGCGTCCGGGACGCGCTCCTGCGCCACCTCGAAAAGGACCTCGGCCCGGTGGCGCTGCCGCGCGTACCGGCCTCCCTGCAGCCCTTCACCGTCGCCGAGTACTTCCCGACGCAGGGCGTGACGCCGTACCACGACCCGCGCCAGCACGCGGTCTCGCTGGCCTACATCGTCCCGGTGGCCGGGGACTGCCAGCCCCGGCAGGACGCGCTCGACCTGGTCTGGTTCAGCCCCGAGGACGCCCTGTCGCCGTCCGTGCAGAGCGAGATGCCCGGTGGCCACGGCGCCCTGCTCAAGCAGGCCCTCGCCCACGCGGGGCTCGGGGTCTGAGCCCGGCCGCGGAGTTCCACCGGCACCGCACGGTTCCGAAACGCCCGGACCGATAGCACCATTGGCTGACCCACTCGCGCCCACGAGCCCGCGACCCCAAGGGAGAAGCCATGTCACGAGCGGCCGTCGCACAGGACTGGATCACGGAGAACCTGCCCAAGCGGATCGCCGAGCACAAGGTGCCCGGAGCGCAGGTCGCCGTGCTGGTGGACGGCGAGGTGGTGGACGCGGCCGCCGGCGTGGCGAACAGGGCCACGGGCGTGCCGGTCACGCCGGACGCGGTCTTCCAGATCGGATCGATCACCAAGGTCTGGACGGCAACCCTGATCCAGCAACTGGCCAACGAGGGCCGCCTCGACCTGGACCGTCCCGTGCGGCAGTACCTACCGGAGTTCACCCTGGCCGACGCCCAGGCCGCCGCCACCGTGACCGTGCGCCAGCTGCTCTGCCACACCTCGGGCGTCGAGGGCGACCGCTTCACGGACACGGGCGCGAACGAGGACGCGGTCGAGCGCTATCTGCCCGCCCTGGCCGACGCCGAGCAGCTGTATCCGCCGGGCGAACAGTTCTCGTACTGCAACAGCGGCTACGTCGTCCTCGGCCGCCTCGTCGAGGTGCTGCGCGGGCAGAGCTTCAACGCGGCGCTGCGCGAGCACCTGGTGACCCCGCTCGGCCTCCCCCACGTGGCGACCCATGTCGGCGAGGCCATCCTGGAGCTGCCGGCCATCGGCCACCTCGGCCCGGACCCGCAGCCGGCGCCGGTCTACGGTCTGCCGTCCTCCACCGCCCCGGCGGGCGCCGCGCTGGCGATGCCCGCGCGCAGTTTGCTCGGGTTCGTCCAACTGCATCTGTCCGAGCGCTCCTTCGACGGGATGCGCGAGACGCAAGTGACGGTGCCACCCCTGGGAGCGCTGGGTGACCGCTGGGGGCTCGGCTGGATGCTGTTCGACCAGCCGAAGGGGTCCATGATCGGCCACGACGGCGGCACGATCGGGCAGTACGCGTTCCTGCGGGTGGTCCCGGAGGCGGGCGTCGCCGTCGCCGTGCTCACCAACGGCGGGGACGCCGCCGCGCTCTTCCAGGACATCGGCGGCCACCTGCTCGGCGAACTCTCCGGCGCCCGGCTCGCGCCCGCGCCGCGGCCCCCTGAGCGGCCCGCACCGGTCGACGCGCACCGCGCGGCCGGCACCTACCGCTCCACGCTGCTCGACTTCGAGGTCACCGTGCACGCCGACGGCACCGCGTGGCTGACCACCACCCCGCGCACCGACGAGGCCCGAGTGCTGCTCGGCGAGGAGAGCGTCACCCAGCAGTTGACGGGCCTCGGCCCCGACCGGCTGATCACCACCGAGAAGCGCGCGGGACGGCACGAGGTGTTCGTCCTGGTCGGCGCGGACGAGGACGGTCGCGCGCGGTACCTCCACAACAGCCGGGCGGCGGCGCGTTTCGGGGGCTGATCGGCCGCAACGCCGGGCCGGACGGCGCGTATCGGGCCGCGCCGCCCTCTCTCGACGCGTCTTTCAAGGCGTGGGCGCGGTGAGGTAGCGCTGCATCGTGGGGCCGAGCCAGTCCACGATCTCCTCACGCTCGAGCGCGACGCTCGCCGGGAAGCGCAGCACATAGCGCGTCAGCGCGAGCCCCAGCACCGTCGAGGCGCACAGGGCCGCCCGGGACGGCGCCTGCTCCGGCTCCGGGCCCACCCGGCGGGCCAGCGGGATCAGTTGGTCGCGCAGCACGGTCTGCATGCGCTCGGCTGCGGCCGGGTCGGTGGCGCTGACCCGCATCAGCGCGGTGAGCTCCCCGTTCTCCTCCCAGAGGGTGAGGAAGTGACGCACCAGGGTGCGGCCGATCTCGTCGTCGCGCGATTCGACGGCCAGCCCGGGCAGCCCGGGGTCGATCGCGACGGCCGCCGCGAACAGGCCCGCCTTGTTGCCGTAGTAGCGCATCACCATCGACGGGTCGATCTCCGCGTCGCGTGCGATGGCCCGGATGGTCGCCTTCTCGTAGCCGTCCGCCGCGAACCGCTCGCGGGCTGCGGCGAGGATCGCGGCGCGGGTGGCGTCGGAACGCCGTGCGGACTGCTTGTTCTCCGTACTGCCGGTCATGCCAACGAATGTAGGCCAACGCCTGTTGACAGTCCAGGGTCGCGGCTCTACGTTTGCCAACACCCGTTGACCAACAGTCGTTGGCAAACGTTTGTTGGCAATGCTGTGGACACACCCGACAGCGAGAGGAAGTACCGACGATGGCCGAGCTTCAGAGCCTGGACGCGAGTACGCCGATGTTCGCGCAGTTCAAGGAGGAGACCGGGCGCATCGTCCTGGCCAACACCTTTGTCGTCCCGAAGGAGCGCACCGAAGCGTTCCTGGCCCTGTTCCGCAGGCAGGCGGAATTCATGAAGGCCCAGCCGGGATTCGTCTCCCTGCGGATGCACAAGGGGACCGCCGGCAGTCAACTCCTGCTGAACGTCGCGGTCTGGGAGTCCACCGAGGCGCTCGCCGCCGCGTTCGGCAGCCCGGAGTTCCAGCGCCTGGCTGCCGAGTTTCCCGACGACGTCGTGTCGTATCCGCACATCTTCGAGCAGGTCGAGGCATGACATCAGGTCGAGGCGTGACAGATCGAAGGAGCAGCATCGTGTCGCTGAAGAACGTCAACACCGTCCTGGCCACCGTCGGCGCCCTGTTCGTTCTCTACCTCGGGCTGACCTTCATCCTGGCCCCCGAGACGGCCACTCCGGGCGTCGGCCTGCCGCACTGGCCGGCGGGCGACGGCGGCGGCTTCCTCGTCATGAAGGGGATCCGCGAGTTCTCGATGGGCCTGGTCATCGGCGTCCTGCTGGTGACGGGCCACCGGCGCGCCCTGGTCTGGGTGCTGCTGATGGAGGCCGTCGCCCCGTTCGGCGACATGGTCAACGTCCTGGCGCACCACGGCTCCGTCGCCGCCGCGCTGGGCATCCATGGCTTGACCTCGGCGCTGATCGCGCTCACCGGCCTGCTGATCCTCCGCGAGACGGGCAGGACCCACGCGATCCCCGCCGCCCCGGCGCCCGCCGCCCAGCCCGCCTGACGGCCACACGCGCCACAGGGGTGGTCCGGCCACACGCCGGACCACCCCTGCGTGCGGGCGGGCGCGCCTCACACCTTCCGCTCCTCCAGCCGGTGCGGGTGAGCCGGGTAGACGCCGAGCACGCGGACCTCGGACGAGAAGAACTCCAGCTCCTGAAGGGCGAGCGCGACACGTGGCTCGTCGGGGTGGCCTTCGATCTCCACGTAGAAGCAGCTCGGATTGAGGCCCGCGCCCATCTGGTAGCTCTCGATCTTGGTGAGGTTCACCGCGCTGCTGGCGAACCCGCCGAGCGCCTTGTACAGGGCGCTCGGAATGTTTCGAACGGCGAAGAACAGGCTCGTCATCGTCGGCCCGCCGGACACGGGGGCGAAGTCGGCGTCACGGGACAGGACGACGAACCGCGTGGTGTTGGCCGGGTCGTCCTCGACGCCCGCCTGCAGCACCTCGAGACCGTAGTGCCCGGCGGCGGCCGGCGGGGCGAGCGCCGCGTGCCGGGGGTCGTTCAGCTCCGCCACCTCGCGGGCGGCGCCCGCCGTGTCGTCGCTGACGCGGGTGCGCCAGCCGCCCGCGCGCACGACCTTCCGGCACTGCCCCAGGGCGTGCACATGACTGCGGACGCACTCCACTTGAGCGAGCGAGGCCCCTGGCACGCCCATGAGGTCGAAGCAGATGGCGTGGAAGTACTCGCCGACGACGAACAGGCCCGACTCCGGGAGCAGGTGGTGCACATCGGCGACGCGGCCGGCCGTGGAGTTGTCCACGGGGATCACCGCGAGGTCCGCGTCGCCCGACGTCACCGCGTCCAGCGCCTGCTCGAAGCCGACGCAGGGCAGTTCCGTGCACCCCGGGAACAAGTTCTGGGCGACGGTCGCCGAGTTGGAGGCGTGTTCGCCTTGGTACGCGATGCGGGTCACAGGGTTTCACCTTCGGTGCGGAAGCCGTTGCCGTCGATCATTGGATTCAACAAGAGATCCGACTTCCGGGGCGGCCGTGTTCAGGGGTTGAGAACGGCGGGTGCGGCCGGCGGCGCTTCATCGCACCCCGTAGCGTGCCGAGATCCCCGCGACGATCAGCTGGAGTCCCTCCTCGAACCGCTCGTCGTACGACGCGAACAATTGACTGCCCGCGGCCGCGGCCAGCGGGTAGTCGGCGAGCTTCTCGGCGCGCTCGGCGATGTCCACGAGCGAATCGTCCTGTGCCTGTGCCTGTATCTGTGCCTGTGCCTGTGCCTGTGCCGATGCCTGTGCCTGGGTCGGTTCGGGGCGCATGCCCTGCTCCTCGGAGACAAAGCCGAGCGTGTACATGCTCGCCGTGTTGCTCGCCCAGGCGGCCTGCTCGGCGGTGAATCCGGCGTCGATGAGCTGCCGCAGATGCGCCTCGAGCTCCGGGCCGTGGTCCGTGCCAGTGAGCCGTGAGCCGCTGAAGACCTTCGCCCCGTCGCGGTACCGCAGGAGCATGGCCCGCAGGTGCCGGTTGGCTTGCAGCAGGCCCTCCCGCCAGCCCTCCGCGGACTCGAAGGCGGCCGGCACTCCGTCCGCCTCGATCATCCGCCGGAACATCACGGTCGCCATCTCGTCGAGCAGCGCCTGCTTGTTCTTGAAGTGCCAGTACAAGGCGGGGGCCTGCACGTTCAGCTGCTTGGCGATGGCGCGCAGCGTCAGCCCTTCGAGGCCGACGTCGTTCAGCACGTCGAGGGCGGTGTCGGCGACGTGCGCCTTGTCGAGCTTGGCCTTGGCGGGCTTCGGGGTCGCGGACCCTGTGCTCGCGGGCTTCTCGTTCGGCTTCTTGTTTTCGGACACGCTTGACAGTTTAACGCCGTTAAGGTCATGCTCGACACATCGGAATTTAACGATGTTAAGGAGCGGGTGGTGGCCATGAGCGCGCAGCAGGCTCAGCAAAAGCAGCAGAACGCGAAGGCGGCGGCGCAGGCCGAGTCGACGGAGGTGCTGATCGTGGGGGCGGGCCCGACGGGGCTCGCGCTCGCGGTGGACCTGGCGCGGCGCGGAACGCGGGCGCTGCTGGTCGAGCGGGCGGACGGCCTGTTCCCGGGCTCGCGGGGCAAGGGCCTGCAGCCCCGCACGCAGGAGGTGCTGTACGACCTCGGGGTCCTCGACGCCATCCACGCGGCGGGGACGCGGTACCCGACGATGCGGGTGTGGGAGGAGGACGAGCCGGGCGAGGAGTGGGACATGATGGAGCGCTCCGAGCCGACGGAGCAGGTCCCGTACGCGGAGGGCTGGCTGATACCCCAGGCCCGCACACAGGAAGTGCTCTACGCGCGACTGCGGGAGCTGGGTGGTGAGGTCCGTTTCGGCGCGGCATTGAGCGGCCTCGCCCAGGACGCGGACGCGGTGACGGCGACCTTCGAGGACGGCTCGACGGTGCGCGCCCGCTACGCGGTGGCGGCGGACGGCGGCCGCTCCACGGTCCGCAGGTCGCTGGGCGTCACCATGACCGGGGAGACCGTCGACCCGAAGCCGATGCTGGTGGCGGACGTGCGGCTCACGGCCGACGCCCCGCTGCCGGACACGCACTGGCACGTGTGGCCGAAGGCCCCGGACGGCACGGTGGCATTCTGCCCACTGCCGCCGGCCCCGGAGCAGGAGGGCCGCGTCTTCCAGCTGGCAGCGCAGTACGCGGACGAGTCGGCGACCCCCGACGTGTCGCCGGACGGGGTGACCAAGCTCTTGGCGACCCGCACCGTGCTGTCCCCGGAGCACATCGCGGAGGTGCCGTGGGCCTCGGACTTCAGGGCCCGGGCGGCGCTGGCGGACCGCTTCCGGGTGGGGCGGGTCTTCCTCGCGGGCGACGCGGCGCACATCCACTCCCCCGCGGGAGGCCAGGGCCTGAACACCAGCGTGCAGGACGCATACAACCTGGGCTGGAAGCTGGCGGCGGTGCTCGGCGGCGCACCGGCACGGCTCCTGGACACCTACGAGGAGGAGCGGATGCCCGTGGCGGCGGGGATCCTCGGGATCAGCACCCGGATCCACCGGGCGAGCACGGAGGGCCGGCACATTCGGCGGGGCGGGGAGATGCGCCAGCTGGGCATCGGCTACCGCGAGTCGACGTTGACACGCGAAACGCGGCCGGATCTCGCGGACGACGCGCTGCGGGCGGGTGACCGGGCGCCGGACGGCCGCCGGGGCGGTGTTCGACTCTTCGATGTGTTCCGAGGCCCCCACTGGACGCTCCTGGCAGTGGGGGCCGAGGCCGAACTCCCCCTACCGGCGGCCGATTCGGCGGACGCGTTCATACAGAGCGCCCGCATCCCCGAGTACGAGGCGTACGGCCCGGGCCTGTTCCTGATCCGCCCGGACGGCTATGTCGCGTGGGCCGGAGCCACGGCGGAGGGACTGGAGGAGTATCTGACGGAGTGGGGTCGGAGGCGCTGAATGTCCACCCTCATAACGGCCGAACGATGAGTTCCTCCATCCCCGGAGGTCTACCACTACCCGGGAGCCGGTGAGTCCGCACCCGCCCACTCGCCGCTCCGCACCGGCCGTCAATCGCACCCAAGGAGACCGCCATGACCGCCACCTACACGTTCGACGTCTTCTCCAGCCTCGACGGCTACGGCGCGGCCGGCGGCGACTGGACCGGCTACTGGGGCAAGCAGGGCCCCGAACTGCTCGGCCACCGTCTCGGTTTGTACGACGCGGAGCAGCGGATGGTCTTCGGTGCCCATACGTACCGCGCCTTCGCGAGCATGCTGGCCGAGAGCACCGCCGACTCCGAGGTACGGGACCCATGGGTGACACGCATGCGGAATCTCCCGGCGACGGTGGTGTCGTCGACCCTCAAGGAGCCTCTCGACTGGCTGGACGCGACGGTCGAGAGGGGCGACGCCGTCGACGTGATCGCCCGTCTCAAGGAGGAGTCCGAGGTACCGCTGCGTTCGCACGGCAGCCTGTCGATGAACCGCGCCCTGCTGGCCGCCGGTCTGGTCGACCGGGTGCAGGTCACGCTCTTCCCTGTCATCACCGGCCGGACCGGCCTTGACCCGATCTTCCGCGGCGCAGCCGACTTCGACCTTGAACTGATCGAGAACCGGACGCTCGACGGCCACATCCAGGAACTCGTCTACCGACCGACGCTGCACTGACACCCAGGCACACGCACCACCGGACCTCGCCGCGAAACCGCTCGAGCCGCTCAGACGCGGTCCAGTGGGCGATGCGGACCACTGGGGAGTTCCATGTCGATGCTGTCGCCGGGGCGCACAACGCCGCCTTCCCTCACGACGCTCATGATTCCGGCCTTGCGCACGACGTTCCCCGCCTCGTCGCGCCCGACGACCCGCTTGAGCAGTCCGTCCTGGAAGTTGTCGATCTGGAGGCAGGGGTTGCGCAGCCCGGTGACCTCCAGAACCGCTTCGTCGCCGACGCGCAGCAATGTGCCGACCGGCAGACCGAGCAGGTCTATGCCGCGCGTGGTGATGTTCTCGCCGAGTTCGCCGGGCGCCACGGCGAACCCCTCTTCACCGACGTCGGCGAAGAGTTCTTCATGGATGAGGTGGACCTGGCGCAGATTCGGCTGCGTGGGGTCCTGCGCGACACGCGAGCGGTGCTTGACCGTCACACCGGCGTGCACGTCTCCCTCCACGCCGAGTCCGGTGAGCAGCCTGACGCTGTCCCGGTTCGGCTTGGTGAACGAGTACTCCCCGTTGCTGCTGACCGCCGTCACTGTCCCGCTCATACGCCGGACCCCCCTCGTCGGAAACCGTGGCAGGCCACGAGCCTAACCCTCACCGCTCAAGCCACGACTTCCACACGTTCGAAGACAGCACAAAGGGTGTGCGCTACCGTCCCAACGACCGGCCGCAGGCCGCGAATCGGAGGTCTTCCATGTTGCAGCAGGTCGCCGAAGGAGTGCTTGTCCACCAGAGCGAGTTGCTCCAGAACAACACCGTGGTCGTGCGGGGCACGGATGGTGTGCTGCTCGTGGACCCCGGCATCACGGGCGATGAAATGACCTGTCTGGCGAACGACCTTCGGAAGCACGGATGGCCGGTGGTCGCCGGTTTCGCGACACACCCCGACTGGGATCACGCACTTTGGCACCCGGAATTGGGCGAGGCACCCCGATACGGGACGGCCCGATGCGCGGAATTCCTTGACGACCTGCTGTCGCACCCGGACTGGAAGACCCAACTCGCCGAGGGGCTCCCGCCGGAAATCGCCAAGGAAACGCCACTGGACCTCTTCGGCCGCATCACGGCCCTGCCCGCCAGCACCGCACGCCTTCCCTGGGACGGCCCCGACGTCCGGATCATCGAACATCCGGCGCATGCCCCGGGCCATGCCGCGCTGCTGCTGGAAGGGAGTGGGGTTCTCATCGCGGGCGACATGCTCTCCGACGTCCTGATCCCGATGCTCGACGATTCCGCCGACCCCGTCGAGGACTACCTCGTCGGCCTGCGGCGGCTCGACGACGTGGCGGACGACGTCGAGGTCGTCGTCCCCGGCCACGGTTCGGTCGGCGGGGCCGGCCAGGTACGCACACGTATCGACCAGGACCGAGCGTACGTACATGCCCTGCGCGCCGGTCTCACTCCCCACGACCCACGGCTCGGCGCATCGACGAGACCCGGCTGGGAATGGGTGAACGACATCCACGAAGGCCAGACCGCGAGCGTCGCCCGCCGGGGCGGGGGCGACGGGGTGCGGGGCTAGGGCCTGTCGTTTGGATCAGGCCGGGCTCGCGGGGCCCGTTGGGCTGCCGATCCAGGGGAGGTGACTGAGAAGTGGGCAATTCTGCACGGACGAACCAGTACGCGGGTCGGTGTGCCCGTTGCGGCGAGCAAGTCGCGGCCGAGGCCGGGGTCCTGCTGCGCAGCGCGTGGGGCCGGTGGGTGGTGTACCACCCGGGACACGCCCCGCCCACCGACCCGGACGGCACCACCTCGGACCCCTCCGCGCTCCGCCCCAACCAGCGGGACGGCCAGTGCGAGACCTGCGGGGGAGCCGTCGCACCCGGCACGGGGGTGGTGGCGAACAACGTGTTCGGCGGTTGGGACGTGTACCACCGTGACCATGTCCGGGAGCCCGCGCCACCGCCCCGTCGCCATCATCCGGGCTGGCACCGGCGCCGCCTCATGGCTCTGGACATCGCGACCACGGGCAACCGCTACGGCATCGACCGCATCCTGAGCGCGGCGGTGTGCACCACGGACGGGAAGCGAACGTGCTGGCTCGTCGACCCGGGCCCCGGCCCGCTGTCCGTCGCACAGTCCAAGGAACACTGCATCAAGGTGGACCGGGCGCGCGCCGAAGGTACACCTGCCGCCGAGGCGCTGGACGAATTGGCGGCGATGGTGACCGATTACCTGGCGGCCAAGGAGCCCTTGATCGTCTGGTACGCGCCGTTCGTCCTCACCATCCTGGAAACGGAGTTGACCCGGCACGGTCTCGCACAGTTGTCCGCCCGGCTACCTGGCGGCCTGTCCCCGATCTGCGACCCTCAGGTGCTGGACCGACACGCCGAGCCCAACCGGTCCGGCCCGCGCCGCCTCCAGGACGTCGCCGAGTGGTACGGCATCCACCACGACGCTGCCGGCGACCCAGCCAGCGACGCGGAGACCTCCCTGCTCCTCGCACAGGTCATCGCGTCCTGCCACCCCGCCGTCGGACGCCTGTCACGCCTCGCCCTGCACCGGGAACAGGTGCGCTGGCACGACCAGTTCATCCAAGAACTGGAAGCGCGCCGCCCCGGCCTGGCCACCGACCGCCGGTGGCCCCTGGAAACGGTCCAGGTGTCGGCCTGGGCGGAGCACGACGACGCCTGACGAACAGGCAAGGAATGCTCGCCCTTCAGGCCGTCAGGGGCCGAGCCGGCATGCCGGAGCAGTACCTCGCGGGCTCAGGCGTTGCACGGCTCGACGATCCAGAGGCGGTCGGTGGACCGCTACGACTTCCCGGAGACCTTCACCCCCCGGATCCTGCCCGCGTTGTCGAAGGAGCCGAAGCCGATGCGGCCGTCGCCGGGACGTGTGCTCACCGCTGTCATCAGTGGGTGCGGTGAGTCGTCCATGTATACGGCCGTCTCCCCGGTGTCACCGCAGCGGACCACCCGGACCTTGTGCCAGGCCGCGTCGCTGATCGCGGGTGGGGCGCCGGTGGTGCCGTTCCACTGGTCCTCGACGCGCAGACGGTCGGCGTCGTCCACCGTGAAGACGCCGTTGTGCGGATAGATGGAGTTGTCCTGGGAGAGGTGCGCGTAGCCGAACCGGGTGTCCGACTCATGGCCGAAGACGACGATCACGTCCCGGTTGGTGACGTCGGTCGGAGTGTCGATGCGGACCTCGGCGTCGACGCGGACATTGCGGTACGTGGGTCCGGCGGTGAGCACCGCGTACTCGTACGGGCGGCGCGGTCCGGGGCGTTCGACCCCCGGCTCGGTCATCACCGCCTCGCCGTTCTTGAACTGCCACTTGGAGGGGGTGACGGGTGCCCAGTTGTCCTCGGCCATCACGTTGGTGAGGGTCGTTCCGTTCGTGTCGCAGCTCGCGAACGTGCGCGTGCCCGTCACCTTCCAGATCTTTCCGTTGGCCTTGGAGAGGAGGTACAGCTCGCCCTGCGCGTCCTGCCCGAACCGCAGGTCGACGCGCTTGTCACCGGCCAGTTGCTGCATGGAGACACGCTTGCCGGACTTCGCGTCGTAGACCATCAGGCTGTTCAGCTGCGCGAGGCGCTGTTCGGCGCCGGGCTTCGCGCGGCGCATGTCGGCGGCGTCCGAGTAGAGCAGCCGGCCGTCGACGATGTCACCGAAGATGTACTTGCCCTGAAGCCCGTGTAGGTCGTGTCCGCGGTAGACGTAGCCGCCGGAGATGCCGACGCCGACGTCGGACTTGCAGTCCCAGTTGGCCGGCGGGTCGTGATCGTAGGCGGCGACCGGATAGGTGTAGCCGTACTTCGCGTCGTCGGCGGGCAGCGGCAGGATCTTGGCGCAGGGGTCGGTGGCCTTCTTGTCGAAGGTGAAGGCGCCCTCGCGTTCGCTCCAGCCGTAGTTGTCCCCGGCCCGTACCTCGTAGACGGACTCGATGGCGTGCTCACCGACGTGGGAGAGGAACATGCGGTGGCTGCCGCGGGTGTCCCAGCTGAAGCGGTGCGGATCGCGCATGCCGATGGCGTAGATCTCGCCGAGGGTGCCGGACTCGCCGACGAACGGGTTGGTGGCCGGGATGCCGTACTCGCCGTTCGCACTGTCGTGGCCGCGCGGGTCGATGCGCAGGAGCTTTCCGTGCGGGAGGGCGCGGTTCTGCGGGTCGCCGGTGGTGGAGCCCTTTCCGCCGTCGCCCACCGCGATGTAGAGCAGGCCGTAGTCCGCGTCGCCGGGCTTGGCGGTCGGGTTGAAGTCGAGCTGCTGGACGCCGTGCACCTGACCGTTGAAGCCGATGCGGAGCAGTTCACGGTGGGTGCCGGAGAAGGTGGGCGCGCTGGGGTCGTCGGCCGTCCACTCGGTGACGATGCCGTGGAAGCCGTTCCCGCTCGGCTGGTCGAAGTCCGGCTTGGCGTCGGTCAGTTCGGGCTTCTCGGTGTGGACGGTGTAGAAGCGGCCATTGTGCCGGAAGTCCGGGTCGAAGGCGACATAGCCGAAGCCGGTACCCAGGCCCCGGCTGGCGTAGTAGGCCGAGGAGAACTCCTTGTACAGGTCCAGATAGACGTGCTGACCGGAGCCGTCCTTGTCGAGGGAGTACATGCTGCCGTTCTGGTCCGCGACGGCCAGCCGGCCCGACCCGTTCGGGAACGGGGTCAGGTAGTTGATCCGGTTGTGCCGGATGAGCCGGCTGTCCTCGACCGGCCCCGGGCGCGGTTCGGACTTCGGGAGCTGGGCGAACTCCTTTACCTCCAGGCCGAGTCCGGAGGTGACAGGCTTGCCGGGGATGGGGTCGGTGACAGCGGCGGACGCGGCGTCGACGGGCGCTTCGGCCGCGCTCGCCGACGTTGCCACCGGCGCCGCCGTGAGCGCCGCGGCGAGCAGGGCGCCGGTGAGGAGTTGGACGACGAGGGGTCTCTTACGGGGCCTGGGGTGCGGGGCCGGTGGAGACAAGGGGGGCGAGGAGGGCAAGGGGGAAAGGGGGGACAAGGGGGCTCCCTTCATGGGGGGACGCGCGGAAGGTGTGTTCGGCGGCGGGGACGGCCCGCGGGATCACGAGGCGGGACGTCCACCGGTGCGGCGGTACTCGGACATGACCTGGCCGGGGGTGGCGGCGCGGTCCAGGAACAGCAGGTCGTCCATGCGGCAGTTGCAGGGGTTGGCCTCGCGGGTGTTCTGCGGAAAGCTGCCGCCGATCTTGATGCCGCGCGGGTCGGTCGGCGACGCGAGGTCGGGCTCCGGGGCTCCGGCAAGCGCCCACGGGTCGTCGTCGCGCACGTAACTCCCGGGAAGTGCACGGCCGTTGCGGTACAGAACCATGTCGCCCGTGTCGAAGTCGAAGGTCGCGGCCAGGTGGACCCACTGACCGTCCGGCAGGTGCGTACGCCAGTCCCCGTCGGCCGCGAAGGTCTGGGACGCGGAACCGTCCACGCGGCGCCCCAGGGCGACAAGGCGCAACTCGCCCTCTACGTCGATCAGTTCGAGGAGGGCCCGCACGTCGTGCCCGTTCGAGTCGCCGGTCAGGAGGCCCGCGAGCCCGATGGCGTTGTAGCGGTCGGCCGGGTCGGCCGAACCCGAATTCGGGCTCGGGTTCGGCCCGGTGGTGCGGAACCAGCCCATCACGGTGGCCTGGCGCGCCGCGTTGAACGCGTGCAGCGAGGCCGCGCCGTCCGGGTCGTACACGCCGGCCTTCCAGTCGTCGTTGCCCGCCTCGTCCGGGTTCACCTGCCGGGTCTGCAGGACGTGGCCGCGCCGCGGATCGGCGTCGTCGCGCACGCGCATCGCCGCGCCGCCGTTGACCAGCGACAGGGGGGTACCGGACGGCCCCACGTCGCGTTCGCGCGCGGCGTCCGCCGGGTCCGGATGCTCGAAGTCGTAGCCCGCGACCAGGCTTCCCCGGACACTCGCCGCGGTGACCGGGGCCCCGGCGTCCGGCACGGACGCGCCCGCGGGCGGCGTGAGGAGCGCGGCGCCGAGCAGCGCGGCCCCTGTGGCCGTCGCGAGGGGCCACGACCGCGCACTCAAGGGTCTGGGTCGGCGTGCAGGCGTGACTGTGCGAGGCGTCATGTCCCCTCCCGGGAGCGAGAAAGCGCTTCCTGTGATGCCTGCTGCAACGTACAAACATCGGGGGCCTGCGACAAGAGCGCCGACAACGATGTCGGAACTCTCCTCCCGGGAACGGTTCCGCCGGAGCGTTGGGCCGGCCGGAGCAGAACGCGGTGACGCCGTTCTCGCGGGCGAAGGCGAGGTGGAAGCGCAACTGGTCCACCTTGCCGAGCGCGGTCAGCGCGGTCAGCGCGGCGCCGGTGACGAGGCTGCGGTCGCGCGTGGACAGGCCCTCGCGCTCCCTGACCTCGTCGAAAAGGACCCTGTCGGTGCAATCAATGGACCGTCCCGGACCAGGGGGTCCCCGCTGAGGGGCGTACTGGCAGGGCATCCCTCGCAGCGGCCGCGCGGCTTAACGTGGGTCGCATGGACGCAAGGAACGAAGCACGGGAGTTCCTCATGTCCCGTCGAGCGAACCTCACGCCCGCGCAGGTCGGTTTGCCGGTCTCCGGGCACCGGAGGGTCGCGGGCCTGCGCCGCGGCGAGGTGGCGATGCTCGCGGACGTGAGCCCGGAGTACTACGCCAAGATCGAGCGCGGCCAGCTGGCCGGTGTCTCCGACGCCGTCCTGGAGTCGCTCGCCCGGGCGCTGCGACTGGACGACGCCGAGCGCGAGCACCTCTTCGACCTCGCCCGCGCGGCCAACGGCGCCGCGCGGCCCGTACGCCGGCGCAGGCCGAAGAAGTGGGGGCCCAGGGACAGCCTGACCCGCACGCTGGACGCGATCGTCCTGGGGCCCGCGTTCGTGCGCAACGGCCGGATGGACGTCCTCGCCACCAACGTTCTCGGGCGCACCTTCTACGACGAGGTGTTCGACGGCCCCGGGCAGGGAAACCTGGCGCGGTACTGCTTCCTCGACGAACGGGCCCAGGCGTTCTACCCGCACTGGGAGGCGGCCTCGGACATCACCGTGTCGATCCTGCGCACCGAAGCGGGCCGGGACCCCCGGGACAAGGAACTGCACGACCTGATCGGCGAGCTGTCCACGCGCAGCGACGCGTTCCGTACCCGGTGGGGGGCACACAATGTGCGCCGCCACGGATCGGGCACCAAGCAGTTCCACCACCACGAGGTCGGCGACCTCACCTTGATGTACGAGGGGATGGAGCTGACCGCCGAGCCCGGGCTCTCCCTGCTCGTCTACACCGCCGAACCCGGCTCGCCCAGCGAGGAGCGCCTCCGCCTGCTCGCGAGCCTTGCCGCGACGTCCGCCGCCAGGCAGCAACAGAAAGAAAGAACGGAATGACTGTCCACGAGTTCGACCAGATCTTCCCGCTCGGGGAGAAGAACGACGCCTTCGCGCAGTACTTCACCGGCCAGAGCTACCTGGCTCCGCTCGCCCCGGGAAGCGTTCCCGTCAGCAACGTCTCCTTCGAGCCCGGCTGCCGCAACAACTGGCACATCCATCACGGCAAGGACGGCGGCGGTGACCAGATCCTGCTGTGCACGGCGGGCAGCGGCTGGTACCAGGCCGAGGGCGAGGACCCCGTCAGCATGACGCCGGGAACGGTGGTCCGCGTCCCGGCGGGCACGAAGCACTGGCACGGGGCGAAGGCCGACGCGTGGTTCTCCCACGTCGCCTTCATCACCCCGGGCGAGGACGTGCGGAACGAATGGCTCGAGCCCGTCACCGACGAGGTGTACGGCGAGCTGCCGAGGAACGGAGCACACGCATGACCATCCTGGACGAGACCTACAAGCTGTCCCATGGAGTCGAGATCCCCAAGCTGGGGCTCGGCACCTGGTTCATCGACGACGACAAGGCAGCCGAGGCGGTCCGCGCGGCCGTGGAGATCGGCTACCGCAACATCGACACCGCGCAGGCCTACGGCAATGAGCGCGGCATCGGCGAGGGGGTGCGCACCGCCGCGGTCCCCCGCGACGAACTGTTCGTGTCGACCAAACTCGCCGCGGAGATCAAGGACTACGGCCGGGCGGTCGAGGCGATCGACGAGTCGCTGCGCACGCTCGGGCTCGACTACATCGACCTGATGCTCATCCACAGCCCCCAGCCCTGGGACGACTTCCGTGGCGGGGACTATGCCGAGGGCAACCGCGCGACCTGGCGCGCGCTCGAAGAGGCACACAAGGCGGGCAGCATTCGCTCCATCGGTGTGTCCAACTTCCAGCAGCACGACCTGGAGAACATCCTGCGCGACGGGACCGTCGTGCCGCACGTGAACCAGTTGCTCGTCCACGCGGGCAACACCCCGTCGGAGCTCCTGGCCTACTGCGAGAGCAGGCAGATCCTCGTCGAGGCGTACTCGCCGATCGCCCACGGCGCGATCCTGGAGAACCCCGAGGTCCGGGCGATGGCGGAGCGGTACGGGGTGTCCGTCCCGCAGTTGTGCATCCGCTACACCCTGCAGCTGGGCACGGTGTCGCTGCCGAAGACGGCGAACCCCGCACACATGCGCTCCAACGCCGAGGTCGGCTTCGAGATCTCCGGCGACGACATGGACGCCCTGCGGGGCCTGCGCGACGTGGACTACGGCGAGCACAGCATGTTCCCGGTCTACAGCGGCAAGTAGCGCCGAGGAAGCCGTGGGCTCGGCGCCGCGCGCGCGGGCACCGCCCCTACGCGGTGGTCCTGACGTCGATGAGGACCTTGCCCACGGCGCCGCCCTCGACGGCCTCGTGCGCCCCGGCCGTCTCGTCCAGCGGGAAGCGGACCAGCGGCAGACCGGCCTCCGCGCCAACCCGCAACACACCCGCCGCGACCGCGGCCGAGACCGCGGCCACACCCTTGCGCATCGACTCGGCCGGGACCGTGTAGAGGGACAGGCCGTGCCAGTCCAGGTTCCGGCCGAAGGTCGCGCGGAGCGGCAGGCGCAGTTCGTCGCCGCCGTTGTTGGCGTAGAAGGCGATCGTCGCGTTGTTCCTGGTGACCGCCAGGTCCAGCTCGGCGTTGACCGCCGGGGCGACTTCGGCGACGAGGTCCACGCCGTCCGGCGCCAGGTCGAGGACGACCTTGGCGGTGTCCTGCGTTCGGTAGTCGACGATGTGGTGGGCGCCGGCGGCCTTCGCCAGGTCGGCCTTCTCGGGGGAGCTGACGGTGGTGATGACCGTCGCCCCGGCCCAACGGGCCAACTGGATCGCGGCGTTGCCGACCGCGCCCGCTCCCCCGGCGATCAGGACGGTCCACCCGTCGAGCGCGCCGGGCGCCAAACGGTCGGGCCCGTCGGCGGCGAGGGTGAGCGCGCGGTGGGCGGTGAGCGCCGGCACACCGAGGGCCGCGCCCAGGTCGTAGCCGGCCCCCTCCGGGAGCGGCACGGCGCGCTCGGCCGGGATGGTCAGGTACTCCTGGGCCGTTCCGCCGTCAGGGCGCCCGGCCGCGGACAGATACAGCCACACCCGCTCCCCGATCCGCGCGGCGTCGACTCCCTCGCCGACCGCGTCGATCCGGCCGGCGCCGTCCTGGTTGGGCACCTGGCTCCCGCCGTCGCCGAGACTGCCCGAGATCCCGGCCCGGACCTTCCAGTCGGTGGGGTTGACGCCGGACACATGGACCGCGACGCGGACCTCGCCGGGCCCGGGGTCGGGGACGGGGCGCTCCTCCAGTCGCAGAACCTCGGAGTCGCCGTTGCTGGTGTACACGATGGACTTCATGCTCTGGGCAATCCCCCGTGCGTGCGTCGTATTCCCCGTACGCGGGTTCGTGGCGGCGGGTTTCCCGCGCCCGTCGAGGTGCCCCGGGCGGCGCGGCTACCTCGGACGCACGGCGTACGTCAGGTGTGTCACCCGCGGCGACGGCTCCGAACGGATGGGCTCCAGCGCGACCTTGGACGCGTCCACGCCCTCGAACAGGCGGACTCCGGAGCCGAACAGCACGGGCGACAGGGCGATGGAGAACTCGTCGACCAGGCCGGCGTTCACGTACTCCAGGATCGTCTCGCCGCCGCCCGCGATCCGGACATCACGGTCTCCGGCGGCGTCGCGGGCCCGGTCGAGCGCGGCCTCGATACCGTCGTTGACGAAGTGGAACGTGGTCCCGCCCGCCCGCTCCCAGGGGTCGCGCTTGGTGTGCGTCACGACGAACACCGGTGTGTGGAACGGCGGATCCTCCGGCCACATCTGCTCGCCGGCGTCGAACATCCGCTTGCCCATGACGCTTGCGCCGGTGCGCTCGAACGTCTCCCGCACGATGTCGTTGTCGCGCCCCTCCTCGCCGCCCTCGCCCAGCTTGAGGTTCTCCCGGAAGAACCGCTGCGGGAAGACCCACTGCTGCAGTTCCATCCACTGCTGCCCCATCAAATCACCGAGGGACGCGGGCGCGATGAACCCGTCCAGCGACATCGAGACACTGAAGAACACCTTCCCGGCCATCAGTCCTCCGCCCCCTTCCGGTCCCGGACGAGCCCGGTGACGTAGGCCGCGAGGTTGCCCAGGGTCTGCCGGCCGGCCTCGACCGCGTGGTACTTCTCGACCGCCTCGTCGCGCTGTTCCTTGGTGGGGAACAGCGTGCGCATCTCGATCCGGGTCGCCGCGCCGTCCGGTGCGAAGGTCAGGACCGTCTCGAAGGAGTTCGGGTCGTCGAGGTACTCACCGTGCAGCAGCTCGATCCGCTCCGGCGGCGCGATCCGCAGCCAGCGGATCCACTCCGGGTAGTCGGTCCCGTCAGGACCGTGCAGCACGAAGACCCACTCGCCGCCCTCGCGGAACTCGAAGGCCGACGTGGTGGTGGTGAAGCCTTCCGGCCCCCACCACCGCGAGAGGTGCCGGACCTGGGTGAAGGCCTCGAACACCAGCTCCCGCGGAGCGTCGATGCCCCGGGAGATCGCGATCTCCCGGTCGGCCGTCGCCGACTCCGCCCCCGCTTCCTGCCCTGCCTCTGTGCTCGCCATCGGTCATTCCTCCTGCCGTGTCTGCTTGAGGTCCTGCACGTAGGCGTCCAGCCGGTCGAAGCTCTCGCTCCAGAACCGCTCGAATCCGCCGACCCACTCGTGCACCGGCCGCAGCCCGTCGGCGTCCAGGCCGTACAGTCGCTGCTTGCCGACCCCGCGCACCCGCACAAGACCCACTTCCCGGAGCACCCGCAGGTGCTTGGACGCCCCCGGCTGGCTCAACCCCAACTCCTGCGCCAGCTCCCCCACCGGCCGCTCGCCCGCCCGCAGCAGCGCGAGGATGTCCCGGCGCTGCGGCTCGGCGATCGCGTTGAAGACGTCCGACGTCGTCGCTGCTCGTGCCATGGCATTCATCATATGCCGATATGGGAATGCGTCAATCCCGGGTTGATCGTTCGAGAATTCCCGCACTATATTGTGCGGGAATTCTCGAACGATTGGAGCGACGTGATGGCCGCGGCCCGCACGTACCACCATCCCGACACGGACGACATCGCGCTCCCGCGCGTGCTGTTCGCGCTCAGCGAGCCCTTGCGGCTGACGATGCTGCGCATCCTCAGCGAGCGCGGCGAGGTCGACAGCCTGGACCTCGGCCCGGACCTGCCGCGCTCGACGCTGACCCACCACACGAGCCTGCTGCGCGAATCCGGCGTGGTCTTCGTCCGCGCCGAGGGGCGCAAGTGCCTGATCCGGCTGCGTACGGAGGATCTTGAGGCCCGGTTCCCCGGCCTGGTACGGACGGTTCTCGCCGGCTACGAGGACGAGGGCACGGCCGAAGCCGAGGGGGGTGCCGCGTGATCGGGAAGGTCTGGCCGCTGATCGTCGCCGCGGTCTCCCTGGGCATCGACGCCTACGTGCTGGCGGGCGTGCTGCCGGACATGGCCGACTCGCTGGCCACGTCGGCCGGGGCGATCGGCCTGGGCGTCACGGCGTTCACCGCCGCCTATGCGGCCGCCGGCCCGTTCCTCTCCCGCGTCCTGGTCGGCCGCTCCACCCGCACGGCACTGCTGGTCGCGCTCGGCACCTTCAACCTGGGCAACCTCGTCACCGCACTGGCCCCCACGCTCGGTGTCTTCCTGGGCGCCCGCGTCGTGGCGGGCGCGGGCGCCGGCGTGCTCACCGCGGTCGCCACGGCCACCGCCGGAGCGCTCGTGGCCGACCATGAACGCGGGCGCGCGATGTCCCTGGTGACCTTCGGCCTGTCCACCGGGACCGTGGCAGGCGTGCCGCTGGGCATGCTGATCGAAGGACAGGTGGGATGGCGCGGGACGATGGGCTTCGTCGTCCTCATCGGCGTACTGAGCATGCTCGCCCTCGCCCTGCGCTCCGGCACACTGCCCCAACTCCCCACCGCGCGCCGCTCCGGGGCCCGCGCCGTGCTCGGCAACCCGCGCGTCGCGCTCGGCGTCGCGCTGGCCTTCGTCCTGGGCGTGGCCAGCCTCGGCCTCTACACCTACCTGCTGCCGGTGGCCGACGAACGCGGCCTGGGCGGCTGGGGTTTCGCACTCGTCTGGGCCTGGGGCATCGGCGGCGTACTCGGATCGGGGCTGATCGGCAAACGCCTCGACGCCCTCGGGCCCCGCCGACTGATGCCCGTCGTGCCGGCCTTCCTTCTCGCTTCGTTCCTCGTCGTCTGGTTCACCGACCGTCCCGTGGTGTGGCTGATCGCCACGGCGGTGTGGGGAGCGAGCGGCTGGAGCAGCGTGCCGGTCCTGCAACAGGCCCTCACCCGCGACCGCACCGAGCAGGCCGTGACCGTCGTCGCCTTCCAGATGGCCGCGATGTATCTCGGTTCCGCCGCAGGATCGGCGGCGGGAAGCGCCCTGCTCGCCGGAGGTGTCGGCGCCGGCGCACTGCCGGGATGGGCCACGCTCGCCGCCGTGCTCGGCCTCGTACTGGCCGTGCTCGTCACCCGCCTCACGCCGCGGTCCGTGTCCGCCGCGCCGACCGCCTCCCCGGCCTCGGGGGCTCCTCGGGCACAGCACACGCCGACCGCCGGTTCACCGTGCGGCTGAACCGGCGCGACCGGCGGAACTGGCCGAACTGGCCGAACTGGCCGAACTGGCCGAACTGGCCGAACTGGCCGAACTACTCGAAGAGGGACCCCGCCTTGTCGCCGATGGCGCGCTTGCGTTCGAAGTAGTCGTTGACGACCGCCCGGTACAGGTCCGCGTCCGGGCGGGCCCAGTTCCGCATCAGTTCGCAGCCGAAGGCGAGCGATGTGATCGGTTGTGCGCCGGCCTGCGTCATTCGCTCGATCGCCGTGGTGTGCGTGACCGGGGAGACTCCGCCGGCCGCGTCGACGACCGGGTAGATCTCGAAGCCCTCGCGGAGCATGCCCAGGGTGGGGAAGGCGAGGCAGACCTCGGTCCAGAGACCGGCCATCACGATCTTCTTGCGGCCGGTCGCCTCGATGGCCTCACGGAAGTCCGCGTCCTCCCAGGAGTTGACCCCTGTGCGGTCGATCTCGGGAACGTCCGGCAGCTCACGCGTGATCTCCGGGACCGTCGGCCGATTGACGCCCATGCCCACGGCCACCGTGGACAGCACCGTCGGGATCTCGTACGCGCGGGCCAGCTTGGCGAGGGTGATGGCGCCGAGGTCGATCTCCTCGCGGCTCGCCGAGCCAATGGTGGCGTACTGGCCGTCCTGGTAGTCGATGAAGACCACGGCGCAGTTGTCCGGCGTGAGGAGGTGGTCGGCGGCGGTGTCACGGACGGGCTCGGGAGCCGTCTTGGTGTGTGCGGCGTCGGCGGTGCGTGTTCCCTTCTCGCGCCTGGACTGTGAGCGTTGCGGGGCACGCCCAGCCGGGGTCACCCACCCGCCGTGGCAGACCGAGCGTACCCACGGCCGGGCGGGGCCGCCCGGCCGCTTCCTGCGGCGCGCCGACGACGGCTCAAGGGCAACGCCCCCGTTCAGCCGAGTTGGCCTCGCAGCCAGGACAGGATGTCCGGGGTCACCGGGTCGACCACGTCGGACGTCTCCTGCTCGCGCTTCTTGACGTACTTGGCCCAGTAGGGGCAGACCGGCACCACTCGCTTGCCGGCGGAGCGGACGTCGACCAGTGCCTCCGTCACCAGGATCGAGGCGAGGCCCTGTCCTGCGAAACGGTCGTCGACCTCGGTGTGGAAGAAGACCCGCTGGTCGTCGCGGTCGCGGTACTCGGTGAGACCGGCCTGTTCGCCGTCGACCGTGATGACGTAGCGCTGCTCGTCGGGACGGTATTCCACGACCGGAGTGGGGGCGGATGTCATGACACTTGTCTCCTTTGGTGTGTTGGTGTGTTGGTGTGTTGGTGTGTGGGCTGGAAGTGTCAGGGCCGTGTGCGGTTGCCGCGCGGCTTGAGGCGGCTGTTGGGCAGGTCAGGGGCCGGGAGGCGCGCCCCGGGGTAGCCCGGGACCATACCGAAGCGTTTCCGCTGCGGCCTCCCATTGCTCCCGCGCCGCGACGACGTCCTCGTGGCTGCGGCCGAGCCTCCAGGCAGGCGCGGTCGAAGTTGACCTCGGGGAACCACAGTCCGTCGCAGTCGGCCCGGCGCAGATCGGTGAGGCTGAGGTTGACCCAGGACCGCTGCCGTTCCTGGCACAGCACTCCGAGCCCGGTCAGCGCCACTTGGGAGTCGGCGGCGCGCGTCTCCAGGGGCGCGAGGTCGTTGATGGGTGTGTCCGCGGCGGGTGTCTCCGGGGCGGTGGGCGGCCAGGGCAGGTGGGTGCGCAGATACGCGGCCTGGATGGAGATGATGGCCTCCTTGTCACGGGCGGACTGCTCCGCGATCCGTCAGAGCGCGTGCAGCCCGCCGATGCGCACGTCCAGCTTGTCGCTGCCGAGCTGGTCGACGGCGCGGCCGAACCGGTCGGTGACGTAGCCCTCCTGCGTGGCACGCAACCCGTCCTGGCTCACGCGGAGTTGGCGCCATGTGGCGTACGCGCCGAAGAGGACGACGAGGCCGCCGACCACCTGCAGAAGTGTCGTACGGACATCGTTGACCGCCTTGAGCCGGGCCTGCGCGGCGACGTGCGCCCCGGCGAGATCGTGGTCGACGACCGCCCCCGGCAGTGCGACGAACACCGCACCCAGCGCGGCCAGTCCGGCGACGCCCAACAGGCCCGCTCCCATGCGACGCGCGACCGGTCCGTCGCGCCATGCCCGCCGCCCGCGGCGGGGCTCCGCCATTCCCATGGACAGGAGAGCCTAAGGGCCGCGCAGAAGCCGATCAAGACCATGATCCGGCCGCCGGTGGGCCGCCGCTTCCCCGCCGCCGAGCCCCCGCACCCCTTCGCCGCGTCGGCGAGTGCCCGTACCAGTGGGGTCGCGCGATCCGTGCGCCAGATCAGCCCCGATTGGACGGGCGGTGCGTCGTGGACGGCAAGGTAGGTCACGTCGGGGTGCGCGTGATAGTGCCGCCCCTCGTCAAGGACGGGGCACACCACGTCCCCCGCCGCGACGAGGGCAAGCACCTCGTAGAACGTGGAGACGGCCGGGCCCCGGCGGACGGTCATCGGCAAGTACTGCGCGCTCGCGACGGGTACGACGTTCCTGATGACGGGCGCCGACCATCCGTCGATGGGGGTGTCCACCTTCCCGTTCACCATGTTCGGCGGCGAGTGGGCCGAGCGGACGCTCGACATCGTCACCGGCATGCCGAGCCGCGGCGACACGGTGGTCGGCAACGACGTGTGGTTCGGATACGGAGCCACGGTGATGCCGGGCGTCCGGATCGGGGACGGTGCCGTGACCGCGGCGGGCGCGCTGGTCACCGCCGATGTGCCGCACTACACCATCGTGGGCGGGAACCCGGCGCGAGCCATCAGACAGCGCTTCGACGACCGCGCCGTGGAACAGCTCCTGCGCGCCGCCTGGTGGGACTGGCCCGTCGACGTGGTGACCGCCAACGCCCGTGCCATCATGGCCGGTTCACCGGAGGACATCGCCCGTATCGCCGCCACCGAGGGTCTGGAGCAGCAGTGACGAGGACGCAGGCAGTCGAGGAGTACGTGGTGTGCGATCGCACCGGCGGCCCCTACGCGATCACCACCGGCCCGGACGGTGCGTTGTGGTTCACCTTGGTGCACAGCGGCCAGATCGGCCGGCTCGTCCCGGGGCAGGAGCCGACCCTTCGTCAACTGGACCCGGACAGCGGTCCGACCGTCATCTGCGCAGGTCCGGACGGGGCCCTGTGGTTCACCGAGTACCGCGCGCACCGGATCGGCCGGATCACCACCGCGGGCGAGGTGAGCGGGTTCGCGTTGCCCACCGCACAGTGCGGCCCCTTCGGCATCGCCGCCGGGCCGGACGGCGCGCTGTGGTTCACCGAGACCGCCGCCGACCGCGTCGGCCGTATCACCACGGACGGGTCGGTCACCGAGTACCCGCTGCCGCGCACCGGCGCCTTCCCCTCCGCCATCGCCGCGGGCGAGGACGCGATGTGGTTCACGATGAACCAGGCCAACACCCTTGGGCGCATCGGTGTGGACGGGCACATCACCGTCCACGAGCTGCCCACCGTGGACGCCGCACCCGTAGGTGTCACCGTGGGCCGCGACAACAGCGTCTGGTTCACCGAGATCGCGGCCGGCCGGATCGGCCGCAGGACACCCGACGGCCGGATCACCGAACACCCGCTGCCCGACCGGTCGGCCCGGCCGCACGCCGTCACCACCGACGCGGACGGCACCGCGTGGTTCACCGAATGGGGCGCCAACCGGGTCGGCTCGATCACCGCCGACGGCACCGTCACCGTCCACGACCTGCCCACCCCCGCCTCCGAACCGCACGGCATCACGGTGGGTCCGGACGGCGCGCTGTGGACCGCGCTGGAGACGGGCGCGCTGGCCCGCCTCGACCCGGTCGCGGCGGCCGCGACGACCGGCTCCGTCCACCGCACCGAACAGGGGAACCCGTCATGAAGTTCGCCCTCGTCATCTTCGAGGCCGACGCGTCACGCGCCCGGATCCGGGCCGACCGCGACGCCCACCGCGCGGCGTACGAGGCATGGATCGGCAAACTGGCGGCCGCGGGCAAACGGGTGGGCGGTGACGCCCTCGACACGGAGACCCAGGGCCCTGTCACCGTGCGCACGGCGGCGCACGGATCCGACTGCGTGGCCGAGGGGCCGGTGCACGTCGGCGAGGAGACGCTCGGCGGCTGATTCCTGCTGGAGGTGGCCGACCACGCCGAGGCCGTCGAGCCGGCCCGCGGTTTTCCCACGCCCGAAGCACTCGAACTCCGGCCAGTACTCGAATCGGCGTAACTCGGGCGCCCGATCGGTCCGGCGCTCGCTAGCATGCCCGGTATGGCCATCAAACTTGAGAATGTCGCCATCGCCGTTCGCGACCTCGAAGCGACGATCTCCTTCTTCACCGACCTCGGTCTCACGGTCATCGGCCGGGACACCGTCAGTGGCGAATGGACCGACACCGCCGTCGGTCTCGACGGCAATCACGCCAAGATCGCCATGCTCCAGACGCCGGACGGCAACGGGCGTCTCGAACTCTTCGAGTACATCCACCCCGAGGCGATCGAGACGTCCCCCACCCTGCCCAACGAGATCGGCATGCACCGCGTCGCCTTCTCGGTCGACGACATCGACGAGGCCCTGGAGACGGCCGCCAGGCACGGCTGCCACCCGCTGCGCGGTGTCGGTACCTACGAGGACATCTACAAGCTCACGTACGTCCGCGGCCCCAGCGGCATCATCGTGATGCTCGCCGAGGAGCTGAAGAAGGGCTGAGGCGCGGCCCGGTTGGTCAGGCCACGGTCAGTCGGGTTCGGTGACGACCCCGATCGCCGCCGTCGGACACATCGCCGCCGCCTCGCGTACCGCGGCGTGCTGTTCCGATGCGGGCTCGGACGTCAGGAGCGTCACGATGCCGTCCTCGTCCCGCTGGTCGAAGACCTCCGGCGCGGACAGGACGCAGGCTCCGGCGCCGCAGCACCTGCCCTGGTCGACGGTGAGTTTCACGGTCCGTCTCCTCCATGGTTCTACGGTCGGGGGGCCAGGGGCACGCGGGTCACCAGCGGACCGGGACCTCGCTCAGGCCGCCGACCAACAGCCCTTCCGTCTTGCGCAGTTCGGCGGCGGGGACGGCGAGGCGCAGGGTGGGCACGCGGTCGAGCAGGACCTCCAGGACGACCTGGAGTTCGGTGCGGGCGAGTGCCTGGCCGAGGCAGGAGTGCGGGCCCACACCGAAGGTGAGGTGCGGGTTCGGGGTGCGGGCGAGGTCCATGGCGTCGGCGCCGGTGAAGGCGCGCTCGTCGCGGTTGGCGGCGGGCATGCTGCACACGACCGTGCTGCCCGCCGGGACGACCTCGCCGCCGATCTCGGCGTCCTCGCCGAGGTAACGGCGCAGTCCGAAGCCGAGGTTGCTGTCGAAGCGCAGGGACTCCTCGACGGCGGTGCGCACCAGTGCCGGGTCGGCCAGCAGCCGCTCCCAGCGGGCGCGGTCGTCGAGCAGCAGGGAGACCATCTTGCCGATCGAGTTGGCGGTGGTCTCGTGGCCCGCGACGAGCAGACCCATGCCGGTGGAGACGAGTTCCTCGTCGCTCAGACCACCGCCCTCGACCCCGCTCCCCGCGCCTCCGCCCTCGTCGCTCTGCGTGATGAGGACGCTGAGCAGGTCGTCGGCCGGCGCGGCCCGCTTGGCGGCGATGTGCGCGGACATGTAGGCAACGAAGTCCTCCTGGGCGGCACGGATTTCGTCGGCGCTGTAGCGGGTGACGCTGAGGAAGCAGTCGGACCAGCCGGAGAAGCGGTCCCGGTCCTCGGCGGGGACACCGAGAAGGTCGCAGATGACGTAGACGGGGAACGGGAAGCCGAGGCTCGCGCGCAGGTCGGCGGGGGCGCCGTCGGCGAGCATCGCGTCCACGAGGCCCTCGGCGAGGCGGGTCATGCCGGGGCGCAGGGCGGTCATCCGCTTGGCGGTGAAGTACCGGCCGACCTGGCGGCGCCAACGCTGGTGCGGTTCGCCCCGGTTGGGGGTCGCGATGGCGGAGCTTCCGGTGGCGGCGGCTCCCCCGACGCCCTCGGGCGCCATCCGGGCGGCGTTGTCCTGCGCGGTGGGGCGGACGAACCGGGGGTCGGAGAGCAGGCCGCGGACGTCGTCGTACCGGGTCAGATAGACGGCCGTGTCGCCGCTGGGGAGCGTGGCGTGGGCGACGGGGCACCGGGCGCGCAGCTCCTCCCACACGGCGGGCGGTTCGAGTGGGGTGTCGCCGGACAGCGGTAGCTGGACGGGCGGTTGGGCGTAGGGGTGTTCGGCCTGGTCGGTCATGGTGTGCGTCTCCTTGTGGGGGTGGAGGCGGCAGGTGGCGACGGCGATTCGGTGGCGATGACGGTGGTTCGGTAGCAGCGGTTCGGTGGCGGTGGGCGGAAGGGCCGGCACGATGCGCCGGACGGCAAGTGCATCATGCACTTCCTGTGCATGATGCACTTTTGATGCATGGCGCACAACAGCGCATGATGCTTCAATCGCGTACCAGGCAACGGCGGTTGACGGTTGACACAGGGGGAGGTCGGCGTGGACGCACGGCGGGCGGGCGGCCGGATCGAGCGTGAACTGCTGATCCTGACGCGGCACTTGGAGATGACCTCGCCGCGCCGCGTCCGCCTCGACCACAACGCCCTCGACCGTAGCGCCTACGTCCTGCTCAGCCGCCTGGAGGCGCAGGGCCCGATGTCCGTACCCGCCCTCGTCGACGCCTTCGGCCTGACTCCCTCCACCCTCACCCGGCAGACGACGGCGCTGCTGCGCGACGGCCTCGTGGAACGGACCCTGGACCCGGACGGCAGCATCGCCCGGCAGTTCCGGATCACGGAGGAGGGCCGGAAGCGCCTGCGCACGGACCGCGACGCCATCGCCTCCGGCCTCGCCGACGTCCTCGGCGACTGGCCCGAGGACCGGCTGCGGCGGTTCGTCGAGGACCTCGAACGGTTCAACACCGACATCGAGGAACGCACGGGCCGGCCCTGGCCCCGCTGAACGACGCGGCGCCGCCGCACGGTTCACCGGGGCCCCGCCCCGTCACTCCCCCGGCAGCACCTCCGCCGCCGTGGCCGTGATCGTCTCGATGGCCCGGGACAGGACCGGGATCTCGCGGGCGCCGGGACGGGTGACGGAGAGGATGCGGCGGGCCGGGGCCGGTTCGCCGCTCAGCGGGATGCGGGCGACCGGGAGGTCCTCGCGCAGCCGGGCCAGGCGGGGCACGAGGATGACGCCGAGGCCGTACGCGACCAGGGCCACGCCGGTGTCCCACTCGTCGGCGTGGTGGGCGAGGTGCGGGGTGAAGCCCGCACGCCGGGATGACCCCGACCGCCTGACCCGCCAACGTCGATCGCCTCGCACGCCGCGGGGCGCAGATATCGCGCCGGCCCCCTTGCCGTACGGGAGAGGGGAACGGCCGGTCCACAGTCGCCGCGCGAACGGCGGTCAGGACGCCGGGAAACCGCCCTGAACGGCGGGTTCCCGGGCCCTCGTGCCACGAGCACGGTGGGGTCACACCCCGTCGCCCGGTGCCGAGAAGGAGTCCCGATGCCGAACAACCCCACCCTGCCCCGCCCTCCGTTCGACCCCGAACTGGAGGCGGTCCTGGCCCTCGTCGGCGAGCAGCTCCCCACCCTGACCCCGGAGACGATCCAGCGCCTGCGCGAGACACCGACGCCCGTCGAGCTGACCGACGACGTCCTCGCCGACGCGGGCCTGGTGTGCCGCGAGACGACCATCCAGGGGTACGAGGGGGCCGAGATACCGGTGTCGGTGATCGCCCGCGCCGACCACACCGGGACGGGTCCCGGGATCTACCACGTGCACGGCGGCGGCATGATCGCCGGCCAGCGCCTCATCGGCGTCACCCAACTCATGTCCTGGATCGTCGAGCACGACGCCGTCCTCGTCACGGCCGAGTACCGGCTCGCCCCCGAGTTCCCCGACCCGTACCCGGTCGAGGACTGCTACGCGGGCCTCGTCTGGACGGCCGAGCACGCCGCCGAACTCGGGATCGACCCGGACCGGATCCTGATCGCGGGCGCGAGCGCGGGCGGTGGGCTGTCCGCCGGGACCGCCCTCCTGGCACGCGACCGCAAGGGTCCGCGGCTCCTGGGCCAGGTCCTCATCTGCCCGATGCTGGACGACCGCGACGAGACCGTGTCCACGCTCCAGTACGAGACCGACGGCACCTGGGTCCGCGGCGGCAACCGCGTCGGCTGGGGCGCGCTGCTCGGCGAGCGCCGCGGGACGGCCGACGTCTCGGTCTACGCCGCGCCGGCGCGCGCGAGCGACCTGTCGGGGCTGCCGCCCGCGTACATCGACTGCGGTTCCGCCGAGGTCTTCCGCGACGAGGACGTCGCCTACGCGGCGGCCCTGTGGCGGGCGGGCGTGGCGGCCGAACTGCACGTATGGGCAGGCGGCTTCCACGGTTTCGACATGCTCGCCCCGCACACCGCGCTCGCGCGGGCGGCCACCGCGGCCCGCAACGACTGGGTCGCCCGCCTCCTCGCCCCGTAACGACACGAGGGACGCGGCGATAGCCTGATTCCGCTACGCGGGGGCGCGCACAGGGAGCACGCATGCAAGAACTCGTCGGGCGGCTCACCTCCCTCGATCCGGAGGCGAGCGAGACGCTGAAGGTCGTCACGTACTTCGACGCGCTCACCGCCTCCGGTGTGGGGCTCACCGGCCTTGTGCGTGCGGCGGCGGCGCTCGCGGGCGTCGTCGCCGGGGCGGAGAGGCGCGGTCGGATCATCCGGTGCGACCCGACGGGGCGGCTGCTCGGCCCAGAAGAAGCGGCCTCGCCGGATACCTCCTCCCCGTCGGCCGACGCGGAGGACGAGCGCCCCGGCCCGCGCGTCCGCGTCTGGCTCGAACGGGACGGGGCGCCGCACGCCAACGACGCGATGGTCGTCGAGCGGCTCGCCCTGGCCGTCGAGCTGTTCGAGGCGCGCCGGGGTCCCGACAGCGGCCTCGACATCGCCGTGGACGCCGCTGCCGGGACCCGCGAGCGCGCGGCGGCGCTCGCGCGCTTGCGGATCGGCGCGGGCGCCCGGATCCGGGTGATCGCGACGGCCGTCGACGAGACACTTCCGGGCGCACCGTCGACCGTCGTGCCGACGCGCTACGGCATGCTGCGGGCGACGCTCGACGTCTCGGGCGCCCTGGAGCCCGCAGGGCGCGCGGGGCTCGGCCCGTGGACGCGGGCCGACCACGCGCCGGACTCGTGGGACGGCGCGATCGTCGCGCACCGCCTCGCCGACGCCTGCGACCCGGTCGTCGACGCGACCGCCCTCGGGGTGATGCTGCGGCTGGCGCAGGCCTACGACCCCGAGGACCCGCACGACGACGTCCTGGTGCTCGGCCGCCTCGACACCCGCTCGGGCATGGTCCTGCGCACGCTGATCGAGGCCGACAGTATCCGCTCGGCGGCGGCCCGGCTCGGCATGCACCACTCGACGGTGCAGGCCCGCCACGAGGCCCTCACCCGCGAACTGGGCTACGACCCGCGCACACCGTCCGGCCGCATGCGGTACGTGGCGGCCGCGCTCCTGCTGCGCCTCTCCGACGCGGGGGCCGAGGGCTGACACGGGCGGCTTCCCTGCCGCATCCACTGGTCACCACTTGAGACGAGACGAATCGTCTTGTTACGTGCTATGGTTCCGTCATGGCTTTCCTCTTCTTCGTCTGAGTCCGGGCCCGGCCCCCGCTGCCGTTTCTGCCGCCCGTCGACCCTTCACACCCCCAGGGAAAGCCCATGCGCGAACGCGCCCATACCGCCCTGCCCACCAGCACCGGCCCCGCCGTGGCGCAGCTGTCCGTCAGGTCCGTCACCAAGTCGTACGGCACCCGGACCGTCCTCGACCAGGTCTCCTTCACCGTCCGGCCGGGCGAGAAGGCCGCCGTCATCGGCGAGAACGGCTCCGGCAAGTCCACCCTGCTGCGGTTGCTCGCGGCCGTCGAACCGCCGGACACCGGCGAGATCACGGTCCGCTTCCCCGGCGGAACCGGCCACCTCGCCCAGACTCTCGACCTCGACGCGGACCGCACCGTGCAGGACGCCGTCGACCACGCGCTCACCGAATTGCGCGACATGGAGCGAGGACTGCGCGCGGCCGAGGAGTCCCTCGCCGACGCCTCGGAGGAGGAACTCACCGCGTACGGCGAGCTGTTGATCGCCTACGAGGAGCGCGGCGGATACGAGGCCGACGCCCGCGTGGATGCCGCCATGCACGGGCTCGGGCTCGCCCGGATCACCCGCGAGCGCACGCTCGGCTCCCTGTCCGGCGGCGAACAGTCGCGCCTCGCGCTCGCCTGCACCCTGGCCGCCGCCCCCGAACTGCTGCTCCTGGACGAGCCGACCAACCACCTCGACGCGACGGCCGTGCGCTGGCTGGAGGACCATCTGCGCGCGCACCGCGGCACCGTCGTCGCGGTCACCCACGACCGCGGCTTCCTGGAGCACATCGCCACCACGATCCTGGAGTCGACCGGGACGAGCGCACCGTGCACCGGTACGGCGACGGATGGGCCGGCTACCGAGCCGCGAAGGCCGCGGCCCGGCGCGGGGCGGAGCAGCGGTACGCGGACTGGGTCGAGGAGGTGGCCCGTGCGGAGGAGCTGCTCGAAGCCGCGGGCAGACGACTGGCCGTGACCGGCCGCGACCCGAAACAGGGCTTCGGCAAGCACCGCCGCTCCAGCGAGGCCAAGCTCGGCGGCCAGGTGCGCGCGGTGCGCGAGCGCCTGGACCGGCTGCGGCGCGACCCGGTGGCCGAGCCGCCGGAACCGCTCCGCTTCACGACGGCCCTCTCGTCGGCGGCCGAAGAACCGGCCCAGGGCCCACTCGCCGAGCTCGACAACGTACGGGTCGGGGAACGGCTGCGCCTGGACGGGCTGCTGACGATCGAGCCCGGTGCGCGCCTGCTGGTCACGGGCGAGAACGGCGCGGGCAAGACGACGCTGCTGCGCGTCCTGGCGGGCGACCTCCGGCCGGACGCGGGCACGGTGCGCCGCTCCGCCCGGATCGGCTATCTCGCCCAGGAACTGCCCGCACACACCACGCGGCTGCCGCTGCTCGCCGCGTTCGCCGCCGGAGCGCCCGGACTGCCGGACGAGTACGCCGAACAGCTGCTGTCCCTGGGCCTGTTCCGCGAGCAGGACCTGCACGTCCCGGTCGCGGCCCTGTCCGTGGGCCAGCAGCGGCGGCTGCAGATCGCGCGGCTGGTGACCCGGCCGGCGGACCTCCTCGTCCTCGACGAGCCGACCAACCACATCGCCCTCGCCCTGGTCGACGATCTCCAGGAGGCGCTCGCGGCGTACCCGGGGGCGGTGGTCGCGGTCTCGCACGACCGCGACTTCCGTGGGCGCTTCGAGGCGGAGCACCTGGAACTGCACGCGGGCCTCAAACACTGAACGCCACCGCCACCACCATCGGCATCGCCACCCCGCACCGAAGACCTACGCGCGGCTCACGTCCTGCACCGGCGCGAGCCGCAGGAAGGCGGCGTCCGGGGCGTCCTGGAGCAGCGCGTGGTGGAGGGTGCGGGTCTCCGGCGAGGGCACGGTGCCGAGTTCGTCGGCGAGACGGGCGTCGAGTTCGCGGTAGGCCTTGAGCGCGTCGTTGCGGCGGCCGGCGGCGTACAGGGATCGCATCAACTGGGCGTGCAGTCCCTCGTGGTAGGGGTTCCGGTCGGCCAGTGTGGTGGCGCGGCACACCGCCTGGTTCTTCTTGCCGGTGCGCAGGAAGGTGTCGACGAGGAGCTCCTCGCCGTGCAGTCGCGCCTCGTCCAGGAAGCGGACCAGCGGCCGCAGTTGAGGGCCCTTCAGGACGTCCTCGAGGATGTCTCCGTGGCACATGGACAGCGCCCGCGCGAGCACGGTCTCGGCCTGCGCGTAGTCCCCGCGCCCGGCGGCGTCCTCGCCCTGCTTCAGGAGCACCTGGAACGCGGCCCCGTCCCAGCAGGATGCGGGGAGGTGCAGGGTGTAGCTCCCGGCGTCGGTGGTGAGCAGGGTCGCGGCCACCGTCTCGGCGGGCAGGCCCAACTCCTTGGCGAGGAGTCGCCGCAGGGCGCTGATGTAGGTCTGCAGGGCGGTCTTCGCCGTGCGCGGCACCTCGTGGGGCCACAGTTCCGAGATCAGCGCGGTGGTCGTCACCCGCCGGCCCGTGTTCATCAGCAGCAGGCACAGAACCTGACGCTGCTTCGCCGCGGTCGGCGCGGCCTCGCGGCCGTGCACGGTCATGGAGAGCGGGCCGAGGATGCGGAAGCGCAGGGCCTCGACGTCGACTCTCTCGTGGGTCTCGGAAAGATGGTGCTCGGTCAGTGCGGTCACTGCTTCCCCCTCAGGAGCCGTACCGGGCAGCACTCCGCCTTCAGGACGGAGCGCTGCCCGGATGCCTTGTGGGCGCACGGTGGCGGCGTGCGCACAGAAAACATAATAGCCGTTCTCATGTTCTTCGCCGAGTGAGCTCCCCCTCACACCGGTCCAGGTTTTCGACTCCTTGACGCTTCAGCGGTTCATGCCGGGGAGCAGGATCCCGTCACGGTCGCGAACGTGCGCCACGAGCGCGGGGTCGTCGCCCACGCAGCCGGGAAGCCCCGCCGCCGCCAGCATCGGCAGGTCGGACGCGTGGTCTCCATAGGCGGCCGCCTGTTCGGCGGGGACGTCGAGCTCGGCCAGCAGTCGCTGTACGGCCCGCCCCTTCTCCTCGGCGATCAGGGGCCTGGCGAGGTGGCCCGTGTAGGTCCCCCGGCGCACTTCGGGCGTGCTGCAGATCAGTCGGTCCGCGCCCAGCAGACGCGCGGCCGGTTCGAGCGCGGGGGCGAACGAACCGGAGACGAGGACGACGTGTGCGCCGTTGTCCTGGTGCGCCCGGAGTTGGGCCACACCCGGCGCATGCAGGACGCCTCGCTCCAGCTCCTCGGCGAACCAGGCACGCCCCTGGGCGAAGACGTCCGTGAGGGGCTGCTCCGCGTAGAGCCGGTAGTACTCGCGGTTCGTCTGCGTACGCGGGACTCCCTCGGCCGCGCGCCGGCGCAGGGTTTGCGCTGCCTCCTCGTAGGCGGAGTCGGGCAGTCCGCGGGCCCGCAGGTGGAACCTCAGGAACCGGAACATACTCTTGATGGTCAGCAGGGTCTCGTCGACGTCGAAGAAGGCGACCCGGATGTGGGCGACGTCGCGGGCCGGTGCGATGTCGGCGGGCGCGGTCACTTGGCGTTCTCGCAGCCGGGGTCCGGCGCCGGCTCGGAGAAGTCGGCCCCTTCCGGGAGGACGTCGGTGATGTACAGGACCACCGGCTCGCTGCCCCGGTTGGTGCCGAAGTGCACCTCGTCGGGCCCGGTCGGCTCCACGAGCGCGTCGCCCGGTCCGAGGCTGCGCTCCGAGCAGTCGCTGCCGTTGATGCGCACCATGGTGCCGGAGTGGATGACGGCGATCTCCTCGCCGGTGTGGAAGTGCCAGCCGGTTCCGGCGCCCGGCGGAATGACGGCCTTGCGGTAGACGAAGTGGCGGGAACCGTCCGCCTTGATGGTGAAGGGTCGGTCGGTGACGCCCTCGGAGAGGGTCTCGCTGGTGACGGGGTCACCGGCGGCGTCGGTCTGCGCGTACGCCACGCTGCCGGCGGTCACCAGCAGAGCTCCGGCAGCGGCGGCGACGAGCGCTTTGCGGCCGCGTCGGATCGACAGGAACGAGTACATCAGGGAGCCTCCTGAGGCTGGGGTGGTGTGGGCGATACGGAAGGGTGGATCACGCCGCGGCGCGGGACGGCGCCCGGTCGAGGAAGGCGCGGACGCTCCGTCCGGGGCTCTTGCGGCCCAAGTGCCCTGCGGCTACCGCCCCTTGCAGGAGCGGGGAGGGGGCGACGCCCGAGCCGTCGGCCGCGCACAACTGGTCGAGTACGGCCAGGGCGACATCGGCGCCGACCGTCTCCAGGAGGCGGACGGGCCCCAGGGGCAGTCCGGTGACGCTCTTCGCCAGAACGTCCAGCCGGGCCGGCTCGGAGCCGAAGGACCACAGTTGTTCGAGGGCGTCGTCGAGATACGGGAAGAGCAGCGCGTTCACCAGGAAGCCGCGGCGGTCGGCGCAACGCACCGGGATCTTGCCCAGCCCCTCCACCAGTTGGCGGGCACGCTCGGCGGTGCGCCGGGACGTGGCGCGGGCGGGGACGAGTTCGACCAGGCCCAGGTGGCGCACCGGGTTGAAGAAGTGCAGCCCCACGACGTGTTCCGGCCGCCCGGACGCGGTGGCGAGGGCGTGGACGGACAGGCTGGATGTGGTGGTGGCCAGCAGTGTCCCGGCGGGGCACACCTCGCCCATGCGGGCGAAGAGGGCGCTCTTGACCGCCGGGTCCTCGACCACCGCCTCGATGACGATCTGGGCGTCGGACAGCACGCGTTCCTCGCATCCGGTCGCCAGCAGCCCCGTCGCGGCGGTCAGGTCGTCGCCCGCCAGGGTCTGCTCCAGGGCGAACTCGACGCTCTCCCGCGCACGTTGGGCGGAAGGCGCCGAGCGGGCCAGCAGGTCGGTGCGGTGTCCGGAGCGGACCAGGGCCTCGGCGATGCCGCACGCCATGGTTCCCGAGCCGACGACCACGACACGTTCCCTGCCGGGCTCGTCCTCCTCGCCTCGCGCCGCCTCCTGCGTTTCGGGTGCGGCGGTCGGCAGCAGTTGCGCCGCGGGCAGTGCGGAGGCGGGGGCCCAGCGGGGACCGCGTTCCCGCGCGACGGCGGCGAGTGCCTGACGCACCGTCTCGGGGCCCAGCTCGGCGGCCAGTTGGAGTGGTCCGCTGCGCCAGCCGCAACCGAGGCGCATGGCCGTGTCGACGGCGGTGGCGTCGGCCCGGCCTTCCTCCACCAGCCGCATGGCGCGGTCGAGCAGGCGCAGGAACGGGGCCGTGCTGTGGCCTCCGGCGGTGTCCGTCACGGTGTGCGCAGTGATGCCGGCGTCCCGCAGGGTCTCGTCGAGAAGGTCGAGGGTCTGCGGCGCGGTGCGGGGGGAGACGGTCAGCTCCGCGGCGCGTATCAGGTCGGGGCGGGGCAGCCGCACCAGCATGAGGTCGTCGGCCTCCGGTATGCGCAGCTCCGCGAGCGCGGGTCCCAGGCAGGCGACGGCGAACGCGGAGCCGGGGGCCCGATGACGGGCGGCCCGGGCGACCAGGCGGCGCAGTGCGGCCGGGTCCTCTCCCCCGGCCAGGACGACGACGTCGGCCTGCGCCAGGTCGCCGAGTTCCCCGCTGCGGCGCGGTGTCCCGCTGTCGGTCCGCGCCTGCGGGGTGTCCGTCCCGGGCGTCACCAGCACGGTGTCCGCTCCGCCGGTGTGCAGGGCGCGGGCGAGGGCCTCGGCTGTCGTGGAGGTGCCGACGACGACGGCAGTACGGTCGGTGGGCATGCGGCCTCCTCAGTAGCGGCTGCCGACGGCGGCGGGAACCGCGTCGAGCAGGGCGAGGTCGTCGCTGGCCAGGGCCAGTTGGGCGGCGTCGAGGTTCTCCTTGAGGTAGGCCGGGTTCTTGGTGCCGGGTACGGGGACGACGTGCGGCCCCTGGGCCAGGGTCCAGGCGAGCGCCACCTGGGCGGGTGTGGCGCCGTTGCGGGAGGCGACCTGGCGTGCGGCCTCGACGATGCGCAGGTTGGCCTCGTGTGCCAGGCCCGAGAAGCGGGGGCTGGTGGCCCTGAAGTCCCCCTGCTCGTACGAGTCGGGGGTGTACGCGCCGGTGAGGAATCCGCGGCCGAGCGGGGCGTAGGGCACGAAGGCGGCGCCGTGGTCGGCACACCAGCGCAGCGTGCCGGTGTGCGGATCGAGCGGGTCGCGGGTCCACAGGGACAGCTCCGACTGCACGGCCGCCACCGGGTGGACGGCGTGGGCGCGATCGGCCTCGGCGGCGGTGACCTCGCTCAGTCCGAGGGCGCGCAGCTTCCCCTCGTCGACGAGCGAGGAGAGCTCTCCCCAACTGTCCTCCAGGGGCACCTCGGTGTCGACGCGGTGGAGGTAGTACAGGTCGATCGTCTCCACCCCCAGCCGTGTCAGGGACGCCTCGACCGCGGTCCGCAGGTGGGCGGGGCTGCCGTCACGGTGCATGTCGCGGCGGGCCAGGTCGTCCACGACAAGGCCGCCCTTGGTGGCCAGGACGGTGTCCTCGCGGCGGCCGCGCAGGGCGGCACCGACGAGCCGCTCGTTGTGGCCGTCGCCGTACACGTCGGCGGTGTCGAGCAGGCGCACCCCCGCGTCCAGGGCGGCGTGGATCACCTCGGTGGAGCGCCGGTCGTCGCGCTGGGATTCGGCGTAGCCCCAGCTCATGCCCATGCAGCCGAGGCCGATGCCGGTGGTGCGCCGGCCGGTGACGTCGAGGAGGGGGTGCGGGGTTGGCGTGGTGGCCATGGCGGTTTCGCTTCCGTGTGGGGAGGTTCGTGGGGCGGGTGCGGCGGGAACCGCTCGTGCGGTTCCCGCCGCGGTGTGCTCGGACGGTCAGGCGGCTCTCAGGACGAGGGCGGCGTTGTGTCCCCCGAAGCCGAGCGAGGTGCTCATCGCCAGCTCCATGCGGGTCGGGCGGGCCTGTCCGGTGACCACGTCGATGTCCACCTCGGCGTCGAGCCGTTCCACGTTCGCCGTGGGCGGCACGGTCTGGTGGTGCAGGGCGAGAGCGGTGTAGGCGGCTTCGATGGCGCCCGCGGCGGCGAGGGTGTGGCCGGTGACGCCCTTGGTGGAGGTGACGGCCGGGCCCGTGCCGAAGACCTTGCGCAGGGCGCGGGCCTCGGTGCTGTCGTTGAGCGGGGTGGACGTGCCGTGCGCGTTGACGTGCCCGATCTCGTCGGGCAGTGCGCCGGCGTCGCGCAGTGCGTCCTGTGCGGCGCGGACGAGGCCCTGTCCCTCGGGGTGGGGCTGGGTGGCGTGGTGGGCGTCGCTGGAGGCGCCGAAGCCGACCAGGTCCGCGTAGGCGGACGCGCGGCGGGCGCGGGCGTGGCCGGGCGCCTCGAGCACCAGGACGGCGGCGCCTTCGCCGGGCACGAACCCGTCGCGGTGGGCGCAGAAGGGGCGCGAGGCCCGCTGCGGGTCCTCGCGGCGTTCGGAGAGCGCGCCCATGCGGGACAGCCCCGTCACCGTGGCGGGCGTGAGCGCGGCCTCGGTGCCCCCGGCGAGCACGATGTCGCACTGGCCCGAGACGAGCAGGGAGCGGGCCACGCCCAGTGCCGTGGCGCCCGAGGCACAGGCGGTCGCGGTGACCAGGCTCGGGCCGAGAATGCCGAGGTCCATCGCCACGTATCCGGCCACCATGTTGACCATGGACTTGGGGACGGTGAGCGCGGACACCTCGTCGGGTCCGTCCTGGAGGAAGCGGCCGGTCTGTTCCTCCAAGGTGTGGGTGCCGCCCAGGGAGTTGCCCAGGACGACGCCGACCCGGGCCCCGTCCCAGGACCGGGTGTCCAGGCCGGCGTCCTCGACGGCCTGGCGGGCGGCGACCATGGCGTAGCGGGTGAAGGGGTCGAGCCGCCACGCCGTGCGGCGGCCCAGGAGGGCGTCGGCGTCGAAGCCGGGGATCCGGCAGGAGAAGTCCGTTGCCAATCCGGCCAGTTGGGGATCGCGGGCCGCGGCGGAGCGGCCGGCGGCGACGGCCGACCAGTTGTCCTCCACGCCGATTCCGGCGGGGGTGACCAGGCCTATGCCGGTGATGGACGCCGCGGCGTTCACGCGCTCTCCTTGGCGGCGATGACCTCGACGGCCGTCTCGAGGGTGTGGGTGGGCTTCAACTCGCCCTCCAGGAGCACGATCCCCATCTCCTTGCGCAGGATCAGGCCGAGCTCGACGAGGACGAGGGAGTCGATGTCCAACTCCTCGAAGGTGACGCCGGAGCGCAGTTCCTCCTCGGGGAGGCCGAAGTGCTCGGCGATCAGGGCGGCGACGCGGTCGGTGAGGGTGGTGGTGGCGGTCATGACAGGTTCTCCTTGTCGTCGGTTCTGTGAATGAGGGGCGCGCCGTCGGTTGCGGGCGTGCCGGGTCGGACGTCGAGGCTGGGCCAGGTCAGGGCGGCGGAGCCCCAGGTGACTCCCCCGCCGAAGCCGGTCAGGGCCACCCGGTGGCCCGGCCGCAGGTTCCCTTCGGCGGCCGCGTCGGCCAGGGCGAGCGGGATGGAGGCGGCCACCGTGTTGCCGACCTCGTCGAGGTTGGTGACGACCTGCTTGTCCTCCAGGTCGAGCTGGCCGCCGACGGCGCGCAGGATGCGGAGGTTGGCCTGGTGGGCGACGAGCCGGTCGAGCCGGGTGCTGTGCCAGCCGATGCGGTCGAGGACGGCGCGCACCGAGTCGCTCATGTGCACGACGGCCTCGGTGAACACGGCGCGGCCCTGCATGGTGAAGTACCGGTTCCAGTCGGCCTCGTCATCGGTGCGCAGCGCGCGTTCGCGTGCGCCTCCGCCGGGAACGGTGATCAGCTCGTGTCCCGCGCCGTCGCTGTGCAGGTCGAAGGCGAGCAGGGCACCGGGTTCGGTGTCCTCGCCGGCGCGCAGCACCACGGCGCCCGCGCCGTCGCCGAAGATGGCGCGGGTGGTGCGGTCGGCCGGGTCGAGGATGGTCGAGAAGGTGTCCGCGCCGATCACGAGGGCGCTGCGCGCGCAGCCGGCGACGATCATTGATGCGGCCGTGGCCAGGGCGTAGATGAAGCCGGTGCACACGGCGGCCACGTCGAAGGCGGCCACGGTGCCGAGCCCGAGCCGGTGGGCGACCTGGGGTGCGGTGGCCGGACACGGCTGGTCGGGCGTGCTGGTGGCCAGGACCACCAGGTCGACCTGTGACCGGCTCGCGTCGTCGTCCGCGGCGGTCCGCCGGGCCGACTCCAGGGCCCGGCGGCCGGCTTCGACGGCGAGGTCCGACGTCGACAGTCCCGGTCCCGCGACACGACGCCGGGCGATGCCGGTGCGGGTGCGGATCCACTCGTCCGAGGTGTCCAGGTCCCGCGCGAGTTGGTCGTTGTCGACGACCGTGGGCGGGACCCAGGCACCGAGACCGCACAGGACCGCCGCCCTGCTCACTGGGCGTCCCCTTGCGACACGGCGGCCGCGACGCCCATCTCGGTGACGCTCTCGGTCCCCGCCCGGCCGCTGGTCTCTCGCGGCCCGATGACGGTACGGGTCTCGCGCAGGGCGGTGCGCACCGCGACGGGTTCGGCCTCGGTCAGGGCCGCGATGTGTCCGTCGGGGCGGACCACGACGGCCAACGGCCGGGTGCCGAGCAGCGGGGCGAAGCCGGGCCGGGCGGAGATGTCCTGCACCGGAACCGTGGCCGGCAGTCCGGCGCGCACGGCGTCGGCCTGTTGTATCCAGGCGCCGTCCTGGCGGGTTCCGGCCCACAGCAGGACGGAGGGGCGGGCCGCGTCGATCACCGGCCAGCCGCCGCGCTCGGTGGCGGGCGCCGGTGTCTCCCGGCCGCGCGGGTGGTGGTGGCTGAAGACGGGCAGCCGGTCGCCGGCCCGCACCTTGCGGGTGACGCCCGGCAGGGTGTCGCGCAGGGACTCGGCGGGCCGGTAGGTGACGTCGTGCTGGGCCATCAGCGGCGCCCCGAAGCGTTGCAGGAGGCCGGAGCGCTGAGCCAGGCGGACGGCGCCGTCGCGGACGGCGATCTGTCGCCGGCGGCGGAAGAGGCCCCAGCTGGTCTGCTTGGCGGTGGTGAGCACCACGCGCTCGGCGGCCATCCGGCGCTCCGTGTCGTAGGTGTCGAGGATGCCCGGCTCCAGGCTTCCGTCGATGACTCCGGCGAGCTTCCAGCCGAGGTTCACGGCGTCCTGGATGCCGGTGTTCATGCCCTGGGCCCCGGCGGCGCTGAAGATGTGCCCGGCATCGCCGGCGAGGAAGACGCGGCCCTCGCGCAGGGTCTCGGCCACCCGGCGCCGGGCGCGGAAGATGGTGGTCCAGTCCAGGGTGCCGATGGCGCCGGGCCGGGGCGCCCGCTCGTCCATCACTTCCTGGAACAGGGCGCGCGGCGGGGCGTCCTGACGGTTCCAGCCGGGGACGCTGACCGCGAGCCGGAAGCGGCCTTCGCCGAACGGGGCGAGCCCCAGGGCGCCGCTGCGGGTGTAGCAGTACAGCAGCTCGTTCTGGTGCAGGTCGCCGTCGATGGGGCCGTCGCCGATGGCGAAGAGCACGTCCTCGCCGGAGCCGAGGAACTCGATCCCGGCGAGGCGGCGCACGGTGCTGTGCGCGCCGTCGGCGCCGATCACCCAGGACGCCTCGATCTGCTCGCTGCCCGACGCGTCGGGCCGTTCGACCTCGACGACGGGGCGGCGGTGGATGTCCCGGACGTCGATGACACGGCCCTGCTCGACCTTGCCGCCGAGGGCCTCCACCCGGGCGCGCACGACGTCCTCGGTACGGCTCTGCGGGATCACGGCGCCGAAGGGGAACGGCGTCTCGGCCAACCTGCTCATCTCGATGGAACCGAGCAGGCGCCGCTGGGAGAAGTAGGTGACCGCGTCGAGCCGGTTGGCGGCCTCTGCGAGGGGTTCGGCGGCGCCGATCCGGTCGAGGAGTTCGAGGCTGCGCGGCCACACCACGATGGCGCGCGAGTGCAGCGAGGAGCCGGGCGGGGTGCCGTCGATGATGCGCACCGGAACGTCGCGGCTGAGGAGTTCGGCGGCGAGGACGAGCCCCACGGGGCCGGCCCCGACGATGACGACGGGCGCGGCGGGCGGGGCCGGATCCAGCAGGCTGTCGGAGGTGGTGGCTGAGGACATGGGGTGGCCTTTCAGGACGGGTCGGTCTGCTCGGTGGGGCGCTGCACGACGAGCGCGCTCCAGGTGAAGCCGGCTCCGGCGCTGAGCACGACGGCGTACTCGCCGGGGAGGAGCCCTTGCGGATGGGAGGGGTCGGAGAGGGCGGCCAGGTTGGACAGGGCGTCCCCTGCGCCGAGGTGTCCGGTCCCCGCGCCCAGGTCCACGGCCGGGGCACTGGTCACTTCGGCCACTGCCTTGCCGTAGATGTCGCGTGCCGTGGCGGCTCCGAGGCGGGGCAGCAGGACGCTGCGCGGGCCGCTGTCGGTGCAGGCCCCCGGCCGGTCGGCGGCCTGGGCGAGGGCGGCGGCGAGCACCTCGGTGGTGCACTGCCGCAGCCGGGTCACGAAGGCGTCCCGCCCCGTGCCGCTCAGGTAGGCCTTCTTGGTCCGGCGCACGTCGACACATCCGCGTTGGTGCGCGGTGGTGTGGAAGCGGTCGCGTCCGCGGTGCACGATCTCCAGGTCGGGCTCGGCCCGGGTGACCAGGGCGCGCAGGTTCAGGGACCGGGCAGGGACGGCCGTTTCGGGCGTGCCGCGGCCCAGGACGGCGGCGGTGGCGCCGTCGCCGTACCAGACTCCGTAGTCGCCGGCCCAGCGGTCGAAGCCGGGCGCGACGAAACGGTCGGCGGTGGTGACCAGGGCGCGGGCGGACGGCGCGGTGACGGCGAGGCGGGCGACGGCCGCTTCGAGGGCGGCCGCTCCCCCGTTGCACATCTGCTGGATGCCGACAGGGGCGGCGTCGTGTGCGCCCAGGCGCGCGGCGACGTAGTGGGCCGGCGACCAGAAGTCGTGCCCCTGGTAGTAGGTCCAGGCGTGGTGGACGGATCCCAGATGTGCGGGGTCCACGTGGGCGCGTTCCAGGGCCGCGAGCCCGGCCTCGACCGCCATCTGCGGTGCGGACAGGTCCTGCGAGCACGGCAGGTAGGAGTAGCCCATGACCGCCGCCTCCTGGGCTGTGACCAGCCCGAGACGCATGGCGTCCTGGGGTGTCTGCGAGGTGGGCGGGAGCCACTCGGCGGCGGCGATCCAGGTTCCGTCGGGGATGTCGATCACGGCTGATTCCTCGTGGGTGCGGCGCGGGCGGTGGTGGTGTGCAGCACGCCGCGGGCGCACAGGGCGCCGCTCTGGAGGAACTCGACGTGGTGGGTGACCAGTCGGGGCAGTGCGGCGGAGAGGGCGTCGTCCCCGGCGTAGGGGCCGCTGCTCCGCACGTGGACGTGCAGTGGCGCGTCCAGCTCGGCGTAGCGGCTGAAGGAGAAGTCGAAGCCGGCCACGGTGGTGTGGGCGGCGGAGGTGCCGTGCAGCTCGGCCCCGGTGAACAGGCACAGTTGCCGGGCGGCCTCCATCAGGACCATGCCGGGCACGTGGTCCTGGGCGTGATCGAACATGCTGCGGTTGTCCAGCGGGGCGCACACCCGCGCGCCGGCGCCCTGTCCGTCGGTGACGATGTCGTCGAGGACGACGTTGCGACGGTCGGTGCGCCCGACCCAGTGCGGGGCGAGGGAGCTGGTGGTGCGGGGCAGCGCGTCGAAGTCGGGCAGCGGGCCGCCGCGGCCGCTCTCGCGCACGGTGGCGTACACATCGGCGGGGATGTAGCCGACCTCTATGCGTACCTGTCCGACGTGGTGGTCCCACACCCCCACGTCGGCGGCGAAGGTGAGGCGGCGCGGGGCGCCGGCCGGGCCGCGGGCGTCGGAGGTCCGCACCGCCACCGAGACCTCGGCGGGGCGCCGTACGTCAGGGCTGGTCAGCAGGCCCGGAAGGGCCATGGACCAACGGCGCAGCAGGAATTGGCGGTCCTCGCCCACGCCCGCCACGGCATGCCCGCCCCAGGTCTCGGCTTGACGCACGCACTCGAGCAGCAGCAGCGGGTCGGGGCAGTCGAGGCGGGTGAGATGGTCACCGTAGTAGGGGTGGTTCCAGGGCAGTTGGGCAGCGGCGCGGTAACTGCCGTCGTCCGCGTGGTGCACATCGGTGAGGAAGACCTCGGACAGCGCCCAGCGGTGCAGGATGCGGCGGTCGACGGTGCGGGTGAAGGACAGCTCCGCCTGTTCGCCGCGGCGTGGGACCGACGGCGCCGACAGGGTCGGGGACACAAGAACTCCTTTCATCGGAACGGGCGGTCAGGCGGTCCAGGGCAGCGGGGAACGCCAGGGGCGCGGTTGCGGCGAAACCGAGAAAGTTCGCGGCGGGTCGAATTCCTGAGAGAGCCCCATCCCCGCACGAATTCGCGCGGCGTGGGAATTCCTCAGCCCCTCCCCCAGGGCCTCGAATCCGTGCCCCGAATCCGGTCTTTCGCGCCCCCTGTGGGCGGCCTGCGGCGCCCGTTCCGTGGTGCTCATGCTGTTCCTCCCCTGAGGCCGAGTCCATTTCTCGGCCGGCACCAGGAGTCTGACTGCGGCACACCAAAGGATCACTAAAGCCGCCGCATTCACGGAGGCCCCGGAATGCGCTTTAGCGCTTCTTGAGCACTGCTTTAGAAAGCACTCGTGAACATGTTGGAGCGAACGCCGAACGAAGGAGCTGGGAAGAAGATGACTGCGAACCAAGCGTCATCGGCCCCGCGCACCGCCGCCCTGTTTCCCGGACAAGGGGTGCAACGGCAGGCCATGGGGGCCCCGTGGTCCGCCACCCCCGCCTGGGGACTGGTCGAGGAGGTGTCGCAGGCCGCGGGCCTGGACGTGGCGCGGCTGCTGCTGGAGGCCGACGCGGCCGAGCTGGCCCGCACGGACCGCGCCCAACTCGCCGTGTTCACGGCCTCGTTGCTGGCCTGGCGCACGCTGGAGCAGGCCGACGGGTCCGCTCCGGCCGCCCGGGCCCACGCCGGACACAGTCTGGGCGAGTACACCGCCCTCGTCGCCGCGGGGGCTCTGAGCGTCCACGACGGCGCCCGGCTGGTGGCGGCCAGAGGCCGGGCCATGGCACGCGCCGCACGCTCGCGACCGGGCGCCATGGCGGCCGTGACCGCCGGGCGGGACATGGCCGAGGCGCTGGTCGCTGAGGTGCGGGTGCACCGGCCGGCACTGTGGCTCGCCAACTTCAACGGCCCCCGGCAGACCGTGGTGGCCGGGTCTCCCGAAGCGGTGGAGGCACTGGTGCGGCGCGCCGAGGACGTCGGTGTCGCCTGCACCCGGCTCGCCGTCTCCGCGGCCTGCCACACCCCCTTGATGGAGCCGGCCGCCGAGGAACTCGCCCAGGCCCTGGAATCGGTGGAGTTCGCGCCGCGGCACGCACCGGTCGTGGCCAATGTGGACGCGGCCGTGCACACCCACGGCGCCGACTGGCCGGGGCTGTGCCTCGCCCAGTTGACCGGGCCCGTGCACTGGAACGGCGTCCTCGGCACCCTGCGCGACACGGCCGGATGCACCCGGCTCCTCGACGTCGGTCCCGGCCGCACGATGGCCGGGCTCGCGCGCCGCACCGTCCCCGAGCTCCCCGTCCAACGAGCGGACCAGCTGCTTCCCTCGCCCGCCTGACCTGCGGTCCCGCGCCCGCCCGCCGCGGCGCCCCCATTTTCCGTACCACTATGAGGAGTTATCACCATGCACGTGCACACCACCCGCTTCGCCGACAAGACCGTTCTGATCACCGGCGGCGGCTCAGGCATGGGCCTGGCCGCGGCCCGCCGGTTCCTCGACGAGGGGGCGCGGGTCGCCCTGGCCGGCCGCAACGCCGAGCGCCTGGACAAGGCGGCCGTCGAACTGGACGCCGGACAGCGGGTGCTGACCGTGGCCGCGGACATCTCCACGGCCTCCGGCGCCGATGCGGTGGCCGACGCCGTCCGTGAGCGCTTCGGCACCTTGGACGCGGTCTTCGCCAACGCCGGTGTCGGCGTCTTCAAGCGTCTGGGCGACTTCACCGACCAGGACGTCGAGGACGTGCTCGCCGCCAACGTCAAGGGCGTCTTCTTCACCGTCCAGCGCGCTCTGCCGCTGCTCAACGACGGCGCCGCCGTCGTCATCAACTCTTCGTGGACCCACCACCGCGGCCTGGCCATCGGCTCGCTGTACGCCGCCTCCAAGGCTGCGGCCGGCAACCTCGCCAAGACGCTGGCCGCCGACCTGGCGCCGCACGGCGTCCGGGTCAATGCCATCAGCCCCGGCTACATCGACACCGACATGTACCGCGAGTCGGTGCCCACCGAGGAGGCCCGCGAGGCGGCCCGCCGCGACGTGGTGTGCGGCCGCATCGGCACCCCGGAGGAGGTGGCCTCCGTGGTCGCCTTCCTCGCCTCGTCCGACGCCGCCTACGTCAACGGGGTCGACCTGCTGGTCGACGGCGGCCTGTCGATGTCCATCCCGGCCTGAACCGAACCTCGAACCTTTTGGAGACGATCGTGCGTACGCGACGCAGCATCGACACCCACGTCGACATCGACGCGCCGGTCCAGGCCGTGTGGGAAGCCGTCACCGACCTGGACCGCTACCGGGACTGGAACCCCTTCATCATCGAGGCCCACGGCCGCATCGAGGCCGGGGCCCGGCTGAACCTGCGCATGCAGCGCCCCATGAAGGCCGAGGAGGAGACGCACACCCCCACCGTGACCGCCCTGCACGAGGGCCGGCTGCTGCAGTGGTCGGGGATCATCAAGCACCCGGCGTTCTTCCGCGCCCGCCACTCCTTCGTCCTGGAGGAGCGCGACGGGGGCGTCCGGCTGCGCCAGCTCGAGGAGTTCGGCGGGCTGAGCATGCCGCTGGCCGGCGCGATGGTGTGGCGCATCGAGCAGGGCTTCATGCTGATGAACGCCGCTCTCAAGCTGCGCGCGGAGTCCCTGGCGGTCGCCTCGTGAGCATGGGACGTTCCCGCGCCGCGTGCGTGCTGGTCGCGGTGCTGCTGGCGCTGTTGGTGCTGCCGACCTCGGTGACCGGATCCGGTGTCGCGCTGCCGCACATCGCCCGTGACACCGGTGCCTCGCTGGCGAGCCTTCAGTGGGTGGTGCACGCCTACAACCTGACCTTCTCCAGCTTCATGCTGGCCTGCGGCTCCCTCGCCGACGCCTGGGGCCGGCGGCGGTTGTTCACCGCGGGCGCCGTGCTCTTCACGGCCTCCAGCGCCCTGAGTGCGCTGGTCAGTGACATCACCGTCCTGAACATCTCGCGCGCCCTGGCGGGTGTCGGCGCCGCCGCCCTGCTCACCAGCGGCAGCGCGATCCTGTCCGCGACCTTCACCGGCGCCGCCCGCTCGCGTGCCTTCGCCGCGGTCGGGATCGTGACCGGTGCGGGACTCGCGCTGGGCGCCATGGCCGCCGGTGTGCTGGCGGACTCGCTGGGCTGGCGTTCGTTCTTCGGCCTGCACGCGATCCTGATGGCGCTGGTGGCCTGCGCGATCCCGGCGATGAGCGGGGCGCGGCCCCAGCAGGGCGCGCGGGTGGACTGGGCGGGCACGGTGCTGTTCGTGACCGCGCTGTTCGCGCTGATGATGGGGGTGGCCGAGGGTCCGCAGTGGGGCTGGTCGAGCCCCGTGGTGCTCGGGCTGCTGATCGGCAGTGTGGTGCTGTTCGCCGTGTTCGCCGCGGTCGAGAAGCGGGTGAGCGCGCCGATGCTGGATCTGGCGCTGCTGCGCAACGCCCGTTTCATGGGCCTGTGTCTGGTCCCGGTCGCGGCGACCTTCGCGTTCGTGATCCTGCTGCCGCTGCTGCCGAACTACCTGGTCGTGGCGGACGACATCTCGAGCCGGGAGGCCGGCACGCTCATGCTCCTGATGACGTTGCCGATCCTGCCCACGCCCATGCTCGCGGCCCGGCTGCAGCGCTGGGGCCTGACCACCCGCGCCGTCCTCGGGCTGAGCGTGCTGCTGCTCACGGCCGGGGTGGCCTGGCTGGCCCTCGCCCTGCATCCGGGTGCGGGCGCCGCGGCCCTCGCCGGACCGCTGATCGTGCTGGGCGTGGGCCTCGGGCTCAACTTCGGCCTGGTCGACGGCGCCGTCCTGGAGGTCGTCGAGCCCAGCTCCGCGGGCACCGCCGCCGGGTTCCTCAACACGCTGCGCCTGGGCAGTGAGGCCATCGCCATCGCCGCCGCCGGGGCCGCCCTCGTCGGGCTGCTCACCGGTCGCCTCGCCGACGACGACCGCTCTGCCGCGTCCGCCGGGGAGATCGCCAACACCGCCGTGGCGGGCGAGAACGAAGGGCTGGCGCGCCTGGCCCCGTCCGGCACCGGCGAGGGCTTCCACGACCTGGTCGCCGAGCAGTTGACCGGCGCCTGGCAGACCGTCCTGCTCGTCAGCGCCGTGCTGTGCGCCGCCATCGGCGTGGCCGTGTGGCGGCTGCTCGCGCCGCGTCGCCCGGACGCCGAGGGTGTCACGGCGGAGCCGACCGCGCCGCTGAAGGAGGCCGAACATGCCTGAGCCGTCCGAGCGGAACATGCCCGCGGCCCCGGCCCGGGCACGTACCGCGGCGGTCCTGGCCACCACGCTGGTCGCCCTGTTCCTGGTGCCCTTCACCCTGACCGGTGCGTCGGTGGCGCTCAGCGACATCGCCCGGCAGCTCGACATCGGCCTGTCGGACACCCAGTGGGTGGTGAACGCCTACAGCGCCACCTTCGCGGCGTTCATGCTGGTCACCGGATCGTGGGCGGACCGCTACGGTGCCCGGCGCGTCTTCGCGGCGGGTGTGGCGCTCTTCGCGGCCTGCGGGCTGCTGTCCGCGACCGCCGGGAACATCTGGTTCCTCGACGCGGCCCGGCTGCTCGCCGGCATCGGCGCCGCGGCCACGACGACCGGTGCCAGCGCGGTGCTGGCGGGGGCGTTCGCCGGGCGCCAACGGGCCCGTGTCTTCGGCCTGTTCGGCACCACCATCGGCATCGGGCTCGCCTTCGGGCCGACCGTGGCCTCCCAGCTCGTCGACGGCTTCGGCTGGCGGGCCGCCTTCGCCCTGCCGGGCCTGGTCGGCGCGGGGTGCCTGCTGGGTGTCCCGCTGCTCCCGCGCCCCGCCACGGCGGGTGGCACGGACCGCCAGGGCGACCGGGCGGGTGCGATCTGCTTCACCGTGGGGCTGTTGGCGCTGGTGTTCACGCTCGTGGAGGGACCGCTGCTCGGCTGGTCGTCCCCGCTGGTGTGGGCGGCCGCGGCGGTCACCGTGCTGGCGCTCGCGCTCTTCGTGCGGTGCGAGCGGGCGGCCCCGTATCCGCTGCTCGACCTGCGGCACGTGGGCACCGGCCGGTTCGCGGCCCTGTGCCTCGCGGTGGCCGCGGTGGTGGGACTGTTCGCCCCGCTGCTCACCTACCTGCCGACCTACTTCACCCGCGCCGCCGGCATGACACCGTCGACGGCCGGGTGGGCCATGCTGGCGCTGACCGCACCCGTGCTCCTACTGCCGCTGCTGTGCGGCTACTTGGTGCGCTGGGTCCCGGCCCGCGTGCAGGTGGTGGCGTCCCTCGTCCTGGTGGCGGCGGGCGCGGCCTGGATGGCGACCGGCACCTCTCTGCTGCCCGCCCTGCTGGTCGCGGGCTGCGGCGTGGCCATCGCCCAGGGGCTGCTCGACGGCCAGGCCGTGGACGCCGTGCCGGTCGAGCACGCGGGCGCGGCGTCCGGTGCCTTCAACACGGCCAAGCTCACCGCCGAGACGGTGGGGATCGCCGCGGTCGGCGCCGTCCTCGCGCAGACCACGCGGGGCACGCTGACCGGCCCCGGCCTCGCCGACGGCCTGCACTCCGTGCTCTGGTGCTTCGCCGCGCTGTGCCTGGCCTCCGCGGCGGCGATCGCGGCGCTCCTGCGGCGACCGCGCACGAGCGCCGCGCAACTGCCGTCCGATCAGCGGCCGGAGGCCGTCCGCGAACCGGCCTGACCGCCCCCCTCCCCCCGCGTACGCGTTCCGTACGCGCCCGCACCGCCCCCGACTTCACGAGGTACGACACATGCGCGCCATCACGATCCCCCGCTTCGGCGGCCCCGAAGTCCTCACCCTCACCGACGCCCCGGAGCCCGTCCCCGGCCCGGGTGACGTCTCCATCGACGTCACCTGGGGCGGCGTCAACTACGCCGAGATCCTCTTCCGTTCCGGAGTGGTCGACCTCGAACTGCCCTACGTTCCGGGCATCGAAGTGGCCGGCACCGTGCGGGCCGTGGGCGCGGAGGTGACCGACCTGCGCCCCGGTCAGCAGGTGGCCGCGCTGACCATGCTGCGCGGCGGCGGGTACGGCCAGGTCGCCGTCACCGACGCCCGCCTGGTGTGCCCGCTGCCCTCCGGCGCGGACCTCAAGCTGGCGGCCGCCACCCCGTCCAACACCAGCACCGCCTTCCTGGTCCTTGAGCGCACGGCCCGGCTGCGGAAGGGCGAGTCCGTTCTGGTGCACGCCGCCGCCGGAGGTGTCGGCAGCCAGCTCGGGCAGGTCGCCCGACTGCTCGGCGCCGCGCAGGTGGTCGGCACCGTGGGGAGCCCCGAGAAGATCGAGCCGGCCAAGGCCCTCGGCTACGACCACGTGCTGCTGCGGGACGAACTGCCCGCGGCGGCCTCGGACCTCACCGCCGGGCGCGGCTTCGACATCGCCGTCGACCCGGTCGGCGGGGCCGCCCGCACCCAGAGCATGCAGGCGCTCGGCATCGGGGGCCGGCTCGTGGCCATGGGCAACGCCTCGGGGGCCGACGACGTCTCCTTCGGCGCCAACGACCTGTGGATGAGCGGCAAGGCCGTCCTCGGCTTCAACCTCGCCGCCCTGGCCGCCGAGGCACCTCAGGAGATCACCGCCGCGCTGCGCAGGGCGCTGGACTCCGTACTCGACGGCAGTGTCACGGTGCCCATCAGCCGCACCTTCGCCCATGGTGAAGCGGCCGAGGCGCACCGCCACATCGCCTCCGGCCGCAGCACCGGCAAGACCGTCCTCGCCATCGGCGCCTGACCTTCACGGCAAGGAGACACCCGCTGTGCGCACCACCACGCTCGGCCGCACCGGTATCACGGTCGGCCGTCTGGCCCTCGGCACGATGATGCTGGGCTCATGGGGCAATCCCGACCACGACGAGGCCGTCCGGCTCGTGCACACCGCCCTGGACGCGGGCATCAACCTCGTCGACACCGCCGACATGTACTCGGGCGGTGAGGCGGAGACCATCCTCGGCAAGGCGCTCAAGGGACGCCGCGACCACGTCGTCCTCGCGACCAAGGCGCACTTCCCGATGGGCGAGGACCCCAACCAGCGGGGAAATTCCCGCCGTTGGATCCGGCAGGCCGTCGAGGGCAGCCTGCGCCGGCTTCGGACCGACCGCATCGACCTCTACCAGATCCACCGGCCCGACCCCACGACGGACATCGACGAGACCCTCTCGGTCCTGTCCGATCTGGTCCGGGAGGGAAAGGTGATGGCCATCGGCAGCTCCGACTTCCCCGCCGAGCAATTGGTGGAGGCGCGCTGGACCGCCGAACGCCGCGGCCACATCCCCTTCCACACCGAGCAGCCGCCGTACTCGATCTTCCTGCGGGGTGCCGAACGCGGTGTGCTGCCCACCGCCCAGCGGCACGGGCTCGGCGTCCTGACGTGGTCCCCGCTCAACAGCGGCTGGCTCACGGGGCGTTTCCGCGCCGCCGAGGACCTGCGCCTGTCGGGCTTCCGCAAGGACATGATCGGGTACAAGTTCGACCAGGAGTCGCCCGGCAATCGACGCAAGCTCGAACTGGTCGAGAGTCTGCTCAAGCTGGCCGGGGAGGCCGGTGTCCCACTGGCCCATCTCGCGGTGGCCTTCGTGCTGTCCCACCCGGCCGTGGACAGCGCCATCATCGGCCCGCGCAACCTCGCCCAGCTCGACGACCTGCTGGGCGCGGCCGACCTCGACCTGTCCGAGGACGTACTCGACCGCATCGACGAACTCGTCCCGCCGGGGACCGACCTGAACCCCGCCGACGCCGACTACGTCCCGCCCCACCTGTCCGACGCGCGCCTTCGTCGCCGCTGACGGCGGCGCCGAAGAGGAGCCGTACTGCCGTTCTCCGGCCGCTCCGCCGTCCGGTCCTCCCCGTTCCCCGACGGGGACGACCGGAGGTACGGGCTCAGTTCACCGGCGCCGTCTGCCACAGCCGGCCCGCGGCGGCGGCCTCGTCGATCCCGGCCAGCAGGGCCGCGTCGACTCCGTCCAGGTGCGACACCAGGTGCTCGACGCCGGCCTCGCGCATCAACTGCGCCTGGTGGCTGTGCGGGAAGGTGCTGGGGTAGCCCACGAAGGGTGCCCCCTCGCCGCGGGCCACCTCGCCGACCTTGGCCACGTCGTCGACGAAGACGACCTCGCCCTGCTCCAGGCCGAGAAGACCCGGGATCTCCGCGACACCGGGGCGGAAGTCATTGGTGCAGATGTAGCCGGGGGCGTCGAACAGCTCGGCGTGGGTGCCGAGCGAGGCGCGGAAGTGGTCGGCGCCGAGTCCTCCGTAGCACACGGTCCGCAGACCGAGCCCCCGCAGCCTGCCGACGAGTTCGGGGGCGCCGGGACTCAACTCGACCGGGTGCTGCGCCAGATACTCGTCGCGCTCACGGAAGTACGTCTCCAGCGCCTCGGGCCCCGTCATCTCCTGCGGGACCGAACGCGCCATGGCCCACCCCGCCTCGGCCCGGCGCTGGGAGAAGATCGAGCGCTCGGTCTCCGCCGTGTACTCGCCTCCCCGTGAGGTGATGAAGCGGTGGATGACCGGGCTGAAGGTGTCGGTCAGCATGACGCCGTCGATGTTGACGGCGACCGCCTTCAGCCTCTGGAACCTGCTCACGGTTGCATTCCTCTCGCGCCGACCTTCTCGGCGGCTTGCTGTCGTGGGGTGCGCAGGGCGGGATCGACCCGCTCCACGCCGACTTCGAGGCGCTCGACGGCCTCGGGGGACGCGATCCCGGGCAGCAGCAGCCGCCACAGATCGAGGACCCGCTCGGGCAGATCCTCGCGCCCCGACTCCACCTGGGAGTAGGTCTGCAGCCCGGTACATGTACCGACCAGGAACGTCGCCACCCTCTCCGGCTCCACTCCGGCACGCAGGTCGCCGGCCCCGTGCGCCTCCTCCAGGCAGTCCTGCATGATCGTGCGCCACGTCGAATAGGGCGTCACATCACGCATCCCGAAGGTCGCCTGTTCGTCCGTCAGCCGGACACCGGCACGCAGCAGCGGGTCGCGCTGCAGCTGGAAGGACCAGGTGAGCAGCAGATCGATCAGCTTCTGCATCCCCTTGACGTCCTCGGGGATGGACAGCGCCTCCGGCTGCGCGTTCATCACGGCCTGCGCCAGGCCCTGTTTGGAGCCGAAGTGGAAGTACAGGGCGCCCGCCGTGAGATCCGTCCGCTGGAGGATCTTGGCGATCCCGGCACCCGCGTACCCGCACTCGTCGAACACCTCTGCCGCCGCGAGCAGCAAAATCCTGCGCGTGGCGAGCGCGCGCTCTTGCTGACCCTTTGCCATCTTCAGCCCCTTTGCCGGTTGACAAAAAATAATACACACTATGTTCTACGGTCAGACATCCGATGGGCCGCCGCACCGGCTCAGATGCGAACTCCGCCCATCCCGAGATGAAGGCCGTTGATGAGCACCGTTATCACCCATGACTCTGCTAGACAGCCCCGGCCGGCCAGACCGGTCCCCAAGGAGCTGGTCCACAAGCACCAGTCTTGTCAGGTCCTGCTCAAGGAGTGGCGGAGCAACGCGGACGGGTCGTTCTCCATACCCGTCGACTGGCCTCGCGCCACCGACTTGTTCGCCCCGCTCTTCGGGCACGTCAGCCCCGCCCTGCTGGTGGAGACCGTCCGTCAGAGCTTCCCGCTGCTGGCCCACGTCGGCCACGACGTGCCGCTCGGCCACCACCTGCTGTGGGACGAGTTCCGCTACACCAGCGAGCCGTCCGCACTGCGCACCGCGGCGCAGCTTCCGCCCCGGGCCGTCGAACTGCACGTGACCTGCACCGAGGCACAGTACCGAGGCAAGCGCGTCTCCTTCCTGGCTTTCGACATCGACGTGCTGGCCGACGGGGTCGCCCTGGTCCGCGCCCACTCGCGCTTTCCCGTCCTCGCGCCGGCCATCTACCGCCGGCTGCGCCCGAACGCCGGTGACGGCCGGCAGGCCATGGCCCGAGCCATCCCGCTGCCGCCGCCCCTCCCCCACCAGCCGCTGGGTGTCGGTTCGTTCCACGATGTGGCGCTCTCCCCCACCGACCGGCCCCGTGAATGGCTGCTGCGCGTCGACGTGCACCACCCCTTCTACTTCGACCACCCCGTGGACCACGCCGCCGGCACACTGCTGCTGGAAGCCGCGCGCCAGGCCGCGCAGGAGATCCACCCCGGTCTCGCGACGATTCCGGCCGGTCAGCAGGCCCTCTTCTCCCGTTATGTGGAGCTCGACCAGCCGTGCACCGTGACGGCCGAGACCGTGGGCGAGGACGGCGCCGGGCGTCCCGTGGTGCGCGTCCTCATGACGCAGAGCGGCCAGGAGTGCTTCCGGACGTCCCTCACCCTCGCCGAGGCACACCGGTATTGAAGCCCGCGAGCGCGCCTGCGCGCCTCGCCCGGAGTCTGCCGGGAAAGGCGCGCAGGACCCGTCGGATGATCCTGGTCAGACGGCGAGCGTCCCGCCCTCCACGGGCATGGTCGCGCCGGTGACGAAGGTGGAGCGGTCGCTCAGGAGCCAGGCGGCGGCCTGCCCGATCTCCTCGGGGGAGGCCATGCGCTGCTGGATGGCTCGGGCGAAGAACGTCTTCTCGATGCCCGGGGACTCGGCGATGGCCCCCTCCATCATCTCGGTCAAAGTGGAGCCGACCGCAAGGGCGTTGACGCGGATGCCACGCTCCCCGTACTCGTGCGCGGCGGCCTTGGTCAGGCCGATGACCGCGTGCTTGGCCGCCATGTAGGGCGCGCCCACACCGGTGGACACCAGGCCCGCGACACTGGAGGTGTTGACGATGGCTCCGCCTCCGGAGACGAGCATGGCGCGGATCTCGTGTTGCAGACAGTTCCACGTGCCCCGCACGTTGGTGTCCATCACCAGGTCGTAATCGTCCATGGTCATCTCGTGCAGTTCGGTGCCGACGGTGGCGGCGCCCGCGTTGTTGAACGCACCGTCGAGCCGGCCGAACTCCTCGACCACACCTCGAACCGCACGCTCCACGTCCCCGGGATCGGTGACATCCCCGGCTATCGCCAGGGCGGTGCCGCCCTCGGCGCGGATCTCCCCAGCGAGGCCCTCAAGGTTCTTCTGCCGGCGGGCCAGCAGGGCCACCCTGGCGCCTTCCCGGGCGAACAGGCGCGCCGCGGCGGCACCGATACCACTGGATGCACCGGCGACCAGGATGTTCTTCTCAGCGAGCAAACCATGTGTTGACATGCGAAGAGTCAAGCAGACGGGGACAGTGGCGGGCGCTCACCCCACGCCCGCCCCGCCCTCACCTCCCCGCCGACGCCCCCAGCACCGACGCCGCCAGCGCCGCCCGTTCGACCATGCCCGACACCGTGGTGTGCTCGGAGCGGGCGTGGGCGCCGCTGCCGACCGCGCCGATGCCGTCGAGGACCGGGATGCCGGCCGCCGCGAGGAAGTTGCCGTCGCTGGCCCCGCCGACCGAGGCATCCGTCAGGTCGTGACCGAGGATGCGGGCGCAGCCCTTCACCAACTGAGCGAGTTCCGCCACCTGTTCGGTGCGCTCGAAGACCGGGCGGTTCCAGTCCCCCGTGACCTCCAGGTGGGTGCGGGGGTCGGTGGGGCGCAGGTCGGCGAGGGCTCGTGTGACGCGCTGCCGGTACCGCCGGACCGCGTCCGGGTTCCCCAGATCGGCGACCAACTGCTCCGCCCGCGCCAGCCCCGCCGCGGTGAGCTCCGCATCGGGCGGCGGCCGCTCCCCGTCCTCCTGGATCCGCACAAGACCGCGCTCCTGGAGCGCTTCGATCAGGGCGGCGACACCGAGCCCCGGCATGTTCTTCTGCCGCCCGAACTCCGCGGCCGGCACGGGCACATCGGTCTGCGGGCCGCACTGCTCGTGCAGCCACAGCAGCAGCCGAACTTCATGACGGCACAGCGAGGCCGTATGGCGCGTCATCTTGAGCCCAACCCCCGTTGGCGCAGAAGCATGATGCGAGGTGTGCGAGCAGTCGAATGTACCCCTCATGCATGCCGACCCCAGGCCCTTGACGCCCCTGGGACACATAACTCCCGCGAGGAACAGCGGAGTTGTACGCGACCAGTAGTGACAGGACAGACCGTCACCGCCAGGCGCGACGCAACTGCTCGAAGCGGCGCGGCAACGGAAACCCGTCCTCCCCGGCATGCCGGGCGTTCAACCGCCCGATGAGCCGGTCCCACGACTGCTGCATGCCACGCGGGTGGATCGGCAGCCCCGCGTGGTACAGCGCCCCGTGCCGGTGCGCGGCCCGCACCGTCACGAACAACGCCCGCACCCGGTCCCCTTCGATCGGCCCGTGCTGCACCTTCTCGCGCACAGCGAGCCACCTCCGCAGCACGGTGAGCGCGTCCTCGTCGAGGTCGTACGTCTTGCGATTGGTGCGCCCGGCGGCCGGCCCCGGCCGCCTGTGCAGCATGCTGATCCGCCCGGCCTTCATGTCGAGGTCGTCGACGGTGATCGCATACAACTCCCCCACCCGAGCCCGCCCCTTCGAAGCCCGCGCGAGCGTCACCACCGCCGCGAGGCGCACGTCCTCGGGCCGCGCGTTCACGTAGTGCGCCTCGTCGACCACGAGCCGCCAGGTCCGCTCGGCGACATCCAGCGGTACCGGCGCGTGCGTGGGGTTCGGCGTCGAGGACATGCCCACACCCTAGCCAGCCGCTTGTGAGCTGGACTTTCCCACTCGCGCACGCCCGGTCCACCAGTTCCTCCGTACCGTCTCGTGCCTGTAATACGTGCCCGCTCACGTCCCGTGCGTACTACTTCACGCCGTTGTAGCGGTACGGCAGGTATTCCTTGTCGTGGCGGTAGTACGGGTACGGGAGGGTGTGCCGCTGCGCGTGCGGAGGGGTCTGCTCGTAGGCGAGGTACGACGACCTCTTCTTGTCGGCCCAGCCCGCGAAGATCACGACGTGCTGGTCCGGATTGAGCAGTACGTCGCCCGGCCGGAGCTCGTCCTTGGTGATGCGGTGGCTGACCGTGGGGAGGGTCCGGGTCGTCAGGCTCGTGGGCAGGTGCCAGGCCATGGAGGCGTAACCACTGGAGTCGGCGCGGTACTTCGCGCCCTGCGGGTCGCGGTACGAGTGCCGCTGGCTGTACGGCACGGCCTCCCGGACCCAGAAGTCGGCACGCTGGAGGACCTCGGCGCGGGTGACCGTGGACTCGGGCGCCTTCGTATCGGCGCCATCGGTGGGAGCGGTGGCACGGGCGGCCGTCGCCGGGAGCACGGCCGCGGCCACGACCGTCACGGCGGCGAGGACGGCGGAACGTCGGGTTCGGGGGAACAAGGGGGACACCTTTCGGCCGGGGGACGCTGCCCGGATCGGTCTCGCCGTCCGGACATACCTGATCGTCCCTACCCGATCCGCAGTGATTCGCCGCCGAGATCCCACGAACGTACGCATAGCCCTGGCGGCGGGCCGGCCTGTTGGACCTGCCTGATCCGTCAGAAGGGCCCTAGGGCCTGTCTTCAATCTCCCGTCGTCGCCCGGAGGGCGGCGCCGCGGCGTCTGGCGCGTGCGATCGCAAGGCGCCGGAAAGACCTAGGGCTTGTCGTTTGGATCAGGCCGGATCAGGGAGCGGGGCCTGGTGCGTGCGATCGCAAGGCGGAGGAGGGAGGCGACGCGGAGCGTCG
>NZ_JBITCS010000038.1:0-79748 GCF_044453445.1 Streptomyces sp. NPDC051684 | reverse complement strand
AACGGCTCAACGACCACCCAGGCCTGATCAGTCAGCTCATGACGACGCACCACGAAAACACCAACGCGCCAACCACTTTGCGGACACGACCTAGGTCCAACGCCGCATCGCACCGTATCTTTCCTGCTGCTAGCGTGCACCTGCACATCAATCGCAATAATGTCAGAGGTGTTGGAGATGGCGATCTACACGCTGCCGGAGCTTCCGTACGACTACGCGGCGCTGGAGCCGGTGATCAACCCGCAGATCATCGAGCTGCACCACGACAAGCACCACGCGGCCTACGTGAAGGGTGCGAACGACACCCTGGAGCAGCTGGCGGAGGCCCGCGACAAGGAGTCGTGGGGCTCGATCAACGGCCTGGAGAAGAACCTCGCGTTCCACCTCTCCGGCCACATCCTCCACTCGATCTACTGGCACAACATGAACAGCCCGAAGGACGGTGGCGGCGGTGAGCCGACCGCCGCCGACGGTGTCGGTGACCTCGCGGACGCGATCACCGAGTACTTCGGCTCGTTCGCCGGATTCAAGGCGCAGCTCACCAAGGCCGCCGCCACGACGCAGGGTTCGGGCTGGGGCGTGCTCGCCTACGAGCCGCTCTCCGGGCGCCTCATCGTCGAGCAGGTCTACGACCATCAGGGCAACGTCGGACAGGGCTCGACCCCGATCCTCGTCTTCGACGCCTGGGAGCACGCCTTCTACCTGCAGTACAAGAACCAGAAGGTCGACTTCATCGAGGCCATGTGGGCCGTCGTCAACTGGCAGGACGTGGCCAAGCGTTACGCCGCCGCCAAGGAGCGCGCCAACAGCCTGCTCCTCACCCCCTGATCGCACCGGGGATCCAGATGTCCTGCTCGTGATCGTCTTCTCAACCTTCACCGGCAGGCACGCGAAGGGGTCCCGCCGACCATGCGGTCGGCGGGACCCCTTCGCCACGCGACAGTCACCCGAATCCGTCAGCCCGCGCGCCCGCTTCTCCTCGATCCGCCCGAACTTCCACCCCAGCGGGGCCACCTACTGAGGCAACGAAGAACAGACCGACGCTGACGTCGAGCCCACCAACCCGGTCCCGGAACGTACAGATAGGCCTTCTCTCCGATCAGGCCCGGTAGTTCGACCGTGCCGATGACGAGCCCTGGCCCGCCGACGCGCCAGCGTCCTGTGGGCACTACTGCGCGACCACCGGGTCTTCACCACCACAGCCCCGCAGCTCGCACAAGCAGCTTGACATCGTCATCGAAACTCCTGGCGAACACGGGTGATCTTGTTCGAGAACCCATCCACCAGAAGCTTCGCCGCTACGCAGGGCTGTCCAACTCGCGGTCAGCGCACCCAGCTTGGAAACGGCTCAGTGTCCGGTTGGTGCGGCCGCACTTCCCGACTACCGTCCAGCCAGCTCGGCTCACCCACCGAAGAAGCTCAACCGAACGTGACGGTTGGCGTTGTCCTTGTTGGTGTCCGCGAAACTCCGTTAAGACAACCCCAGCCTATCCGGATGGCGACGCACGCCTGCCCAGCCGTGGTCATCACCTCGCGAGGTGATACTCACCCATCTCAAGCCTTCACCTGCCTTCAGCCATGCCCTCCCTCAACCGTTGATCACTCTGGAACAGGCATCAGACCGAGTCGACGACCTGATCCAGCAATGCGTCCGTCGCTTCATCGAAGAGCACGCCGCTGATTCCGGAGACCTCTCCACCCGTGCGGTAGCGGACGCGCACCACATCGGCGAGATACTGGTCCGCGCCTACACTCAAGCTGGCATCGCATTACGGCGTTCAGACACCTAAACCACCTGGATGATTTGCTCCTCAACGGGGCACAAGGGTTGCGCGAAGCAGTCAACAGCGTCGGTCGCCAATGAGTCGGACTAACGGCTCAACCCCACTCGAGACCTACCCATGGCGAGCACGTCAGAAATTGTGCCGGGCCGCGCTGCCTTGCCCTGTCCGATGCCGTTTTGCCTGATCAGAGCAGCACTGGCGGTTCGGTGGGTGCCGGGCCCGTGCTGCACCGTCCACGGCGTCCGCGCTCCCCTTGCGCCCCATTATTGGCAACCGCTGACCGGCTATGGCCGGTCAGCGACCGCTCCGTGGAGCCAGGCGGCCTTTGCCGCCATCCCGCGGTCACGTATCCAGGAGGGTCACAGGCGCCCGGGGACGGGGGCGTGGCACTCGAGGATCTGCCGGGCCTCCCTCCGGCGAGAGCGGCGGGGGTGCAGCAGGGCGACGCCGACGATGACGACGTAGACGGTGATCCAGATGTACAGGACGGTGATCAGGGCCCAGAGCAGGGGCCCGGTGGTCGGGAGAAGTGCGGTCAGTGCGGTGAGCATGGTTCCTCCTGATGTGCTGCCGGGCCGTGCGCTCCGGCGGTTCCCCCAGGGCACCAGGCCCGGTGCGTCCGGCCCGGGTAAAGGTGGGGGTCTCTATTTCCTGAAGGCACGTCCTCTTCCGACGGAACTGGGTAGGTTCGCGGCATGTCTTCTCCTGGTGGTCCGGTCTCCGCTGATCAGCAGCTCGTCGAGCACGCGCGTCGGCACGGTTGCGTGGTGTCGGCGAAGCAGCTTGCATCGTGGCGGCGAGCGGGGCTGTTGCCGGAACACACGAAGCGGGCGCTGGGCCGCGGGCGCGGGAGCACGTCGGTTCCGGACGACGAGGCATTCGGTCTGGTCGTGGCGCTCGCCCGGCTGGCGCGGAGGGGCGCTCGGCCATCTCATCTGGCGCTGGCGCTGTTCGGCGACGGACACCCGGTGTCGGAGGAGACCGTGCGGGACGCCTTCGGCAAGGCGGTCCGGGGCCTGGGCGCCGGGCTCGGCGAGGAAGGTCCGGAAGAGGGGGAGAACGAGGAGGAGTGGGCGGAGCGCGTCGCCGACGAGGTGGTCGCCTCGGGGCAGCGGGTGCGGCTCGTTCCCGCGCGGGTGCGTCGGATCGATGAGGGCATCGCCCGGTACATGCGTGACCGGGGGGTGGTGTGGCCCCCTCCCGAGCTGGCCGACCTGGACGCGAACCCGGAACCTCCGAGCCTGTCCGGCGGGGAGGTCACGGCTGCCGCGGTGACCACGGTGCTGCGTGGAGGTGCCGCCGTCACGCCGCAGGGGATCGGTGACGTGCTGCGGGCCGTGCAGCCGACGGGGTGGGGTAACCCGGGGGCGTCACTGGCCGAGTACACGGTCGATGACGTCCCTGATGCCGCCCAGGAGGTGTTCCTTCCGGACGGCGGGATGAGCACCGTTCCCGACGGTGACGTCCGCGGCGCCCTGCTGGGTCTGGCGGAGACGGCCACCCTGGAGGACCTGCGGGACGCCTGGGAGGTGAGCGGGGCGACCCGCGAGTGGGCGCTGGACCTGTGCGCACGGGTCGAGGCGGAGCTCGAGGCCGGCGAGCTGGGCGACGCGGCCCTCGCCTGGCTGATGGGCAGGGCCTTCGTGTCGGGGCTAGTGCTGATGGCCCAGGTGGGAGACCGCCACTGGTCCCCCACGGACCGGGCGTCGGACACCCTGATCCTGTTGATGATGCGGCGGTCGTTGCGCGACCTCGACGGCAAAGTGCCGGACTGCCAGTGGGAGCTGCTCGGATCCCCCGCCGTGATGCCGGCCCCGCTGATCCCGTTCCTCCAGCCGCGGCACGCATCCGAGATCCAGTAGGAGAATCATGAACCAGAGCCCTCGTGAGACCGTGGCGGCGGCCATGGCCGAAATGGCGGTGCTGCGCGCTCTCCAAGTGGCCGGTCGGCGCTTGCTCGCGCGGCGGAGCCGGGCGGTACGGGGCCCTCTGCGGACCGTCCCTCCGTGGGAGCTGCATGTCCATCTGCCGGTTGGCGATACCGATCTGGCGCTGCTCCTGCGGGATGCGTGGGTCATCCCGGAGGCTGTCGGACTGCCCTCGGCCATGATCGAGGAACTGGATCAGCACGTGCGGATTCTGCTTGCCGCAGGGCTCGGGTACCGTCGGGACGACTTGTTCAAGACCTTGTCCCGTCTGCCGCTGGAACAGCTGGTGCTCCCTTGGGACGCGCCTGCCGGGACGGACAAGGCTCATGCCCCGAGCAAGTGATCCGGTGGAGCTCAGGGCGGCAGGCGTCCTGCGGTACTGCACGGGTGAGACCGTCGAACCGTATGACCGCTGCCCCCGGTGCGGTGATTTCCATGAGGTGCGCGCGGACCTCAACGGGCGCTTCGACTTCATGTGCGGCGGCGATCGGGCGGTTGAGGTCACACAGGTGACCAGCAGCGTGGCTGAGCAGAACCGGCGCTCCTGGGAGCCGTACCTTAACGAGCGTGCGGTGCCCGAGTTGAATCGGGGCTGGCACGTGGTGTTCGAGAGCACGGCGAAGGCAACCTACGGGGGGCGCAAGGGGAACCCTCGTTTCAGGGATGCCCTGACCGTCATCAGCCCGGCCCTGGCCGAGCTGGAACGGCGTGGCGTGAACCGCTTCGGCCCCGGCACGGCCTGTATCGAGCGGCCATTCCATGAGGATGCGTGCCCGTACGGCGTCCTGGGCAGTGCTGGGGTGGCCTTCGGTTGTTCAGTGCCCAGCGAGACGAGTACCGGCTACATCAGCGCCGGCCTGCTGACGGGGTACGACCAGATGCCGGCTTTCAACCCGGGCCACTGGGCCAGGAGAGCCGAGAAGAACCGACACCGTGGAAAGCCCCCACCGCCCTCTCCGGTCCCGGAATCTCCCCGGATGGGCCCGGTGTTGTGGTCGTTCGATCCGGGCTTCCTCACTTTGCTGGAGAAGCGCCGGGCCGAGGACGAACGGAAAACGGCCGAGACAACGCGGGCCCTTTTCCCCGGTCGCCATACCGATGCCGAGCTGGTCGAACTGGCCCGCCGGGAGGTGAGTGAGCGGGCCGCCCTCGCACGATCCATGACCTGGCGGACCCCGCTTCCTGCGAAGCCGCCGCCCATCGCTGACGCCGACGGTGGAACGGAACTGGTGGAACTGCTGGAAGTCGAGTTCGGGCTGCACGAGGACCTGGCCTTGAAGCTCGACGCGGCTTCTGACCGACCGCACCGAGAGGTGTTCTTCTGGCTCACCTGGATGCGTTCCTCCGCATGGCACCGCCTCGCCGACCCGGGCCTGCTGCCCCAGCGGTCTCCGAACGTACCGGCCGGCATCAACGGCCTCTGGGTCGGCTGCCTGCTGGACGAGACCCACGTCCTGCACTGGGACCACGACACCGGCTGGACGCGCCTCCCGCTCCCGAACCCGCTGCCTGTACACCGATTCCCCGGCTGCCCCTGACCAACGACTGGACAGGGGCAGCGGCATTTCGGCCCCTCCTGGGCCGGGGTCGGACAACCTTGCACGGGGCTGTACTGGTCGCCCCTTGATTCCGGACCATTCGGGACGAAGACATCCTGTTTCCGTCTCCCTGCCCCAGCCGAAACGCGGGAGAGGTGTCGCGAGAGGCTCTGTGAGTCGCGCTGGAGGCCTCCAGGCTCTTGAGCATCCCCTCCCGCAGGGCATCTACGTGGTGGTCTGTAGTGCGTGCCTCCGACATGCTCGGCGGCGGTCGTGACCTCCCAGTGCGGTCCCAACTCGGCACGGAGCACGACGGGTAGCTGTCGGGCCCTCGAGTCCCCAGCCGAACTGGTCGATCTATACAGCATGTTGGCGCCGCCAGGGCGGTGGAATGCCGCACTGGGTCAAATCGAATAGGGATCGGCGTAGGGCTCGTTCAGGGGCCTGGCACGAGGTCATGGCGTCTTTGGGCCACCCATCAGCGTTCTCCGCATACACCGCGCAAGCCCACGGGCATGGGGCATCAGCATCCGGTGTAGGTCAGACCGCCGACGAGGAGGCGCGGCGGCGGTTGAACAAGTACGCGTGCCTCAGCGCGCCCGAGTGGCTGGAGCACACCGCGATCATGCAGGTTTTCTGCGGAACCGCTGCTGGCGGATCTCGCCGTTCCGGACACCAAGGCGAACCTGCGCCAGGCTGGTGCTTCGGCCGCAGGACTCGACGCCGACACCCGACACCCGCACGGTCCGACTGCCAGGGACTCGTGCTTGCGCAGGCAGACCAGAGCGACGAGCGCGCGCTGGGACGGGGGGAACTTCAAGCAGCGGTCACCCTCGCCGGTGACGATGAGCATCGCGAGCCACCCGGTATCGGTGAGATGAGCCTCAGCAGCGCGACGTTGACGGGTGCAGGGAAGTAGCTGTCGCCTCCCGGTCAGAACCGTCAACGCCATTACCGACGCCTATTGAGGGTTGCTTGCCGCCAGGTCATTGAGCACGGCGTTGACTGTGGACCAGCAGAGGTCGGCTGTGTCGAAGTCTGCGCTGTGTTTGGCTCGCTTTTCCGCGAGCGGGTGGACCAGGTTGCGGTAGGTCCGTAGCAGGTCCGAGGCCATTTTTGCGTCTTGGTCGATCCACTGGTTGGTGTGGGCGTGCTGAATGAGGTCCTGCAGCCGTGTGTCGCGGGCGGGCCGGTTCAGCGGCACGGTTGCAGTTCTGACGTCAGCGGCATGGACGAGGACGCCTTCGAGGAGGCTCCCGAGCATGATGACGGCGGAGGTGTAGGCGCCGTGTTCTTGGCAGATGCGGGCTTCGTCGAGGCGTAGCTGAACGGCGCGGACCAGGCCGGGATCGGAGACGATGTCGGTGATGGCCACCTTCAGTTCTACCCGCTGGGGGCGAGGGGGTTCGTCGGGGTCGTACTCGACGAGGAACGGCTGTCCCTTGCGGTAGTCGATGCGACGACCTTCGAGGGCGAGGACTTCCTGGAGGCGTTGGATGACGGCGTCGTAGTCGGCGGGTTGTTGTTGGTATTCCCGTCGGTTGGCCAGGCGCAGGATGACGCGCTCGGTGTCTCCTGCCTGGTCTTCCTGCCGTTCACGCAGGATGGTGTGTACCCAGCGGTGGCGCGGGCTGCCGTCGTGGTCGGGGACGTCTTCCCAACCGGCCCGGAGAAGGAAGGGAGCAAGTTCCCAGCCGGCTCGGCGCTTCATGCCCGGCTCGTCACCGCAGACCATGGCGGCGAGTTCTTCGAGGGTGCTGTCGTCGTAGTTGTCCATGTCAGTGTCCCTCGCTGTCTTCGTCCGGCTCGCCGTCGTAGGGGTCCGCGTCTTCGTCGGGTTCGCCCTCGGCCAGGCCGACCGGTGTCCAGGGCATGTCGGTCAGCACGTCATCGATGGCTGACTCGCGGACCGTGCGGGGATGGATGCCCAGCTCGGTCAGGCGTTCCCACAGAGGTTCCAGGGCCTCGTCGGGTGAGAGGGCGAAGGCGCTGCTGCGTATGCGCCAGAACGTCCAGCCGGCGCGGCGCAGCTCCCGCTCGCGCTCGGCGTCGTCGTGGATCTGCTGCGGGGTGGAGTGGTGAGGGCTGCCGTCGCACTCCACTGCGAGGCGTCCGTGGCCTCCGGTGACCACGAGGTCGATGCGTTTTCCGTTAACTTCCCACTGGGGCACCACGTCGTAGCCGCGTTCCTTGATGCGCAGGAAGACACGCTGCTCGAAGAGCGAGTCGAAGGGCGCGCAGTGTCGGTCTGCACTGACGTGGGCGGGCTGGTGCGGGTGTGTGTAGGGCGGGGGCGGGCTCACCATGTAGGTGAGCAGGGAGCGCCGCAGGTCTTTGCTGCTGAGCTGGTCGACAGTCAGGGAATGGAAGAGCCACATCTGATCTCGGGCCCGGCTGGCGGCCACGTTGAAGCGTCGTTCATTGTTCCGACCGGTCGCGGCGATGACATTGGCTCCGTCGACGACCATCGACAGGAGGATGACGTCGCGCTGGTCTCCCTGGAATTGCTCGGGTGTGCCGACGAGGATGCTGTGACGTTCACGGGCCGACACGTCGATGCGCTGGTCGACGAGGTCCTGTACCAGTCGTGTCTGGTCGCCGTGGCGCAGGATGATCACGCCGATACTGCGGTCTGCGTAGGCAGGGTCCTGGGTGAGGCGGTGCAGTTCGCTGACGACGGCCTCCGCCTCCGGCCGGTTGATGAGTTTGTCCCGGCGTCCTTCACAGTGACCTTCGGGCACGTGGACGACCTTCAGCGGCGGGAGGCGGTCGGAGCCGTGCTGGCGCAGCAGGACCAGCTGGTTGTCGGGATAAAACTGCATGGAGGACCATTTGATGATCTCCGGCATGCAGCGGAAGTGCTCGGTGAGTCGGATCACATCAGTGAAGCGGGACTGCAGCAGTTCGTACAGGTTGGACTTGGGGTCGAAGCCTTCGCGCTGCCAGGGTTCGAGGCCGGCCATGCGCTCGTCGAAGATCTGGGTGATCCGGTCATGCTTGCTGCCACTGTAGAACGGGGCGCACTGCCGGTCGTCGCCGACGACGATGATGCGGGGCGCGAGCCAGAGCAACAGCAGCCCGTCCAGGCCCACTTGGCTTGCTTCATCAACGATGACGACGTCGAAGGAGTCCGGCTCTGGACTGATCGTTTCCGCTACCTGGTTCAGCGGCATGATCCACGCCGGTACCGCTCCTTGCGCTGTCTGCATGGCTGAGCGCGCGTGACGCTGGTGGCGTTTGCCGTACTCGGTGGTTCCCTGGCCTGCGTTGGCCACGGCGCTGGCGTACGCAGCCAGAGCCTGTTTGTGCTTGGTGGTCATGCGGCTGACGCAATGGAGTGCTGCGCGGTCGCAGACCAGCTGTTCCACCAGGTCGTGCAGCCGGGTTTGAATCTGGGTCAGTTCGCCTTCGAGCTGATCTTCGCGTCCCTGGAGGAGGTGAGTGTCGAGGAAGTCCTGCGCCTGCCGCCATGCCCAGGCCTGGGGCAGCACGGCGAACCGCGAGCGCCAGTGCGGGGCGAGGGGATCGCCGGCGAAGTCCTTGGCAAGTTCGGGGTGGGCCTCGGCAAGGCACTCGAAGAGTTTCCCGGTCTCGCGCCGGTCTGCCTCACGCTGGTATGCCGCAGCCAGTGCATCGACCGCCTGCGCGTAGGCCTGCGCATCACGGGCCGCTGCGGCCTCCGCCGCCTGCCGCAGCTCGTCGACGCCATGCGGGTGGGCCGGCGGAAGACTCTTGAGGAGCTCTTCGAAGCGCTGTGTTGCGGTCCTGATGTGCAGGAGTTGACGGGCCTGGGCCGTGGCCTGGCGGATGTCACGCCACTGCTCGACGGTGGTGACCGGTGTCTGGATCCCGTCGGCCAGCAGGGTTGCGTGGACCTGGCGGATGACCTCCACGCAGGTGTCGACAGCTTGCAGGATGATGGCTCTGTCCAGGAGCTCGGACGTCATCAGTTCGGCAGTGTCCTGTCCGACGACCGATCCGACGCCGGTCCACCTGCCGCGCAGGGTGCGGGCGTGGGCACGCATCTCCAGTTGCCGTACGACCGCAGTGATGTGCTCTCGGCTGGCTGGCGCCATGCCTTCCACCCGGCACTGTTCGAGGAGGAAGCGGGCTTGCTTGACGACGGCCGGCCGGGGCCATCGCGTGTTCAGTTTTCCGGTGCGCAGGACGTGTTGCTCCAGATTGCGGCCCGCGATCAGGAGCTCCTTCTCCTCGCTTTCGGACAGACGGGGGATCTCCACTTCCAGGAAGGAGGCGGCGGCTATCTCGTCGTGGGTCTGCTGTGCACGCTGTGAGGCGTTTCGGATGCTGTCCCACAGTTGCTGCCATCGCTGGGCGATGCCGTCCTGCAGCGCGCGCGTGGACCAGATATCCGCCCGCCAAGAGGTGGGGTCCGCGGACAGCCCTACCCGCTGCAGGGCCTGCTGAGCTCGGTCGAGGAGCGTTTCCAACACAATGAGCCGCGCGTCACCGTGGTCCGCCAGTTCCCGCGCCAGCGGTGTGACCGGCTCGCGGCCGACCGCCTCCTCGGCTCCTTGAAGTTCCGTGATACAGCGAGAAACCTCCGTCGGGTCCGGAAGCGTGGCCGGGTCCGGGCAGTACTGGATGCGGGCGTCGAGGATTCCGGGGCCGTGCTGGGCAACGAGCAGCCACAGTCGCTCAGCTTCGTCCGTGGTCAGAGGCGGGGCCTGCGGGGCCTGGACATCCAGGGGCGGCAGCCACTGATATTCGGCTGCGCCGTGTTCCACGGCCTGCACGATGTCGTCGAGCCGCCCTCGGTAGCCCGGCGCGATCTCGGGGTGCTCGTACCACTCGACCTCGCGTACCTGACGCAGGCGGTCTTGGAGTTTGGCCTGCTCCGCCATGAGCTGGTGCCGCTGCGTCTGCTGATCGTCAATGCGCTGTTGGAGCCGATCGAGGTTCGTTGTCGCGTTCAGGTGCGCCAATGCTCCCAGCGACTGGCTCAGATCGGAGTTACCGCCCTGCCACTGATCGCCTTGGATCACGCACATGCTGCGCAGCTTGGACGGCAGCTGGTCACGCAGCACATTCAGAGCCTGGCTCTTCGCGCTGGTGACCAGGACTCTCTTGCCGTCTGCGAGGAGTGCGGCAATCAGATTGCTGATCGTGTGTGTCTTTCCGGTGCCCGGCGGGCCCTGGACCACGACACTGGTGTCGCGCTGCAGCCGGTCCAGGACATCGCGCTGAGCAGCATTGGTGATCATCGGGAACAGCGGATCCGGTCCCAGCGCCGGTGGCACGGAGCCACTTCCGCTCCCCCAGGCCGTCCGGTGCTCTGGTTCAAGGTCATACAGCAACTGCGCCAGCCCAAGAGGAGCCTGGGTTCCGGGACGCTTCAGTGCCCGGGCGATACTCTCGTAGAAGCCAAGGACGGAGCGCTGGCTGTGTTCGCGCAGGATGAGTGCGGGCGCGAAATGAAGGGACCGCGCCTGGGGTTCAGCGGTGAGGTCGGGATGCTGGCCGGTTGTTGGGTCGAACGGGAGCACGCGGTCGACTCCGAAAGCCCGCTGCGCCCACGAGCGCACGGCCTGTGTCGCCCGGTCCGACAGCGGGTGGAAGGGGACGTCCTCGACAGCGGAACGCACGACCCCCAGCAGCTCCGACGTGTAGCCGTCGGACTCACTGAGGAAGTCGGTGTCTTCCAGTCGGCCGGGGTGCTCCGGCACCAGAGAAACGGTCACGTTGATCGATGCCGGTTCAACGGTAAGAGTCACCGGTGTTGTCACGACGTGCCGGCGGACCCGAGCGGAGGGACGAGCGGCTCCGAGTTGCAAGAGGCCTACGGCCAGGACTACTTCGAAGGTGTCACTGTCCTGCTCGATCTTCTTGGCCATCCGGTACAGCTGCCGGTGCAGTCGCCGCTGCGGCTCGGCCGCCAGCTCCTCCTGCGCCCATCGCATCCACTTGTCGGCCCACGCCTCGTACGCCTTGCGCTCTTCGGGGCTGCCGCTCTCCAGCGCCGGTTGGCTCTCCTCCACAACCGCCTGGGCATCGACCACTTGACGGTCATTCGGAGTGTTGTCGATCAGGCCGGGAGGTTGCGGCCCGGCGGTAACGGCGGCCTCGGGGGACACCCTGCCGTGCAGGATCGCCGGCAGTCGCGGTGCTTCTTGGGGCGCACGGTGCTTGACCACCATGATGCGAGGGTCGGCGTCCACAGCACGGCGCACGGCCCCATCGGGAGCGTCCGCGAGCCACACCGTTTCCGGATACTTGGCACAGTCGCGGACGGTCTTGGAGACGGCGCCCCGCACCAGCTCCTGTAGACAGTCGATCAACACGCGAGTGTCACGGATGGCTTTGGGATCGCTGCCATCTCGTACTACCGGGCGGGCCATCACATCCCCCAAACGCCTGCCACTGTGGCAAGCCTTTCAGGATCCATGGCAGCTGCCCACCAGGCAATGTAACGAGACTCACGCACAACCATTTCCGGACAGGAGGCCCTCCGGTGTACTGCAGCTCGCCACCGGGTTGCGGCGTGTGGGTTCGAAGCGGCTTGCCAACTGTTCTGGCATCTCAGCAGACCGCATGTGTTGGAACTTGTTCACGTCCCCGGTCGCTGGTGCCAAAGGTGTGTGGAACGTGGCCCAGCAGCCGCGCTTGCCGGTCTGCATTGAGAGCAGTCCTGCCTCCATTTGAGCTGCTCATCGAAGGCGGATGAGGCGCCGGTCGCCTGCTCCCACCGATCGATCCAGTCCAAATCGACACGCCACCCATGATCGCAGCGCCCACAGAACATCTGCTGCTCCGCCAGAGATCGATCCGACGTTCCACGGCACCATTCTCCGGAAGCGTCAGACGGAGAACCCAGCCCCAGCCGAGGTCTCGAACCCACCGAAACTCTGCTTCCGCTGCATCTGCTTCGTTGCTGAGCAGATCGACGATCCATTCAGCGGACCTGCCGAGATCCCCAGAACGCAGCGCAGCCGGGCGGCGGGCAGCGCACCGCCTCCGCGGAAGCCAGCTCCGCGTTGAACAGGCACTCGGATATGACGGCTAGTGGCGTGACCGGAAAGGTTCGCCGAGAAGCTCGCGGCACTAGGGTGCCGCTGTGAGGTTGCGCGGAGTCTTCATCGCATTTTTCCTGGTCCCGCTGGCGTGGGGGGTGATCACCCTGCTGAGGGCCGGGGCGGCCCACGGCGTCCCGGACTGCCCGGGGCTCCAGCTGGGCGAGGACGGTGAGGACCACTCCGGCCCCATGCGGCAGGGCTATACCTGCGCGCTCGACTACAACGTCCACGGCGGCGATTCGACCGGCACGGCCACGTACGACCAGCTCAAGTACGCCCAGGAGGTGAAGCGCGGCGACCTCCTAGGCCAGGGCCTGCTGTACACGCTGTACGGAACGGCGGGCACGGCCGCCACCGTGATCGCCACCCGGAAGCGCGCCGACGGACGCTAGCGCCGTGACCGGAAAGGTTCACCGAGAAGCTCGCGACCTCCGGTGCGGTGCATCGCAAGGCGGAGCATCGCCCATGTACTGGATGTACTCAGGTGATGCGACAACGCGGCGAGATACCGCGCCGGGCGTCACGAGCCGGTGAATCTTTCCGGTCGCGGCACTAGAGAACTGCTGCGCTGCAACCCGAGGGCGGATATGTCTGTTGCGACGAGACCCCGGCAGATTCGTCGGGGCCTCGTCACATTCCAAGGAGCGATTCCCTACAAGGCGTTCGCACTCTTGACGCTCGTGTTACCGATCGGCACGTCGATGCGGTCCCGAGCGACGACGACCCCGTCCTTGACTACGTAGCACTCGACGACGTGCTCGCCTTTGAAATCGGAGTGCTCGACGCGGACTCCCCGCTTGGTCGAGTCGACGATCTGGCCGCGGATCGCGTCCCGCCGCTCGGCTTCCGGACCACGATTGAGTACCTTCCACTTGAGCGTGTAGGGCTCCCCGACCGAGCAACTGGTGACCACGAACCTCAAGCCCTTGTCGGCCCTGAGCAGGATCCCGCCGCGACGCATCGCGCGAAGCCAGGTCGGGCGCCATCCGGCCTGCGTGACCTCGCAGTCGATGGACACAGTCTCGGACACGTCGACCGGGAACTCATCCTCGATGAACTCCTCGGTGTTCCTGAACGACCGGGCCGACTCACTCGCGCTCTTCGCCAGCGGCACCGACGTGCCGAAGACCTCGCGCCACTTCTTGTTGGCGGACGTCTTACCACCGTCTTCGATCGCCTCGAGGCATCGGTTGTACGCCTTCTTCGCCTTCGGCTGGAACTGCGCCTTGACGTGGACCCGCTGCCGGCTGCCCAGCGCCAGGTAGTACTCCTGCTCTGGCTGATCCTTGAGGAATTCGAAGAAGTCGCGGGCCATGAGGTCGAACGAGCCTGTGCCCGCTGCGTCGTAGGCGTCGGTCTGGTCGAAGAAGTTGTAGACGAGGGTGTCGATGAGCAGGCCGCCCATGTTTACGCCGTTCGCGTTCTTCCATGCCCGTGCCATCCGAGCAAGGTGGCGCATGTTCGTCGAGGTGCGGTCGTTGCACTCCCGGGTCGCGGAGATCTCCTCGCGCGGCTTGGTGACCTTCCAGCCCCCAGCCTTCGTGTCCGGGTAGTCGAAGCTGCCGTCGACGTTCTGGAATGCCGGCTGGACCTCGAACTTGAAGGCGTTGGACGTGAACTGCACTCGGACGACGCACTGGTCGACGCGGATCTCAGTGTTCTTGTACCGCGCCTTGAGGTCGTCCCGAACCCTCTCGAGAATTCTCCGCGGGCCGGTGTCCCCCTCGTAGCCTGACCGGATCCCGGGCGGAAGGATGAAGACCATGTCGAGGTCGGACAGTCCCTTGATCGCGGTGTGCCGGCCAAACGACCCGACCATCAGCTTGTAGTCGGTGCAGCCGTCCTTGTCGCGAAAGTCCTTGTTAAGCGCCTTCGTGATCTCGTCCCGCCGTGAGGCGACCGTCGTGGCCGTCTCCCCGACCTTCAGGTTCTTGAGCAATGTTTCGAAGATCTCTGAGGTCTTCATCGTCATGCCTCGCCTTCGCCGAGCCGCAGTGCCTCCGGGAGGAAGAGGTCGATCTCGCGCGAGGTGAACGTCATCTCCTCGTTGTTCTGCAGCCCGCCCTGGGCCCGCACGAACGCCCTGCTGCTCGTCCTGGGCGCGTCGGCGTAGGCGTCGCGCGCGGCCTGCTGCAGCTCGTCCCGCCGCTCTCGGCCCTCCGCATTGGAGACGGTGCCGGACATCAGGTCGGCGATGAGGGAGATGTAGGACTCTCGGACGTCCCACAGCCGAGAGGCGATGCCGCGGTGGGCCTCGGACTCCTCCTCGAACTTGAAGGCCTTTGCCCCAAGGCTCATCCAGCTGACCAGGAGCGCGATAGAGGAGGTCGCGAGACTCGTCAGCACTGCGTTGCCGAGCAGGCCGACCACCGCGGCAAGGAAGGTGCCCGAGCTGATCGCGGTGAGACCAATGAGGACGCCCTGCTGCCACCGGTGCTTGTTGAAGCAGATGTCCGCCTGTTTCTCATGGGTCTTGTGGCTGTAGACCACGCGCCCGAAGGCCTCTCGCATCTGCGCCAGAAGGTACGGGTCGCGTTCAGGCACCGCGTCGCTCTCGGGTGTCAATTCGTTCCTACTCAGTCGAGCACTCCTGGACATGCGCCTGAAAGTCAGTTGCACATCTTCTGAGTATGGCGGCGACCACTGACACTCCGACCGACTTGAGCTACCTCGCGTTCAGACCGCGCTCGGTCCGGCCTGCCTTGTGACCTTCTTCTGCGGCAGGTAGAGGAAAGCGGTGGACACGATGCCGCTGAGCGGGCCCCCCACCTTCTCCGCCGCGGCCCCGCGAATCTTCTGGCTCCGGGCCCGGGCGAGGGCGAGGGTCAGAGCAACTGGTGCTGATCCGGCAGCCTGGGACCGGATCTGGCAGCTCGCCGACGCCTGTGCCGCGTACGCGGTCGCGATTCCGCAGGCGGCGCCCCTCCCGGAGCTCCCTGCGTCGTGCGACGAAACGGCCCGCGAGTCGCCGGCGGCCACACGGGGTGCGGCGGTGGGGCATGAGGGAGCCCGGTACCCGGATAGCCGCCGTCGGCCATCGTCAGAGTCTTGTCCACGGCGTCCTTGGCCCCGGATTCCTCTATGCCTTGGAGTTGTTGCGGGTGAATCCTGGCGTGGGTGACCGCTGAGGACGGCGGTTCGCATTGCCTCGGTATCCGTCCCTCCACCAGCCCATGCTTCCGACAGCGCCACCTCCTGTACGAGCCGGAATCGACTGTTCAGCCAGTCTGCTCAACGCATACATGAAGCGCCCCGAGGGCGAATGTCCTCTCCCCCGGAGCGCACCGGCGGCCCCGTCAAACCGCGACCAGTGAGTCCAGCTTCCCTTCCTTGGCCTCCTCCACGAGCGAGGAGAACTGGTCGGCGCTCATCTGCACGCGCTGGCCGAAATCGTCGGTGATGACGATGCGCTTGTCCTCCGGGGCGGCGGGGTCGATGAACAGCTGCGGGCAGCCGCAGTTGCACTTTCCACAGAAGGTGGCCACCTCTTGAAGGCCCGTCAGTTCGGTCATGTCCCAGCTCCCTTCGGACAGTTGTGCAGGGTCTGCTGCCGTCATACCCGGCCGCAAGGCAGCGGACGCGATCGAGGGACAGGGCACCGAAGCACACCCGCTGCGACGATCGCTCCAGCGCGACCGCGATGCATCCGGAACAGGAGAGCGTCCGGGAACCAGGAGCGGTCTCCGGACGACTCACTGAAAGAAAGGCCGCCGCAGTCGGCCCGGCCGGACGTCCTCACACGGTTGTCGTCACACGAGCAGGGCGAACATCACCCCCATGCCCACGGCCATCGCCGCGTGGCAGGCGGGCTCGGAGGCTTCGCCCGCGAGGATCGCGACCGAACGCCCCGCAGGGGCCGTACCGGCAAGACGTTGCTCGTCGAACGCCTTGGCCAGCCAGCGCAGCCCGAGCACCAGGAGGACCAGGGCGAACAGTGCGGCCGTCCACTGGTCGCCGGGTTGCGAGAGCGTCATCGCGCTGGTGGCGTCGGAGCCGGACATGTCCATTCCGGGCATGTCCTGGGCCGCGCCGCCCATGTTCCCGGACATGGCGGAGCCGCTCATCACCGCCGCCATCCAGGCCATGGAAGCCATCATCACGACGTGGGGCAAGGCGCTCGCCAGCGCGGCAGTGCGGGTCGTCGCCCGTGCGGAGCGGGCGAGCGCGGCGCTCGCGAACCAGAGCGCGCCCGCCGAGAAGACGACCACCTGCGGGCCCGCGGGGAGATCCATCCCCCACGGCCAGGTCATCGCGGCCATCGCCGCTCCCATGACCGCGTGCAGGGCGTGGCCCACGCGGTTGACCACGGTGCGTCCCGGCATCGCCGCCAGCCAGAGGGCGTAGCAGGCGGGCAGGACGAAGAGGGCGGTGAGGAGCCACCTCAGCCCGGTCGCGTTGATCATGCGGTCACCTCCTTGTGCTCGGACTTCTCCTCGGACTCGGACTCGGGTTTATGCTCGGAGCGGCGTCGTCGGCGCGCGCCGACGATCAGGTCGACGACGATGAATGCCAGCAGGGGCAGGCCAAACAGGGGGACGAAGTAGCCGATGGCGGCGGTGAGCAGGACCGCCGGGGCGAGGAACCAGCCGGGCAGGCGCCGCCAGGTGCCCCGGGTGGGGGCGCGGCCGAGCGCGAAGCCCTCGGTGCGGGTGGGCCTGCGCAGCCACCACATGCGGTAGCCCCACAGGATCATGCCGATCAGGGCGATCGCGAGCAGGGCGAGCACGATCTGGTTGGCGAGACCGAACAGCAGGCCCATGTGGGCGTCGATGCCCCAGCTGGTCATCTTCGACAGCAGCGGGTAGTCGGCCCAGTTTGCGCGATCGGTGACCTTGCCGGTGGCGGGGTCGACGGCCACGGTGTCGTGACGTTCGGGCCAGCTGCGGGTGTTCTCCTTGACCACGTATGTGGCCTGGTCCTTGGTTGGCGGGCTCACGTTCAGGACGCCGCGCAGTCCGGCCGCGTGCGCGGAGGCCACGACCGCGTCGATACCGACGTCCCTGCCCGAGCTGGTACGGGCGTTCTCCCCTTGGTCCGCGGTCTGTCCGGGCAGGGTCGTCGAGACGGCGGGAGTGGGTCCGGTCAGCGCCGACTGGATCTTGCCGATGCTGGCTCCGGCGTGGACGGACCAGGTCATGCCGGTGGCGGACAGGCCGAGCAGTCCGACCGAGGCCCACACGCCGACCGCGGCGTGCCAGGACATGGTGCGCCGGCGCCCCTTGGCACCGCCTTGGGGGACGAGCACCCGCCGGACGCGTTGGCGTGAGCGTGGGGCGGTCAGCCACAGGGCGAGTCCGCCGAGGATCTCCACCCACAGCCAGCTCGCGGCGATCTCGCTGTAGATCCGGCCGGGCTCACCGAGGTTCAGGTGCCGGTGGAAGCCGTCCACCCAGGACCGGACCGGCAGCCACCATCCGGCGAACGTCCGCTCCTGGCCCAGTACTTCACTCGTGTACGGGTTCACGAACGCGGTCTGGGTGTAGTTGTCGGGCAGGCCGGGCTTCTCGAAGACGACGCGGGTGCTGTCCGTGCGGCCGGTGGCCGGGGTCACCGAGAACAGCGTGCCGTCGGGGACCGCCTTGCGCGCCGCCGCCACCTGGGCGGACAGCGCCTCGGGGGTCCCGTGCGGGGTGACCTTGAGTTCGTGGCGGTAGACGACCGCCTCGATCTGCGGCGTCGCCGTGTACATCAGTCCCGTGACCGCGGCGACGAGCAGGAACGGGCCGATGAGGATTCCGGCGTAGAAGTGGAGCCGGAGCAGGAGCGGGCGCAGGCCGTTCCATGACGCGGGCGGCCTGGTGCCGTGTCGCGAACTTCCCGTGTCCGCGCATGGTTCGGCGGCCAAGACTGTCGGATCGTCCTCGGGGGGTGTGGGGGCGGGATCGACTATGGATATGTCCGTCGCAGCTTGCGCTGTGTGGCTTTCCGCCATAACGGGCCTTTCTGTAACGGAACGTCGTCCACCGCTTTCGGCGGTCCGGTGTAGTGGTCGGCCGCGAGGGCGGGCGAGTTCCCGGCGTCTTGCCGTGAACGGGGTCACGGCAAGGCCGTAGGAGGTGTGGGTGACGGGCCGACGCCGCGCTGCTCGGCCGGCATGGTGTGTGCGGCGGAGGGCGGCGTCGGCTCGTGTCGGGTCAGGCCGCGGCGAGTTCGGGCGTGCCGGGCCCGGGTGTCGGCGGCGCGGTGTCGGCGAGAGACCGCGTCAGGAGGGTGCGGGCCCGTGAGACGCGCGAGCGCACCGTGCCCACAGGGCAGCCGGCCAGCACGGCGGCCTCCGCGTAGGACAGGCCGAGCAGTTGCGTGAGCACGAACGCCTCGTAGCGGTCCGGGGGCAGGGCTTCGACGAGTTCCATGACGGCGATGCCGTCGTCGAAGCCGGGCAGTCCCTTGGGCTGGGTGCGCTCGGCGGCGCCCTGCCAGTCGGTGGTGTCGGCGACGCGGGGCCGGGCGGCGGCGTGGCGCAGGCTGTCGGCCACGACGCGGCGCGCGATGGACAGCAGCCATGTGCGGGCGGAGGAGCGGCCTTCGAAGCGGTGCAGGCTCGTCAGGGCGCGCAGGAACGTGTCCTGGGTGAGGTCGTCCGCGGCCTGGGCGTCCTTGGCCAGGTAGGTCACGAAGCGGCGCACGTCCCATTGCAGGGCGCGTACGAAGTGTTCCACGGCGTCGCCGTCACCGCGTGCGGCGGCGAGGGCGATGGCGGTGACCGTGTCGTCGGTCGCCGCGGGCAGGGCAGGAGTCATTGCCCGAGGTCCCTTCTCGGATCCCGTTCGGCGCGCGCGTGAGCGGCTGTCGGCGCGGGGCCGGACAGCTCACGGGCGTGGCACGGGAAAGCGGGAGTTGAGCCGTGCCGACGTCAGGGCGTGGCACGGGAGCGCGTCCGGGCGGCGGTCAGCCGCCGGGCGCGTGGCACCGGCTGTCAGGCGACAGCGGGCGCTCCGGGGGGACCTCGGGTGGCCAGGGTGTGAACGAGAAGCCGCGAGCGCAGCGGCGCGACGGTGGTGAGGAAGCGCCGGACAGGCGCGGGCGTCTCCGCAGCCGGGCACAGGGCCAGGACCAGACGCAGGGGTACGAACGCCCGGTCGGCGACGGCACGCAGCACGCGGAACGTTGCCCGCTCACCCAGCGCCAGCCAGATGCCGCACAGCAGCGCGGCGGCCACGTGCGCAGCGAGCATCCCCCACGACGCCGTGCCCGACATTGCACCCATGTGGTGCATGCCGGCCATGGAGTCCATCCCGGCCATGTCGTGCGCCATCGCACCGCCGCCGTGCCCGGACGGCATGTGCATCTGCTCGGTGAGACCGGTCCGCACCGCCAGGTCGTAGGCGCGGGACGCCGCTTCGGGCGTGGGATCCCCGCACAGCAGCAGGCGGGCCCACTGCTCGGGCGTGGCCGCGGCGGACGCACCGGTGGGCGTGGTGGCGTGCCCGAGTGACTGAGACAGGGTGAAGGCGGCGTGCAGGCACGCTTGCACCGCCAAGGTCAGCGCGACCACCGTGCGCCGTCGCCGCTCCTCGGCGGCGAACAGCCAGCCCGTCAGCGCCGTTCCGACGGCTGCCAGCACGAGTACGGGCCACGGCAGCGGCGTGCCGGACATCCATACGTGGCCCACGGCAGCGAGCACGACGCACACGGCGGCGAACATCGCGGCGCGGGACGCGCGGGACAACCGGCTGACGGACACAGGCACATCTTGGCACTCGTGGCGTGCGCCGAGGAGCACCGGGGCGGTCTCGGGATGCGGGTGGTGCCGGAGTGATTTCGGCAATGCTCCGTGAGGCCGGGCGGCTTGGTGGGAGCATGAGCGCGCCATGACTGCTGGACGGTGTGCGCGCGGGGTGCGGACCGGGGTGTTCGCGGCGATCTGCGTCACGCTCGCGGCCCTGGGGCACGTCGTCATGTCCGGCGCCGGGGTCCCGTGGTGGGCGCTGCTCCTGGCCCTGCTCATGACGGGAGTCGTCGGCTGGGGGCTGTCGGCCTTCGAACGCGCCGGCCGGACCGTGGTGACGGCCTGCGTCGGCATCCAGGTCGCCCTGCATGTGGCCCTCTGTCTGGCGCAGGCCGCAGCGCACCCGGGCGTCGGTGGGTCGCTGCCGCGCCGCTGGATCGCGTACCTGCTCTGCACCGCCCCGCCAGCACCCGACGTGCGGACCGGCTCCATGCCGCCCATGCCCGGGATGAGTGGCGCGACGGGCACCGCGATGCACGCGATGCCCGGCATGGGCGCCCCGGGTCACGGTATGAGTGCCGCGTCCTCGGCGGGGATGCTCGCCGCGCACCTCCTCGCGGCAGCCCTGTGCGGCGGATGGCTGGCCCGGGGCGAACGCGCCGCCTTCGACGCACTGCGGGCCGTCGAGTCCTCGCTGACGGCACCGCTACGGCTGCCCCTACCGTGCCCGCTCGCGGCGACCGACAACGACGATGGTGTCCCCGCGCACCGGCCGATCTCCGACCGCGCTCCGCGCCGCCTGCTGCTCGCCCGGGCGATCACCTCGCGGGGGCCGCCGGTTCCTCTCGCTGTCGCCTGACGACAGCCGGCACCACGGCGCCAACCCCACACCGGCGCCGTGCGGCGACCGCGTGCTGCGCATCCGGCCGCCCCTCACCCTTCACCGCACCGGGACCACGTCACCGCGTGGCCAGGCGGTCCACACCGCCGCGGCCCGAGGCGGGCCCACCACCACGCCCGTGCGGCACCGCGCCTCCGCCGCGCTGATGCGGTCCCGGTGCCGCCCAGAGAGGCACACCAGGTGATCACTCCTGCCCTGCACGACCCACACGACGCATGCGCGACAGAGCTCGCCCTCGCCGCCCGCGGTGGCGAACCGCACGCCACCGACCTGTTCGTCCGGGCCCTGCACCACGATGTCCTGCGCTACGTCACGCGCCTGTGCACCGATCCCCACCTCGCCGACGATCTCGCACAGGACACCTTCCTCCGCGCGCTCGGCAGTCTGCACCGGTTCGAGGGGCGCTCCTCCGCTCGGACCTGGATCCTGTCGATCGCGCGGCGGGCGGTCGTCGACAGCTTCCGCCGGGCGGCGGCCCGGCCGCTCCTGTCGGACACCGACGACTGGCAGGACACCGCGGAGCGCGCCCAGCCCCGCTGCATCCCCGGGTTCGACGAGGGCGTGGTCCTCACGGCGTTGCTCGACGCCCTTCCCGACCGGCGCCGTGAAGCGTTCGTCCTCACCCAGCTCCTCGGCCTGCCGTACGCCGAGGTGGCAGCACTCACCGGGTGCCCGGTGGGGACGGTCCGCTCACGCGTCAGCCGAGCCCGCGTGACGCTGATCGAGCAACTGGATCACGCCGAACGACACACGACGGCCGACGCACCCGCCTGACCGGCACACGCCCCGCGGCCCGGTCGGATCGTGAGCCTGCCGCTCGACGGTGAACGAACGGCCAGCCGGGTTCATTCATGCGGGAACATCGCGAACAGCTTCTTCACGACGTCGGGACCCGCAGACTCCTGGGTCCCGGCGTCGTACGGCGGTTGGGGTGCGTATTCGAGGAGGAGTTGCACGGCCCGGGCCGTGTCGTCGCCGGAGATCAGCCCGGCCAGGGTGAGAGCCATGTCGATGCCGGCCGAGGCTCCCGCCCCGGTCGCGTAGTGGCCGTCGACGACGACGCGTTCCTTCACCGGGGTCACCCCGTACGCGGTGAGCTGGTCGAGAGCTCCCCAATGGGTGGTCGCACGTCGACCGGTGAGGACTCCGGACGCGGCGAGGACCAGGGCGCCGGTGCAGACGGACGTCATCCAGTCGGCGGTCTCGTCGGCGTGCCGCAGCCAGGTGTGCAGCGCACCGTCCTTCATCTGGTCCGCCTGTCCCGGGCCTCCGCCGACGATCACGACATCGGGGTGCGGCACGTCGTCGAGCCGGGCCACGGCGTCGATCGAGAGGCTGCGCAGGTCGTTACGGATGAGGCCGGGGGTTTCGGCGACGAACACGGTCTCGGTGTCGGGCAGTCGGCCCAACACGTCGTAGGGGCCGATGACGTCGATGGCCGTGAAGCCCGGGTAGAGCACGATCGCGACCTGCATGGGGAGCCCCTTCGCTGGTTCCGGCTGGGACGAGGTGTGCCTCCCGTCCGTACACAGAGGGAGTCGCGGCGGTGCGGTACCGAGTTCCCGGCGTCAGCCTGGCGAGTCCGGGCCACCGCCCGTCCCGCGTTCCGGGAACTCCGGGGAACGGGGCAGACGGCGCAGCCGTCGCCCGTGCACTCGTGCTCGGCCGCGATGCGGGTTAAAACCCGGTACGTCACCCGCAGTCGGGCCCCCATCGCGCTCAGCCGCGCGCTCTGTCCGCCGACCTGGCGCCGGATGGCGCGCAGTCGCTCCAGGTCCTCGGCGGTGACGGCGAGCAGATCCTCCCCGTCCACCTCCACAGGCCACGTCCTGGGGAACTCGCTCACCGGGCGGCCTCCTCACCTCGCACACGCGCCGCGTGGGCGTCGAGTTCGGCGGCGGTGCGCGGTCCCGGTGCGTCCTGCCCCAGCAGCCGCTGCGCGCGCAGGAGTCGGGTCGCGGCGATGCCCCAGGCGGGCCGCAGTCCCGCCTGAGCCACCAGGTCGGCGCGGGACAGGGTGTCGCCCGCGGGGCCGACGTGCGGGCCGGCCGGGGTGAGCAGGGCGACGTCGTCGGCCCAGCGCAGCGCCAGATCCACGTCGTGGGTGGCCATCACCACCGTGGTGCCGTCCGTCTGGAGTCCGGCGAGGGTGTCCAGCAGTCGCTCCTGTCCTTCCGGGTCCAGGCCCGCGGTGGGTTCGTCGAGGATCAGCACGCGCGGGCGCAGGGCGACGGCTCCCGCGATGGCGGCGCGTTTGCGCTGACCGTAGGAGAGCAAGTGGGTGGGGCGTTCGGCGAGTTCGCTGATACCGAGCGCGGCGAGGGCCTGCAAGACCCGGTCGGTGACCTCGCTGTCCGGCAGGCCCAGGTTGAGCGGGCCGAAGGACACGTCCTGGGCGACGGACGCGGCGAAGAGCTGGTCGTCGGGGTCCTGGAGCACCAGTTGCACCGTGGTGCGCAGGCGCGTCAGACCGGCCCGGTCGTAGGTCACCGGCACGCTCTCCAGGAGGAGTCGCCCGGTACGCGGGCGCAGCCCACCACTGAGCAGCCGCATCAGCGTGGTCTTGCCGCTGCCGTTTCTGCCGAGCAGAGCGAGGGCGCGCCCGGGACGGACGGCGAAGTCGAGATCGTGCAGGACGGTGGGGCCGTCCTCGTAGGCGAACGAGGCTCCGCGCAGCTCCACCACGGCGTCGTCGTTCATGGCAGCAGCCTTTCGAGTCCGAGGTGTTGGAGTGCTAGGTGTCCGCGTACGAGGTTGTCGAGTACGAGGGTGAGGACCACCAGCGCGGCGAGCAGGGCCAGTGCCAGGCCAACGAACCGGCGGGAGACGGGAGCACCGGAGGCCATGACGCGCAGGGTGCCGTCGTAGCCGCGCCCGGCCAGCCCGCGCTGCATGCGCGCCGCCCGGTCGAACGCCTTGACGAAGGCGGTGGCGCCGAGCCCGGCCAGGGAGCGGAAGGCGGCGGAGCGGGTGGTGTGGCCCAGCCGCGCCGCCTGAGCCTCGCGGATGCTGCGCACGGACGCGAGCAGCAGGAAGATCATGCGGTACATCACCAGCGCCACGTCGATGACGGGGGCGGGCACGCCGAGCCGCAGCAGCCAGGCCAGCAGGTCGGTCACCGGAGTGGTGAACGCGAACAGCAGCACACCCAGTGAGGCGGCGGAGGAGCGCAGCAGGACCTCGGCCGCGTGCTGCGCACCGTGCGGGGCCAGTGAGATGAAGGCACCGGGGGCACCGACCTGCACGGTCAGGGTGAGCGCTCCGGTGACGCAGAAGGCCAGCGGCACGCGCCAGGCCCGCCACACCTTGCGGGCGCCCACCCCCGCGGGCCCCAGCAGCAGCGCCAGTGCGGTGACCAGCACGAGGGCGGAGCCCGGCCACGGTGGCAGGGTGAGGGCGAGGGCGGTGAGGCCCAGGCCGAGGACGGCTTTGTCGAGGGGATGGCGGCGGCGCCAGCTGCTGCTGTGCGCCGCCACGTCGATCGGCAGCACGCCGGGTCAGGTCCGGTCCCCGGCAGGCGCCTTGGCATCGGCCCCGTCGGCGCCGTCCGCGCTCATGGCGCTCTCCACGGCCCGTTGTTCGCCCTGCCTGCGCCCGCGGCGCAGACCGAAGTAGTACGCGAGCACGCCGGCACCGAGAGCCGCCTGGAGGGCGAAGAGCGCGGACTCGATCTCTCCCGACGGCGGCTCGTACAGCGGGGAGAACCACGGCTCGTAATCCGGCTTGATCTCGGTGATGGCCGTCTCCGCCTCGGCGTCGGCGCCGGCGAAGGGCTCCTCCTTGTGATCGCCAAGACCCAGCGCGAGAGGCAGGACGGCGAGGGCGGCCACGACGATCAGGAGCAGCAGGTTGATCTTCGTGTTCCGCTTCACCGGGCCACCGCCTCGGGAGCGGCGTCCCGGCGGCCGCCGGTGACGAGAACGCCCAGCCGAGTCAGTTCGCCCTTGCTGGACTGCACGAGCAGCCGCATGACGAGCACGGTCAGCAGTCCCTCGCTGACGGCCAGCGGGATCTGGGTGACGGCGAAGATGGAGCCGAACTTGCCGAGCGCGCCGAAGAAACCGCTGCTCGGGTCGGGGAAGGCGAGGGCGAGCTGCACGCTGGTGACGCAGTAGGTCGACAGGTCCGCCACGAACGCCCCGAAGAACACGGTGACCATCAGCGGGACGTCGTAGCGGCGCAGCAGGCGGTAGATCCCGTATCCGGCCCAGGGGCCGACGATCGCCATGGAGAACGCGTTGGCACCCAGCGTGGTAAGTCCGCCGTGGGCGAGCAGCAGGGCCTGGAACAGCAGCGTGATCGTGCCCAGCACCGTCATGATCGGCGGCCGGAACAGGATGGCCCCAAGGCCGGTGCCGGTGGGATGGGAGCAACTGCCGGTCACCGAAGGCAGCTTGAGCGCGGAGAGAACGAAGGTGAAGGCCCCGGACGCGCCCAGCAGCAGCGTGCTCTCCGGGTGTTCCTTCACCTCGCGGGTCAGGGAGCGGACCCCGTGGACGACGAACGGCGCGGCCGCGACGCCCCAGGCGGCGGCGTGCGCTGGGGGCAGGAACCCCTCGGCTATGTGCATGGCTCGGCAGACCTTTCCAGCACCTCGTGGACGGTTGAAGCGCCCCGGCCGGTCTCCTGGCTGACGGGTGACACCGCCCGGATCTCCGCCTTCCCAGGTCCAAGGACCCAGTGGCTGCCCCGCTGAGGGGCCGGAGCCGGACTTCCCGATCACAGTGGCGAGGGCCGCACCGGTTCCGCACCGGATTTCCCGAACACCAAGGCAAGAGGACAGTAATGCCCAGGTATTGCGCATGACAACAGCAGCCCATGGCCCGGACAAGCACTCCGTCCCCGGTCACGGCACCGGCAGCCCCCGTACGAGTGACTCATCCGACACGCGGGAACTCGGACGCGACGCGGTCCGACTCGTGGAGGACGACGGGATCCGGCTGAACACCGGACCCGCCGCGCACGTATCCACAGACGCACGCACGTCTCCCCATCCCAGGAGTTGCGCCATGAACCGATCCGACTACCGCGTCACCGGCATGACCTGCGGGCACTGCGCCGCCGGCGTCACCGAACAGGTGACCGCCGTACCCGGCGTCACCGGGGTCACCGTCGACCTGGAGAGCGACACGGTACGAGTGACGGGCACGGCCTTCGACGACGCACAGGTACGCGCCGCCATCGAGGAAGCCGGTTACGAGGCCGGCGCGGCGGCCGTCGTCTGAGCCCTGCCCGTTGGCCCGAACGGACCGGCGGCGAACTCCCGCGCAGGCCGACGGCGGACGGGGCTCACTCGTGCCAGTGCCTGCCCGGGGGCCACCGTCGGTGCGCGGGCCTTCCCTCTGCCACCCGGCCGACGAACGCGTGCAGGGCCAGGCTGGAGAGAACCCCGGCAACGGCGCCCGCCCAGGCGCCGGTCACCGCGCCGAACCGGAAGCCCAGCCAGCCGTAGGCCCCCGCAAGCAGCAGCGTGGTGGCCGCGGGCAGGCACCAAGCGAAGACGCGCTCGCGCCACAGGAAGCGGCGAGGACGTGCCTGCGCCGCCCGGTCCTCCCAGGGCCAGACAGCGGGAGCGGCGCGCCGGTCTGTCTTCATGGCGGCGAACCTTGGTCGGGAGATGGCTGGGAGCTACCTCAACACCATTGAGAAGAGGGGCTGTTCGGGTAGCCTCGGAAGCGTCGAAGCTACCTTTCCCACACCTTGGGGGAGCCATGCACAGGACTCAGGACCTCATCGAGAGCGTCGGCAGTCGGTTCTTGGTCGACAGTGAACTCCTCGCCCGCACGACGACCGCGCTGGCGGAGTGCGAGCGGGCGAGCAGCGCGTGCGCGGCCGGCATGCTCGCCGACAAGGACGCCGACGCGCTGCGTGAGGCGATCACCCAGAACCTCGACTGCGCGGACGTGACCGCCACGACGGCCAGGCTGCTGGTGCGCGGTGACGACACGCAACGGCCGTTGCTCACAGCTCAGCTCGGCGCCTGCCTCATCGCCTGCCGCGACGCTCATGAACTGTGCGGCCGGCATGCCAGCCACCGCGAGCACTGCCGTATCTGTTCGGAGACGGCCGGGACGGCCGCCGAGGCGTGCGAGGCTCTGCTCACCGCCCTCAAGCGCTGAACGGCACCTAGACAGCGACTAGTTCACCGCGTGAGCCTCCGCGCTCAGCGGGTCCGCCGCGTAGGTCAGCCGCACCACCGCGTCCTCGTCGCGCCGTGCTGAGGCGGCCACGCCGAAGACTTTCGCGAGTACGGCCGGGGTGAGCGTGTCGAGGACGGGCCCGGCGGCGACGACGCTGCCCCGGTCGAGCACGACGAGGTGGTCGCAGAAGCGGGCCGCGAGGTGGAGATCGTGCAGGACGGCGAGCGTCGTGGTGCCGGTGGAGCGGATCAGGTGCAGTAGTTCGAACCGGGCGCGGATGTCGAGGTGGTTGGTCAGCTCGTCCAGGACGAGCAGCCGGGGCTGCTGGGCCAGGGCCCGCGCGAGGAGGACGCGTTGACGCTCGCCACCGGACAGTGAGGCGTAGTCGCGGTGCGCCAGGTGCCGCACGCCGCACCGGTCCACGGCGTCCTCGACCGCCCGCCGGTCCTGGGGTCCGTCGCGCCCCAGCAGGCCGTGGTGGGGTGCGCGTCCCAGGGCGACGGTCTCGATCACCGTGAGCCCGCCCGTACTGCCGGTTCCGTCCTGGAGGACGGCGGCGGTTCGCAGGGCGGCGGCGCGGGGGCTGAGTCTCCAGATGTCGTCGTCACCGACCCGGACGGCGCCGTCGGCCGGCCTGAGGGAGCGGTAGACGGCGCGCAGCAGGGTGGATTTGCCGCTGCCGTTGGGTCCGACGAGCCCGACGACATCGCCGGGCCGGGCGTCGATGTCGACGCCGTTCAGGATCGAGTGGTGGTCGAGGGTGATGTGCAGCCGGTCGACAGTGAGGCGCATGCGTGTCAGTCCAGACCCTTGTTGCGGCGCAGCAGCCAGAGGAAGAAGGGGGCGCCCAACAGGGCGGTGAGGATGCCGAGCGGGAGTTCGCTCGGCCGGTTCAAAGTGCGCGAGAGCAGGTCGACCAGGACGAGGTAGACCGCTCCGAGCAGCGCGGACAACGGCAGCAGCCTGCGGTGGTCGGCGCCGGTGGTGAGCCGCACCAGGTGGCGGATCATCAGGCCGACGAAGCCGATGCCGCCCGCGACCGCGATCACCGAGCCGGTCAGCAGGGCGCTGAGCAGGAGCAGGACGGTACGGAGCCGGTTGACATCGGTGCCGAGGGAGGTGGCGGTCTCGTCCCCGGCGAGGAGCACATTGAGCTTGCGGCCGAAGAGGGTGAGCAGGGCGGTGCAGCCGATGACGACGGTGGTGACGGTGGGGATCTGGTGCCATTGGGCGCCGGCGACACTGCCCAGCATCCAGAACATCACGGTACGCAGTTCAGTGGGGCTGGCCTGAAGCTGGACGTAGCTGGTGGCCGACAGGAACACGTAGCCGACCGCCACTCCGGCCAGGATCAGCCGGGTCGGCGCCATCCGGCCGCGGCGGCGTCCCAGCCAGAACACCAGGGCACCCGCGACGACCGACCCGGCGAACGCGGCGGCCGACACCCCCACTCCGAACAGAGCCGCTCCCCCGCCCAGAGTGATGACGAGGACCGCGCCGAGCGTCGCACCGTAGGAGAAGCCGAGCACGAGCGGATCGGCGAGCGGATTGGCGACCACCGTCTGCAGTACCGCGCCGGACAGCGCGAGCCCCGCGCCCGCGACGGCGGCGAGCACCACGCGCGGGGTGCGGAACGTCCACACGATCTGGTCCAGCGCGCCGTCGCCGGACGGGTGACCCAGGCCGGTGGTGTGGTGCAGGACGATCCGCCACACCTCGCCCAGCGGCACGTTGACCGCGCCGATACTGACGGCGACCAGCATCACGGCGACCAGCACGCACGGCAGGACGACGAGCGCGAGCGTCGCGCGTCGTCGGCTCGGTGGGGTCAGAACGCTTCGGGGTGCAGCTTCTTCGCGATCTTCTCCACGGCCCGGTCGTTGTCGGGGCTCAGGTAGATCGAGTCGGACACCGTCACGTACGTGTTGGTCTTCGCGGCCGGCCACTGGGGGAACTCCTTGAACAGTTTCTCGGCGTAGGCGGCGGGGTTCGGGTCCTGGTAGGCGATGACGACGAGCGCGTCGACGTCGGTGGCCGCCACCTTCTCCTTGCTGAGGTCGGCGAACGACGTCTTCGACGCGTTCTCGAAGACGTTCTCGGCACCCGCCTTGTCGAGAATGTCGTTGTAGATTCCCTTGGCCACGACAGCGCTGAAATCATTGCCGCCCATCGTCATGTTGGTGAACAGCATCATGACTTTCGGCTTCTTCTTTCCCTTCACCTTCGCCGCGAGATCGGCGATCTGTTTGCGTGAGGCAGAAATGATCTTCTCCGCGCGGTCCGGCACGTTGAAGACGCGGCCCATGTCGCGCAGGAGCCGGTAGCTGTCCTCGATGGTGAGTTTCGAATTCTCGTCGTGGCAGCCCTGCGGGGAAATGTAGGTGCGGGCGCCGGCGTTCTTGAGTTCGTCGCGGGTCGCGAAACCGTTCTTCGCGTCGAATCCGTACGACGTAGTGGACAGGACGAGATCCGGGCGCAGCCCGATCATAGACTCGCGGGGAATGTCGAAGGCGTCGTTCAGCTTGACGTCCCCGGTCGGCAGCTTCTTGATCGCTGCGGCGCGGCCAGGCACCTCGGACATGCCGTAGGACTGCTGGTTCGCGACGATCCTGTCGCCGAGGCCGAGCGCCAGCAGCGTCGAGACCTCGGCGACGGAAGCGCCGTTCATCACGACGACCCTGCTCGGCGCCTTGTCGAAGACCTGTGTCGTACCGCAGTTCTCGATCTTCACGGGATAGCCGGAGCCCGCGGCGGCCGCTCCCGCACGAGCACCCGAGGTGTCGTCATCGGCCGATCCGCCGCACGCCGTGGCCGAGAGACTCAGGGCGACAACGGCCGCGACAGCGACTGCTGGTCTGGTGACGGGCATGCACGTTCCTCCGGATATCCGCGGGAGGGGGCCGATCCCCCGATCCAGTAGTCGGGCGGCTCACCACCGCGGTTCCCGCAATGCACGGAGAAAAGAAGAATTCCTGCCGGCTGCCTCCCGCACCGGGACGGGGTGTGGCGATCGTGGCAGCCGACAGGAGTGCGGAGCGCGCTCGGGAAGGCGAATTCCATCGCGCTCCGCGGACACGATGCTGGCATGGATCGGGCCCGTAAGAAAGACATGTTCCCGCACATCCACTCGTGAGAATTGTCCTTCTTCCAGGCGGGAACCGAGGGGCGTCATCCGCCGACTACCTTGAATTGCCGGGCGGCTCGATGTTCGCGATCAGAGCGACCCTGGTCGCACGACCTCCGCCCGCACGCGCACCGTGCCGCTGTGCGTGAAATGCAGATCGAAGGAGATACGGTCGCCCATGCTCCAGACGGGATCGGCGGGCACGGTGACGTCGCTGGACATCGGGCTCATGTCCAGCGTGCCGCGCGCGGGCACCTGGAGCCAATCGGCGGTGTCACGGTAGGCCGCGCCGTCCGCCGTCATCCGGTGGCGGCTCAGAGCGATCCCGTCGGGGACCGAGGGGGAGGTCACTTCCGTCAACTCGTCCGCGGAGTCTCCCTGGTTGGTGACGCGGAAGAAGGCCGCGGTGTCCGGAGTGCCGCCGGTCGGCAGGAAGACGCGGGCGCGGGTGACGGTGATGTCGGGCGGCGTGCCCGCGTTACCGAGGGAGGTCCACGCGGTCAGCCCGCCCAGAGCCACCACGCAGGCGACCACGGGGGCGGTCGCCGCGAGCAGCGACTCCTTCAGGCGCCTCGTCCGCCCGGAGGGCGACGGGGTCGGTGAGGAGCCGGAGGGCGACGGGAAGGCCGGTGCGGATATGGTCACCAGTCGCTCCTGGTCCGTTGTCCGGGCTTGTGCGGGCGGGCCGCGGTGGGGGTCGGCTGCCAGGTGCGCAGGCGCAGGCTGTTGACGACGACGAGGACCGAGCTGAGCGACATCGCCGCGGCGGCCAGCATCGGGTTCAGCAGGCCGACCATGGCCAGGGGCACGGTCACCACGTTGTAGCCGAACGCCCACACCAGATTGGCGCGGATCGTGCCGAGGGCAGCGCGCGACAGGCGTACGGCATCGGCCAGCGCCTCGATCTCGCCGCGCACCAGCGTCACGTCGGCGGCGCCGATCGCCACGTCCGTGCCCGCGCCCATCGCGATCCCCAGGTCGGCGCAGGCGAGGGCGGCCGCGTCGTTGACGCCGTCCCCGACGACCGCGACCCGGCTCCCTCCGGCCCGCAGAGCGGCGACCAATTGGGCCTTGTCCTCGGGCGAGCAGGCAGCGTGCACCTCGTCGATGGCCAGTTGCGAGGCGACCGCACGGGCCGGTGCCTCACGGTCCCCGGTGGCCAGCACCGGCCGCACCCCCAGCCGACGCAACCGGTCCACAGCCCGGTAACTGCCCGGCCGCAGCACGTCCCCGACCGCGAACAGCGCCACCACGGTGCCGTCCACCGACATCTGCACCGCGGTGTGCGCCGCCTCCTCGGCGACGCGCAACGCGTCCCCGAGCCCTTCCGGCAGTTCGTCGCCGACGGCGCACACCTCGACGAGCCGCCCCTCCACCCGGCCGCGCACACCGAAGCCGGGCGTCGCCACGAAGTCGGTCACCGGCGGCAGCACCTCGTCGGCGAGCGCGCGCACCGCGTGCACGGTGATCGCCCGGCCCAGCGGGTGCTCCGAGGCGTCCTCGACCGCCGCCGCCCACCGCAGCACCTCACCCTCCGCCGGGCCGCCGGAAACGACGGTGACCCGGGCCACGCTCATGTGACCCGACGTCAGCGTGCCGGTCTTGTCCAGCACGACGGCGTCGATGTGCCGCAAGCCCTCCAGCGCCTGCGGCCCGGTCACCAGCACGCCCAGCTGCGCGCCCCGCCCGGTCGCGGCCATCAGCGCCGTCGGCGTGGCCAGCCCCAGCGCACACGGACAGGCCACCACCAGGACCGCCACGCACGCGGTGACCGCGGCCTGGGCCTCGGCCCCGGCGCCGAGCCAGAAACCCAGCGTCGTCACCGCCAGCGCCAGAATCACCGGTACGAACACCCCGGCCACCGAATCCGCGAGCCTCTGCGCGCGGGCCTTGCCGGCCTGAGCCTCCGTCACCAGCCGCGTGATCCGCGCCAACTGGGTGTCCGCGCCGACCGCGCTCGCCCGCACGAGCAGCAGTCCGCCGGCGTTGACCGCGCCGCCGACCACCGCGTCCCCGGGCCCCGCCTCGACCGGCTCGCTCTCCCCCGTCACCAGCGCCTGGTCGACGGCCGAACGGCCCTCCACCACAACGCCGTCGGTGGCGACACGCTCACCGGGCCGCACGAGGAACGTGGCCCCAACAGCCAGCTCCTCCACCGGAATCAACCGCTCATGACGCCCCTCACGAACGGCGACGTCCTTCACACCGAGCCGGGCCAGGGACCTCAGTGCTGCCCCGGTTCCTCGCCGCGCCCGCCCCTCCAGGAACCGGCCCACGAGCACGAACAGCGGTACACCGACCGCCGCCTCCAGGTACAGATGCGCGGTTCCGTCCGCGGCGGACGGCACCAGCGTGAACGGCATCCGCATCCCAACCCGGCCCGCTCCGCCGAGGAACAGCGCGTACACCGACCACGAGAACGACGCCACCACGCCCAGCGAAACCAGCGTGTCCATGGTCGCCGCGCCGTGCCGCGCCCCGCGCAACGCCCGCTGGTGGAACGGCCAGGCGCCCCACACCGCGACCGGCGCCGCCAGCATGAAGCACAGCCACTGCCAGTTGCGGAACTGCGCCGCGGGAACCATCGACAGCACCAGCACCGGCACCGCCAACAGGGCGACGATCACCAGCCGCTGCCGCTCCGCGCGATCAGCCGGCGACTCCTCGTCGTCCCGCGTCGCCACAGCCTCCTTCTCCGACTTCGGCAGCCGGGCCGTGTACCCCGCCTGCTCCACCGCAGCGACCAGCTCGTCGGGGCCGACGTCGGCAGGGTGACTGACACGGGCGTTGCCCGTCGCGAGATTCACGCTCGCCGCGACCCCGTCGATCTTGGACAGCTTCTTCTCGACGCGCCGCACACAGGCAGCGCACGTCATCCCGCCGACCGAGATGTCGGTGACGGTCAGGGACGGCACAGGCACGGCTCCCATCAGCCACCACTCCCGTGATCCATCTCCATACCGCCCATGTCACCGGAGCCCGGCCCACTGTCGTGCCCGCCGCCTCCGCCACCGCTGCTCGACCCGTGCATCCCGGGGGCGACCGGACCGACCGCGTGCCCAACCGCGTAGGAGACACCGAACATCGCGACGAGCAGCAGGATGAACCCGAGCAGCGCGGGCGCCGGGGATCCCCGGCGATCCCGGCCGACGGTGGACGTCGACGTGGAGGCGCGCTCGCCTCCGGAGGCTTCACTCACTACTTCTCCCGATCGTGCCGACCACCGCTCCCCCCGCCTCGGCCCAGAGAGGGCGCACGGTGTCTTGTCCAGTAGTCGGACACGCCGCCAGTGGCGTTCCCGCCCGGTCATGTGAGCTGGATCACGGACTCCGATCGCAAGATCAGACCGGTATCAGCTCGGCCCGAGATCCGGTACCCGGCAGGCATCACGCCTTGCCCTTCCCGTCACCACCACTCCCGCCGTCTTCCGCGGCGAGCAGGACGTCACCGACGGAGCCGTACTTGACGCAGCGCCCTCCTTCGAACAGCGCGGCCTGCTGGGTCAGCATGCGTACCGCCGACACGTCGTGGCTGACGAACAGCAGAGCTGTCCTGGCCGGGGCGAGCAGCCCGGGCAGGGCGGCCAGCAGCCGTTCCCGGGAGACGGTGTCCAGTGCGGAGGTCACTTCGTCGCAGACCAGCAGAGCCGGGTGTGCCGTCAGGGCCCGCACCAGTGCGCAGCGCTGCAGCTGTCCCCCGGACAGTTGGCTCGGCCTGCGGACCAGAAGCGTCTCGTCGAGCCCCAGTGCCCTTGCCGACTGCACAGCCTCAGCGGTTGCCTCGTCGTCCCGGAGCCCTCGCAACAGACGAGCGGTGTCTGCGAGTTGGTCCAGGATCGGGCGGTTCCCCTCAAAGGAGTCGGCGCTGTGCTGATGTACGTACTGGACCATGCGGCGCTGTGCGGCGGAGCGTCGGTCGATTCGGGCGGGGAGCAGCTCTTCTTGGTGCCTGACCTCTCCCTGAGTGGGTGTGGTCAGGCCGGCCAGTACCCGAGCGAAGGTCGTTTTGCCCGAGCCCGAGGGGCCGAGCAGCGCGGTGCGGCTTCCCGGCGGGAAGGCCAGGGATATGGGCCCGGTCAGGGGGTCGGCCGAGCGGCGGCGTACGACGACGTCCGTGGCAGACACCCCGGCACCTTCGCGCGATTGCGACGCTGTTGTTCGTGGACTCGGAACCCGGCCGGCAGCAGTTCGGTGTTCCGCTGCCAGAAGTTCGCGGGTGGCTCGGTGGCGGGCAGCGCCGAGAGCCGCCTCGGGTCGCCTTCCGCCTGGGTGGGCGGCGTTCGGGACGCTGAGCAGGTCGGACGTCGGCCCCTCGTCCACGGCCCGGCCTTGCTCCAGGACGATGACGCGGTCGGCCGTCTCGCGCACCATCGGCAGGTCGTGGCTGAGGAGGAGGACGCCCGCCCCGCTGTCGGCGAGGCGGCGCACCGTGCGCCCCAGAGCGTGGGCGAGTGCCGGGTCGAGACCGCTGGCCGGCTCGTCCAGGACGAGCAGCCGTGCGCCGGTCACCAGAGCGGATGCGAGGGCCACCCGCTGCTGCTGACCGCCGGACAGTTCGTGCGGGAACCGGCGGCGTACCGTCTGCCATTCCAGACCGGCCCGTGCCAGCGCCCGGGTCGCGGCGGTGGTGCGCGCGTCCCGTCCCGTGTGAGCCAGAGCGGCCAGTTCCGTGAGGGCGCGGCCGGTCCGGCGGACCGGGTCGAGGACGCTTTCCGGGTGTTGGGGCAGGTGGGCGGCGCGCCCGGCCCGAGCGGCGCGACGTCGCGCGGGTGTCAGGGACAAGAGGTCGGTGCCGTCGAGCGAGACGCGTCCCCTGAGCTCGATCCCGTTGCGCGCGGCGCCGAGTGCCGCCAGTCCGAGTGTGGTCTTGCCGCTGCCCGAAGGGCCGATGACGGCCAGTACCGTCCCGGCCGGAACGGTCAGGCCGACGCGGTCCAGCAGGGGGCGCACCGCTCCGTGCGCATGGGCGGAGATCTCTGGGACCTCCAGCAGCGGCGCGGACTCGGTAGGGGTCACCGTTGACCTCTCCTACGGGCGAGGGTGCGGTCCACGAGCAGGTTGCTGCCCACGCACAGTGCCGTGAGCAGCCCGGCGGGGACGATCACGGCGGCGGGCTGGGTGAACAACGCATCGCTGTTGCGTTCGATGAGGACGGCCCAGTCCGGTGAGGACGCGGGGAGCCCCAGGCCGAGGAAGTTGGCGGACGCCAGGAGGTAGAGCACGAGGGAGAAGCGGCCCGCCGCGTCGGTGGCCAGGGGCGCGGCCAGCTCCCGTGCCAGGTGCCGCAGATGGATGTACGCCCAGCCGTGTCCTTGCATGCGGAGCGCCTCGACGACCGTGCGGGCGCCCGGGGCGAGTGCGGCACCGCGGACCAGGCGCGCGACGGCGGGCACCTGGAGCAGCCCGGCGACCGTCACCAGCCAGTACCAGTCGCGATGGCCCGTCGCAGCCAGGGTCATCAGGACCAGCAGCCCGGGGAAGGCGAGCAGAACGTCCAGGGTGCGCATCACCGCCTCATCGAGCACGCGCCGGGGCCCGGCGGCCAGCAGACCCAGGGGCACGCCCGCGACCAAGCCGATCAGGAGGGCTCCCACGGCGCTTCCCAGCACTGATGCTCCGCCGTGCAGGACGAGCGACAGGACGTCGCGCGCCAGGACATCGGTACCGAGCACATGCCCCGCGCCTGGCGCCTGCGAAGGCAGCGCGTCGGTCTGCGGCGACGTGTCGCCCGCGAGCCACGGCCCCACCAGGGCGGCGAACAGGGGCACTGCGAGAAGGAGCAGTGCGATCCAGGGGCGTCGGCGTCGCCCTGTGCGCAGTCTCGCGGTCTGGGTCAGTGTCGTCATACGGCCATCTCCCGTCGGGGCGCCAGGCGATGGGCGACCAGGTCGGCCACGAGATTCACGGCGACCGCGGTTCCGGTGAAGAGCAGCGCGTACGTCTGTACCTGCGGGAGGTCGCGGTTCTGCACCGCCTCGACGAACCCGTTACCGAGCCCGCGGAATCCGAAGACGGCTTCCACCAGCACGGCGCCGCCCAGCAGTCCTTCCACGCAGCGGGCGTACTGCTGCGCCGCCGGGCCGAGCGCGTTGGGCAGGACGTGCCGGAGCACCACCGTGCGCTCCCGTACCCCGAGCAGCCGCAAGTGCTCGGCTACGGGGCCATGCCGCTCCCCCGCGACTCCGGCGCGGACCTGCCGGGCCAGATCGCAGAGGTGCCGTGCCGTGAGTACGACCACGGGAAGCACCAGGACGGACGGCTGCCGCAGCAGACCTGCCGTGTCCATTCCGACCGCGGTGGCCGGAAGCAGCCCGGCCGCGAGCGAGACCGAGGCGACCAGCAGCAGCGCGAGCACGAACTCGGGCACGGCGTGCAGCAGCACCGTGGCCGTGTTCAGGGCACGGTCGAGCCGACTGCCTTCTCGCAGCCCCGAGACCGTGCCGAGCAGCGGCGCCAGTACGGTGACCAGGATCAGCGCCGGTACGCCCAGGAGCAGCGTCACGCCGATCCGGCGGCCGATGTCGTCGCCCACCGGCAGCCCGGTGGTCAGCGAGTGCCCCAGGTCGCCGGTGAGCAGGTGGCCGAGCCAGTGCCAGAAGCGGGGCCAGGCAGGTTCGTCCAGCCCCAACTGCTGGCGCAGCGCCGCGACTTGTTCCGGCGTGCCGAGTTCACCGCGCAGCACGTCGGCCGTGTCGCCGGGCAGCAGCGCGCCAACGGCGAACACGGCGACCAGCACCACCAGGCACTGCAAGAGCGCCAAGAGGGAGCGCCGCAGTACGTAGCCGCGCACGTCAGGCCAGGCGGACCCGGTCGAAGCGGGCCCAGTTGTGCGAGTTCGGCGGCGCCGCGCGCAGCCCGCCGACCGAACGGCTGATGGCGTCGTTGGCGTCGGAGAAGGCCCACACCAGCAGTCCGGACTCGTCGCGGGCGATCTTCTGCGCGCGGGCGAGCAGGCCCAGCCGCTCCTGCTCGTCACGGGTGGTGCGCGCGCGGTCGAGGAGCGCGTCGAACTTCTTCGAGGCGTATTGGGTCTGGTTCCGGGCCGCTCCCCCGCGGACCCGCTGCTGGAGGAAGTCGGAGACGGGCAGGGTGGAGGTGGTGTTGAAGGCGGCGACGCCCTTGGTCTTGATCTCGCTGAAGTAGGTGCTGGATGCCCGGGTGTTGGCGGTCAGCCTCAGCCCGATCTCCCGCAGCTGCCGCGCCATCAGGTCCGCCGCGGGTTCCCATGCCGCGTCGACCGAACTGGTCTCCACGGTGATGCGCAGTCCGTCCGCGCCTGCTTGCTTCACCAGCTTGCGCGCCGCGTCGACGTCCCGTTCGCGGGGCGTGAGGTCGTCGGGGTAGCCGCGCAGTCCCATCCCGAAGAGATCGTTGCCGGCTTCGCCGTGTCCAGCCAGTGCGATGCGGACGAGCGCCTGCCGGTCGATGCCCAGCTGCACGGCACGTATGAGGCGCGGGTCGTCGAACGGTTTGCGGCCGGTGCGCAGCAGGAGTTGCTGTGCGGTGGCGCGCTTCGCGGTGAGCAGGCGCGTCGAGCCGTCCTTCTTCAGCCGTTCCACGGAGGCCCCGGCCATGTCAGCCGCGTAGTGCACCTGGCCGGACAGGAGGGCGTTGAGCCGCGCGGACTCCTCGTTCGCGGGAACGATCTCCAGCTCGGCTATGTGCGGGGCGCCGCCCCAGTGGTCGGCCCAGCGCTTGTAGCGGGCGGTGCCGCCCGGCGTGAAGGACACGTAGGTGAAGGGGCCGGAGCCTATGGGCTTGCGGAAGTCCGTCGTCCCGTCCGGGATGATCTCGGTGCCAGGGCCCGCGAACACGGTGGGGAACTCGAAGTTCGGCGCCTTGAGAACGAAGACGACGGACCCGTCGCCGTCCGCCTTGCTCGCGGTGAAGTCAATCGCGGACAGCAGGACCTGCGACGGCGAGCCGACCTCGGGGTCGGCCGCGCGCCGGTAGCTGTAGAGAACGTCCTTGGCGGTGACCGGCTTCCCGTCATGGAACCGGGCCTTGCGCAGCCGTACGCTCCACCGTGTTCCCGAGGCGTCGCTCTCCCAGGACTCCGCGAGCCTCTTACGGACGGACATGTCGTCGGCGTACGTGCCGAGCGTGTCGTACAGGGCCTTGGCACGGGCCTGGTCGACGAAGTTCGGGGCGACGTGCGGATCGAGGGTCTCCTGCGAGCCGCCCGACGTGAACGCGGCGCGGAACCGATCACCTCCGCCGCCGTCCTTCGTATCGCCGCCACAGCCACTGAGCAGGCCGGTCCCCGCGAGCGCCAGCGCACCGCCGGCGGCGAGCACACCTCTGCGACCGGGCTCCGGGCGCCGCCCCGGCTCCGTCCGGGCATGCGTCGTCACAGTCGATCCTCTCCGGGGTGTCCTCGCCCCTGACGTCAGACCGGCGACGGGTCAGTCTCCTGGCTCCCGGATCGTCGCTCGCCTCCGCCTTCCCGTCCGCGCTCGCGGACAGTGGCGTGCAGAAGGATCGCTCCCCGGTCACAGTGGCGGGACCGCGCCGGAATCGCACCGGCTTCCTGGTCCCCGTCGCCCTGTGCGCCCATTGTGGCGTACGGGGCGATGGGGACCGGCACCCGGTTCCCCGGCGGTCGGTGGGGGCGGTCGTACGCACCTGTCGCGGCTCTGCCCACAATGTCCACCGGCGCCGACAGCGGACGGCCCGGAGCCTCACGCAGGCTCCGCGCGAAGCACCAGGAAAGGGACAGCCACACTCATGACAGCAACACCTCTCGACGGCTGGCAGCACTGGCAGACCAGCTGGGACCGCCAGCAGGAGTGGTACATGCCCGACCGGGAGGAGCGGTTCCGGGTCATGATCGACACGGTCGAGGCCGTGGCAGGCACCGCTCCGCGCGTCCTCGATCTGGCCTGCGGCACCGGCAGTATCACCGACCGCCTGCTGCGCCGGCTCCCCGAAGCGACCGTCACCTGCGTCGACATCGATCCGCTCCTGCTGGCCATCGCCCGCGGCCATTTCGCCGGCGACGACCGCGTCACCTTCACCGAGGCCGACCTGACCGACGCCGCCTGGACCGAACGCCTCCCCCACACGTCGTACGACGCCGTGGTCACCGCCACCGCCCTGCACTGGCTCGACACCGAACCCCTCGACCGGCTCTACGGCGATCTGGCCCGCCTGCTGCGCGACGGTGGAATCTTCCTCAACGCCGACCACATGAAGGACGAGTCCGCGCCCCGCCTCAACGCCGCCCTGGCCGCCCTCCACACCGACCGCCAGACCCACCAGCGGCAGTCGGGTTCTCTCGACTGGGCCGACTGGTGGGGCGAGGCAGCGCGCGACCCGCACCTCGCCGACGCGGCCGTCGAGCGCTTCGCCCTGCTGGGCGATCCGCGACAGGCCCGCACGGACCCATCACACCGGGATCGCCCGACCGCCACCCAATGGCACATCGACACACTGCTGCGCCACGGGTTCGGCGAAGCGCGCCAAGTGTGGTGCTCGGCGAGCGATGCGCTGATTGCCGCGCTGCGCTGAATTCCAGCAGCTGTGTACGCCCCCGCAGAGCACCCCTGCTGGACTCGTCACCTCGCAGTCGCGCCCGTCGAGCCGCCAGGCGCCACCGGATACGGCACGAAGGTGCTGGAGTTCTGGTCGATCCTCAGGGTCCGGCCGAGCGGTGGTGCCGCCCGCTGCGGGCACTCCAGCCGCTCGCAGACCCGGCAGCCCATGCCAATGGGAGTGGCGGCGGCTGTGCGGCCGAGGTCAAGGCCGTCGGAGTAGACGAGCCGGTGGGCGTGGCGGAGCTCGCAACCGAGGCCGATCGCGAAAGCCTTGCCCGGCTCGCCCCAACCGCCGCGGTGCCGAGTGACGGCCCGGGCGGTCCACAAATACCTCTGCCCGTCTGGCATTTCGGCAACCTGGACGTGGATGCGGCCGGGGGCGGCGAAGGACTCGTAGACGTTCCACAGGGGGCAGGTGCCCCCTGCGCGCGAGAAGTGGAAACCCGTCGCCGACTGCCGCTTCGACACGTTGCCTGCTCGGTCCACGCGGACGAAGGAGAACGGCACGCCGCGCAGACGGGGCCGTTGGAGGGTACTGAGGCGATGGCAGACGGTCTCGTAGCCCAGGCCGTAGTGGTCGGTGAGGCGTTCGATGTCGTAGCGCACGGCCTCTGCCGCGGTGTGGAAGTCGCGGTACGGGAGGATCAGCGCGGCGGCGAAGTAGTTGGCGATGCCGATGCGCGCCAGGGCCTGGGCCGGTGAACCGGGCGCGAAGTCCTCGGCGGCCTGCCGGTCGAGGTCGTCCGCGTGTTCCAGCAGGGCGAGTTGGGTGGCCATGCGGAAGGCGCGTTGGCCCGGACGCAGCCTTGTCGACAGGTGCAGGGTGCGCGACGGCGCGTCGTAGTGATGCAGGCTTTCAGTGGTCTCTGTGCCGAGACGGACGCCGTGCCGATCAGCGAGGCGTGCCGTCAGCGCGCTGAGTACCTCGCCGGGCCGGATACCGATGGTTGCGGCCAGGTCCTCCGCCGCGAGGTCGGTGTCGTGAAGGTAGTTCTGGCGGCGATAGAAGTAGTCGCGGATCTCCTCGTGCGGCGAGCGCGGCGCGTCGAGACCGGTGTCGCGCTCACCGCTGCCGCCGACCAGTTCGGCCAGCCGTTGATTGCGGCGGCCGAGGTCCAGCAGGACCTGTGCGACCGCGGGCATCCGGGAGGCGAGGTCGCTCAGGTCGGTCGCGGAGACGCGGGCCCCGTCGATCTCGCCGGCCAGCGCCTCACGCAAGTCCGCGACCAGACGACTGGTGTCCCGCTCGGAGAAGAAGCCCGGGTCGACGCCGAACACCTCGGTGAGCCGCAGCAGGACCGGGACCGTCAGAGGGCGGGAGTCGTGCTCCATCTGGTTCAGGTAACTGGGTGAGATGCCCAGAGTCCGGGCCAGCTCGGCTTGGCTCATGCCGCGCTCCTCGCGCAGCCTGCGCAGCCGGGCGCCCGCGTACGTCTTCCCCATGGTCCGCGTTCTCCTCCCCCGTTAGGGACGGCTCAGCGTACGCGAACACCCCTCGTGTGAACCCTTCGCAACCTTGGCAATCACGGTCTGGAAGATTCGCAGAAGTTGGCATTGATCCACCCTTGTTGGCACTGAGTGCCAGTGCCAGAGTTCCAGTGCGGCCCACCGGATCCCGGCGGGTGCAACCCGGAACCGGGGCACGATTCACGCCCTGACGTCGGAGATCCCGGCATCGGTTGTGCTCACGTCGGCAGTACTGCTCAGCTCATCACCGCGAGGGGACGGTGGGCCGCACACCCTCGCAGGACACACAGTGCCATCAGATGCGCGGCGTCTTCTGTGGGGGTGACTGGATTCGCAGCCGAACAGCCGAACGACCGAGGAGACGGACCGTCATGGCAGACACCCGTACGCAGGCAGCCGACGAGCTCATCCGCCGCTGGGCCACCGACCCGCGCTGGAAGGGCATCGACCGCACCTACAGCGCCCAGGACGTGGTCCGTCTGTCGGGCAGCGTCCGCGAGGAGCACACCCTGGCCCGGCGCGGCGCCGAGCGGCTGTGGCGCCAACTGCACGAGAACGACTACATCCACGCCCTCGGCGCCCTCACCGGCGGGCAGGCCGTGCAGCAGGTCAAGGCAGGGCTGCAGGCGATCTACCTGTCCGGCTGGCAGGTCGCCGCCGACGCCAACCTCGCCGGTCACACCTACCCCGACCAGAGCCTCTACCCCGCCAACTCCGTTCCCCAGGTGGTGCGCCGGATCAACAACGCGCTGCTGCGCGCCGACCAGATCGCCACCAGCGAAGGCGACGACTCCGTCGACTGGCTCGCCCCGATCGTCGCCGACGCCGAGGCCGGGTTCGGTGGCCCGCTCAACGCCTTCGAGCTGACCAAGGCGATGATCGCCGCGGGCGCCGCCGGCATCCACTACGAGGACCAGCTCGCCTCCGAGAAGAAGTGCGGCCACCTCGGCGGCAAGGTCCTCGTCCCGACCTCGCAGCACATCCGCACCCTCAACGCGGCCCGCCTCGCCGCCGACATCGCCGACACCCCGACCGTCATCGTGGCGCGTACGGACGCCCTGGCGGCGAACCTGCTGACCAGCGACGTGGACGAGCACGACGCCGAGTTCGTCACCGGCGAGCGCACCGCCGAGGGCTTCTACCGCGTGCGCAACGGCATGGCCCCCGTCATCGCCCGCGGCCTGGCCTACGCCCCGTACGCCGACCTGATCTGGGTCGAGACCGGCACCCCCGACCTGGCCCAGGCCCGCGAGTTCGCCGAGGCCATCCACGCCCAGTACCCGGACCAGATGCTGGCCTACAACTGCTCGCCGTCCTTCAACTGGAAGGCGGCCCTGGACGACGACCAGATCGCCAAGTTCCAGCGGGAGCTGGGCGCGATGGGCTACCGCTTCCAGTTCATCACCCTCGCCGGGTTCCACTCCCTCAACCACGGCATGTTCGACCTGGCCCGCGGGTACGCCGAGCACGGCATGACCGCCTACGTCGATCTCCAGGAGAAGGAGTTCGCCGCCCAGGAGCACGGGTTCACCGCGGTCAAGCACCAGCGCGAGGTCGGCACCGGCTACTTCGACCTCGTGTCCACCGCCGTCAACCCGGCGTCCTCCACCACCGCGCTGTCCGGCTCCACCGAGGAGGAGCAGTTCCACTAGGACCTGCTCGCGCCTCGCGCGGCCCGCTCTCCCTGATCCGGACGGGGCCCGGACGACCGTCTCCGTCCGGGCCCCGCTCCCCTCCGCCCTCAGTCAGGAGAACCCGATGTCATCCCAGATCCTCACACGCCGTCCCCGTGTCCTCGCCGCACCGGGCGATCGCCATGACGAGATCCTCACGCCGGCCGCCCTGGACTTCGTCGCCCAGCTCGCCGTCGCCTTCGATGAGCGACGCGCGTGGATCCTCAAGGAACGCAGGCGGCAGGCGATCAGGCTCGCCTCGGGTTCGCCGCTCGACTTCCCGATGGTCACGCGACGGATCAGAGAGGACGCGAGCTGGTCCGTGGCGTCCCCCGCACCCGGCCTCCTGGACCGACGGGTGGAGATCACCGGCCCGCCGGAGCGACGGATGACGGTCAACGCTCTCAACTCCGGCGCTCAGGTGTGGCTCGCCGACTTCGAGGACGCCACCGCCCCGACCTGGTCGAACGTGATCGAAGGGCAGCTGAACCTGCTCGATGCCATCGAGCGGCGCATCGACTTCACCAGCCCTGAGGGCAAGGAGTACCGGCTCGCCACCGACCGGCCGCTCGCCACGATCGTGGTCCGCCCGCGCGGCTGGCACCTCGACGAGGAGCACCTGCACGTCGACGGCCGCCCGGTGCCCGCCGCCCTGGTCGATTTCGGCCTGTACTTCTTCCACTGCGCCCAGCGGCAGATCGACGCGGGACAGGGCCCGTACTTCTACCTCCCGAAGCTGGAGAACAGCTACGAGGCCCGCCTGTGGAACGACATCTTCGTCCTGGCCCAGGATCTGCTTGGCATTCCGCGCGGCACGGTCCGCGCCACCGTTCTCATCGAGACCATCACGGCGGCCTTCGAGATGGAGGAGATCCTCTACGAACTCCGCGAGCACAGCGCGGGGCTGAACGCCGGCCGGTGGGACTACCTCTTCAGCCTCATCAAAACCTTCGGCCACCGCACCGACTTCCTGCTGCCCGACCGCGGTCAGGTGACCATGACCGCCCCCTTCATGCGGGCCTACACCGAACTCCTCGTGCACACCTGCCACAAGCGCGGCGCGCACGCCATCGGCGGGATGGCGGCCCAGATCCCCGGCAAGGACCCCGATGCGCACGCGGCGGCACTGGCCAAGGTGCGGCTGGACAAGGAGCGCGAGGCGGAGGACGGCTTCGACGGATCCTGGGTGGCTCACCCGGGCCTCGTCCCGCTATGCCGTGAAGTCTTCGACGGCGTCCTGGGTGAGCACCCGCACCAGCTCGACCGCACCCGCGACGACGTCGACGTGCAGCCTGCCGATCTGCTGGCCGTCCGTCGGATCGGCGCCGATCCGACAGATGAGGGCGTGCGCACCAACGTCTCGGTCACGGTGCGCTACTTCGCCGCGTGGATCGGCGGCCAGGGCGCCGTCGCGTTGGACGGACTGATGGAGGACGCGGCCACCGCGGAGATCGCCCGGGTCCAGATCTGGCAGTGGCTCCGCCACGCCCGCATCGACCGGGAGACCGTCGTGCGCATCCTCGGCGAAGAACTGGACGCCCTCGCCGCGCAGCGCCCCTACGCGCCTCTCGACGAGATCCAGGACCTGTTCCACCGCATGTGCCTGGCCGCCGAACTCCCCCAGTTCTTCACGCCGGACGCCTACAGCCGCCACCTCGTCCGGACGCTGGAGCGCGACGCGTGACCGGGGCCATCCGCCGCGTCGGTGTCGTGGGAGCCGGGCAGATGGGCGCTGGCATCGCGCAGGTCTGCGCCCGGGCCGGACTCGACACCCTCGTGTGCGAGGCGGACGCTCTCGCGGCACGCGATGCCCGCGACCGGGTCACCACCTCCCTGAAACGGGCGGTACGCCGGGACAAGCTGACGGCCGAGCAAGCCCGGCAGGCGCAGGACCGACTGACGTACACCGGGGAGCTCGACGATCTCGCCGATCGGCAACTGGTGATCGAGGCCGTCGTCGAGAACCCCGATGCGAAGACCGAGGTGTTCGCCGCGCTCGACAAGATCGTGGAGGACCCGTCGGCGATTCTGGCCACCAACACCTCTTCGATCCCGATCATGCGTCTGGGGATGGCGACCGGGCGCGCCGATCACGTCATAGGGCTGCACTTCTTCAATCCCGTCCCGGTCCTCCCGTTGGTGGAGGTCGTTCCGTCGCTGCACACGTCCGCCGAGACGACGCACCGCGCGGAAGACTTCGCGCGGACCGTGCTCGGAAAGACCGTCGTCCGCTCCCGCGACCGTGCCGGCTTCGTCGTCAACGCGCTGTTGATCCCGTACCTCCTGTCGGCGATCCGCATGACCGAGTCCGGCTTCGCCACCGCGACCGACATCGACAACGGGATGCGTCTGGGCTGCGCCCACCCCATGGGTCCGCTGGCGCTCGCCGATCTGATCGGCCTCGACACCGTCGCGGCCATCGCCGAGTCGCTCTACGACGAGTTCAGAGAACCTCTGTACGCACCTCCACCGCTCCTCCAACGCATGGTGGAAGCATGCCTGTTGGGGCGTAAGACCGGTCGCGGCTTCCACACGTACGACCACTGAGACACCACCCAGGACCACCGGGGCTGAGGGGCCCGGGTGCCGCGGCCGGATGAGGGCCGGCCGCGGTTGCAGAGCGGGGGCGGGACACGGCGAAGGACAGTGTCCCGCCCCCGCTGCCGCATGTCTGGACGTGTCTCATCTCACCATCCGGATCCTGGACGCTCTGGTGATCGTCGACCATGGGCCCATAGGGTGGCCCACGCAGCTGGTTCTCCCTGTCAGCCAGGCGGGGAGTCGCAAGAGGGAACCCGGTGGGAATCCGGGACTGCCCCGCAGCGGTGAGTGGGAACGACCGCCGTCATACGCACTGGATCTCGCGAAAGAGATCTGGGAAGCGACGGCCAGTAGGTGTCCGTCCGGTCCGGATGGACGTGCTCACGAGTCCGAAGACCTGCCACCTGCCCGTGTGCGTACGACGCGTGCACGGACATCCCGGTGACCTCGTGGGCGGGTCGGCGTACATATGCAGCGGACGACCGCGCCTTTGCCGCGCGAGGTCGAACCGCCGTTTGTGTCACTCCTTCGTTCCGTACAGGTCCTCGGGACCCCCAGGGATACGTCTCTCGAAGGAGATCTCCGTGACCACCAAGACCGCAGCCGCGGCAGCACGGGCCACCGTGTACGGCTACCCCCGCCAGGGCCAGAACCGCGAGCTCAAGAAGGCCATCGAGGGGTACTGGAAGGGCCGCGTCACCGCCGACGCCCTCCGGACCACCGCCGCCGATCTGCGCCGCGCCAACTGGCAGGAACTCGCTGACGCGGGCATCGCCGAAGTCCCGGCCGGCGACTTCTCGTACTACGACCACGTCCTCGACACCACCGTGATGGTGGGCGCCATCCCCGAGCGCCACCGCGCCGCGGTGGACGCCGACGCCCTGGACGGCTATTTCGCCATGGCCCGCGGCACCCAGGACGTCGCGCCGCTGGAGATGACCAAGTGGTTCGACACGAACTACCACTACCTGGTCCCTGAACTGGGCCCGGACACGGTCTTCACCGCCGACTCCACCAAGCAGGTCACGGAACTCAAGGAAGCCCTCGCTCTGGGGCTGACCGCCCGGCCGGTCCTGGTCGGCCCGGTCACGTATCTCCTGCTCTCCAAGCCCGCGCCCGGCGTCGCGGCCGACTTCGATCCGCTGACGCTGCTCGACCGGCTGCTGCCCGTGTACGCAGAGGTCCTCGGCGATCTGCGTGCGGCCGGAGCCGAGTGGGTGCAGCTCGACGAGCCCGCCCTGGTCCAGGACCGCACCCCGGCCGAGCTGAACGCCGCCGCCCGCGCCTACCGCGACCTCGGCGCCCTCACGGACCGCCCCAAGCTCCTCGTCGCCTCCTACTTCGACCGGCTCGGCGACGCCCTGCCCGTGCTCGCCAAGGCGCCCGTCGAAGGCCTCGCCCTCGACTTCACCGACGCAGCCGCCGCCAACCTCGACGCGCTCGCCGCCGTGGGCGGACTGCCCGGCAAGCGCCTCGTCGCCGGCGTCGTCAACGGCCGCAACATCTGGGTCAACGACCTGGAGAAGTCCCTCGCCACGCTCGGCACCCTGCTCGGCCTCGCCGACCGGGTCGACGTCGCCGCCTCCTGCTCGCTGCTGCACGTCCCGCTCGACGCGTCCCTGGAGCGCGACATCGACCCGCAGATCCTGCGCTGGCTCGCTTTCGCCCGCCAGAAGACGGCCGAGATCGCCACGCTCGCCAGGGGCCTCGCCCAGGGCACGGACGCGATCACCGCCGAACTCGCCGTCAACCGCGCCGCCCTGTCCTCCCGCGCCACCTCGCCGATCACCCGCGACCCCGCGGTGCGGGACCGCGCCGCCGCCGTCACCGGGTCCGACACGCGTCGCGCCCAGGCGTATCCGGAAAGGGCTGTCGCCCAGCGTGCCCACCTCGGGCTGCCGCTGCTGCCGACCACCACCATCGGCTCGTTCCCGCAGACGACCGAACTGCGCACCGCACGAGCCGACTTGCGGACCGGGCGGATCGACACCGCGGGTTACGAGGAGCGCATCAGGAACGAGATCCGGGACGTCATCTCCTTCCAGGAGAAGACCGGGATCGATGTCCTGGTGCACGGTGAGCCCGAACGCAACGACATGGTCCAGTACTTCGCCGAGCAGCTCACCGGCTACCTGGCGACGCAGCACGGCTGGGTGCAGTCGTACGGCACGCGCTATGTCCGGCCGCCGGTCCTGGCAGGCGACATCTCCCGCCCCGACCCCATGACGGTGCGCTGGACCACGTACGCCCAGTCGCTGTCCGACCGCCCCGTCAAGGGCATGCTGACCGGGCCCGTGACCATGCTCGCCTGGTCCTTTGTCCGCGACGACCAGCCGCTCGGCGACACCGCACGCCAGGTCGCACTCGCCCTGCGTGACGAGGTCAACGACCTTGAGACGAATGGGACTTCCGTCATCCAGGTCGACGAGCCCGCCCTGCGCGAGACCCTTCCGCTGCGCGCGGCGGACCACGCCTCGTACCTGGCCTGGGCCACCGAGGCGTTCCGGCTGACGACCGCCGGCGTGCGGCCGGAGACCCAGATCCACACGCACATGTGCTACGCCGAGTTCGGCGACATCGTCCAGGCGATCGACGACCTCGACGCCGACGTCATCAGCCTCGAAGCGGCCCGCTCCCACATGCAGGTCGCGCACGAACTGGCCGAACACGGCTACCCGCGCGAAGCGGGCCCCGGGGTCTACGACATCCACTCCCCTCGCATCCCCAGCAACGACGAGGCGGCATCCTTGCTCCGCAAGGGGCTGGAGGCGATCCCTGCCGAACGGCTGTGGGTGAACCCGGACTGCGGCCTGAAGACCCGCGGCTGGCCCGAGACGCGAGCGTCGCTGGAGAACCTCGTCGCGGCCGCACGCACCGTCCGCGGCGAACTGGACGGCTCCACGGCCTGACCCCGACCGGGCAATGGCCACCGGGCCGGGGCAACGAGCGCCCCGGCCCGGCACGTCGTAGCACCACGGCTCCACCCTGGGGGGACACAGTCATGCAACGCGAGCCGCAGCACATCACCATCGACGGTCGGCGCATGGTCGCCCTGCCACTTCCCCAGTTCGAATCGCTGTTGGCGCAGCGCAGACAGCTCGGCGCACAGAGCTCTCGCATGCAGTCGATGCGCGGAGCCCTGTCGGACGTGGCCTCGTTCCTGGAGCGGCTTGAGGCGGCCTGGACACAGAACGCGGAGGACGAGGAACTCGTCACCGAGCTGCGCCGACACGCCCGGCACACACGCGCCCTCGGCGGCACCAAGCGGTCCGGAAGGAGCCCGAAGACGCGAAGGAAGCGACGGAGTTAGGTTTACCTAATTTTCGACTGCGACACAACATCTGGCTTGCCTGCATTCCCCTGGACCTAGATGTAGTGTTCTCCGTGCTGGTGGTTCGCCGGGCGCATACGTGCCGGGCGAGGCAAGAGGGAACCCGGTGAGATTCCGGGACTGCCCCGCAGCGGTGAGCGGGAACGACCGCCGTCACACGCACTGGGCCCTGTCGAACAGGGGCTGGGAAGCGACGGCCAGTAGGTGTCCTCCGGTTCGGAGGGCGGGCCCGCGAGTCCGAAGACCTGCCACCGGCGTGCGCACCGATCCGCGGTGCGTGCGCTTCGAGGCCCCGAGGGAGGGCCGCGTGGCAGTGACCCGGACGTGGCCGAGGTGTGTCGTCACCTCGCAGCCCCCTGTTCGGCATCCACGCCTCCGCCTCCCTTCCCGCCCTCGAAGGACCGATACGGGAACGAGCGAGAGGAGGCGACGGAACCGTTGAGCGGTCTCGTGTATTTCTCCAGCGTCTCGGAGAACACCAAACGCTTCGTGGAGCGCCTGGACCTGCCGGCCGTGCGTATCCCCCTGCACCCCCACCGCGAGGGCATGCCGGTCGTCACCGATCCGTACGTGCTGGTCGTGCCGACCTACGGCGGCGGGGAACGCGCGGGCGCGGTCCCCAAACAGGTGATCCGCTTTCTGAACATCGAGGCCAACCGCGCACTGCTGCGCGGCGTGATCGCCTCGGGCAACACGAACTTCGGCGTCGACTACTGCCTGGCCGGCCGGGTCATCTCGGCGAAGTGCAGTGTGCCGGAGCTGTACCGATTCGAACTGCTGGGCACGGACCGCGACGTCCGCGCCGTACGAGAAGGGCTGGAGAGGTTTTGGACACGACACTCACCGACGACCGGACGAGCGACGGTCAGGCGGACGGCGTGAGCACCCTCACCCCGGCGGTCACGGTTCCCGCGGCCCAGCGCGAGTCGGTGGGCACGCGCAAGGACTACCACGCGCTCAACGCGATGCTGAACATGTACGACTGCGACGGCCGCATCCAGTTCGACCAGGACCGCGAGGCCGTCCGGCAGTACTTCCTGCAGCACGTGAACCCCAACACGGTGACCTTCCCGACCCTCCAGGAGAAGATCACCTACCTCATCGACCACGACTACTACGAAGCGGAGCCGATTCGCCGCTACGACTGGGCCTTCATCGAGGGCCTGTACCGGCAGGCCTACGCCCACGAGCACCGCTTCCGCACCTTCCTCGGCGCCTTCAAGTACTACACGTCGTACACCCTCAAGACCTTCGACGGATCGCAGTACCTGGAGCGGTACGAGGACCGCGTCGTCGCCACGGCGCTGTACCTGGGCGCGGGCGACGAGACTCTGGCCTCACGCCTCGTCGACGAGATGCTCAGCGGTCGCTTCCAGCCGGCCACGCCGACCTTCCTCAACGCGGGCAAGGCCCAGCGAGGCGAACTGGTCTCGTGCTTCCTCCTGCGCGTCGAGGACAACCTGGAGTCCATCGGACGCGGCATCAACTCCGCGCTCCAGCTGTCCAAGCGCGGTGGCGGCGTGGCCCTCCTCCTCACGAACCTGCGCGAGCAGGGCGCGCCGATCAAGAAGATCGAGAACCAGTCGTCCGGCGTCGTTCCCGTCATGAAGCTCCTTGAGGACTCCTTCAGTTACGCGAACCAGCTCGGCGCACGGCAGGGCGCGGGCGCGGTCTACCTCCACGCGCACCATCCGGACATCATGCGGTTCCTCGATACGAAGCGGGAGAACGCGGACGAGAAGATCCGCATCAAGACGCTGTCGCTGGGCGTGGTCGTTCCCGACATCACTTTCGAACTGGCCAAGCGCAACGAGGACATGCACCTGTTCTCGCCGTACGACGTGGAACGCGAGTACGGCCGCCCGCTGTCCGACCTCTCGGTGACCGAGCACTACGACGACCTGGTGGCCAATCCGCGCGTGCGCAAGACCACGATCAGCGCCCGCGAGTTCTTCAAGACGATCGCGGAGCTGCAGTTCGAGTCGGGCTACCCGTATCTGCTGTTCGAGGACACGGTGAACCGGGCCAACCCGATCGAGGGCTGGATCAACATGTCCAACCTCTGCTCGGAGATCCTCCAGGTCAACACGCCCAGCACGTACGACACTTCGCTCGGCTACGAGACCGTGGGCAAGGACATCTCCTGCAATCTCGGGTCGCTGAACATCGCGGCCACCATGGCCTCACCCGACTTCGGCTCCACGGTCGAGACGGCGGTGCGGGGCCTGACGTCCGTCTCGGACCAGTCGCACATCGACGCGGTGCCGTCCGTGGCCCACGGCAACGACCAGTCCCACGCCATCGGCCTCGGCCAGATGAACCTGCACGGCTACCTCGCCTCGCAGCGCATCCACTACGGCAGCGAGGAGGGCGTCGACTTCACGAACATGTACTTCTACGCCGTGGCCTATCACGCGCTGCGCGCCTCCAACCGGCTGGCGATCGAGCGTGGCGCCGCCTTCGACGGTTTCGCCACGTCCGCCTATGCCGACGGCTCGTACTTCGCCAAGTACACCGGGCAGACGTGGGAGCCCGCGACCGAGCGAGTGCGGACGCTGTTCGCCGACGCCGGTGTGCGGCTTCCCACGCAGGACGACTGGCGTGCTCTGCAGGCGTCGGTCCAGGAGCACGGGATCTACAACCAGTACCTCCAGGCCGTGCCGCCGACCGGGTCGATCAGCTACATCAACGACGCCACCGCCTCCATCCACCCCATCGCCTCCAAGGTGGAGATCCGCAAGGAGGGCAAGCTCGGCCGTGTCTACTACCCGGCACCCCACATGGACAACGACAATCTGGAGTACTTCCAGGACGCGTACGAGATCGGCTACGAGAAGATCATCGACACCTACGCGGCGGCCACTCAGCATGTCGACCAAGGGCTGAGCTGCACGCTGTTCTTCCGGGACACGGCCACGACCCGTGATCTGAACAAGGCCCAGATCCACGCCTGGCGCAAGGGCATCAAGACCCTCTATTACATCCGGCTGCGCCAGGAGGCCCTGGCCGGCACCGAGATCGAGAACTGCCTGGCCTGCACTCTCTGATCTCCCTCCCCTGCCCGCACTCCTCGCGAAAGCACGAACGATGACGACCATCCCCGCCCTGGCCGAACTCTCGGTCACGCCTCCGTCCTACCGGCACAACCCGGCCGCCCGGCTGCGCCCCGTCAACTGGAACCGGGTCACCGACGAGAAGGACCTGGAGGTCTGGAACCGGCTGACCTCCAACTTCTGGCTGCCGGAGAAGGTGCCGCTGTCCAACGACGTGGGCGCCTGGCAGCAGCGGCTCAGCGCCGACGAACGCACGCTCACCATGCGGGTGTTCACCGGGCTGACCATGCTCGACACCGTGCAAGCGACCGTCGGCGAGATCGTGCAGATCCAGGACGCCCGCACAGAGCACGAGGAGGCGGTGTACACGAACATCGCCTTCATGCAGGCCGTGCACGCCCGCAGCTACTCGTCGGTCTTCTCCACCCTCTCCACGACACCGGAGATCGATGACGCCTACGAGTGGGCTGTCGGCAACGACGTACTCCAGCGGCGCTGCAAGGCGGTCCTCCAGCACTACTACGGCGACGACCCGCTCAAGCGCAAGGTCGCCTCGACACTGCTCTCCTCGCTCCTGCTGTACGCCGGGTTCTACCTTCCGCTGCACTTCTCGACGCACGCCCTGCTCACCAACACGGCCGACATGATCCGCCTGATCCTGCGCGACAAGGCGGTGCACGGCTACTACTCGGGCTACAAGTACCAGCGGGGTCTGGAGAAGCGGTCCCCGGCAGAGCAGGAGCAGATGCGGGCCTTCACGCACGAACTCCTGGATCATCTCTACGAGTTGGAGCTGGAGTACTCGGGTGAGCTGTACGAGCCGCTCGGACTGATGGACGACGTCGCGGTCTTCGTCCGCTACAACGCCAACAAGGCGCTCATGAACCTCGGCTACCCGGCCCGCTTCGGCGCGGACGAGACCGAGGTCAATCCCGAGATCCTCGCTGCCCTGTCCCCCGCCGCGGACGAGAACCACGACTTCTTCTCCGGGTCGGGCTCCTCGTACGTCATGGGCAAGGCCGAGGACACGGACGACGACGACTGGGACTTCTGACTTTCATGCCCGACCAACCCTTCGTGCCCGCGCAGCGGCCCACCGCCTCGTACGGGCCCTGCGTGCTGCTCAAACACGGCGAGATCTTCCTCAAGGGGCGCAATCGTCACCGGTTCACTGAGCGGCTGCACGACAACCTGCGGGTCGCCCTGCGCGGTGTCGGCGGCTCCACGTGGATCAAGACCGCCCAGAACGTGACCGTGCTGGGCGGCGACGGCTCGGTCAGTATCGAGGCACTGGTGGAGCGCGCGCAGCGTGTGGTCGGGTTCAACTCCGTCGAACCGGCCGTGCGCGTCCCGAGCACTCTCGCCGACATCACTCGAGCCGGCGTCGACGCGTTGCGGGAACGTGCGGCCCTCGGGCCCGTACGGAGTTTCGCCGTGCGGGCCCGGCGGCGGGACAAACAGTTCCCGCTGACCTCGTCCCAGGTGGCCGCGCGGGTGGGCGCCAGCCTCAAGGAGGCGATGCCGAACCTGCCGGTGGAGCTGAAGCGCCCGGAGGTCCTGCTGTCCATCGAGATCGACCGCAAGGAGACGTACCTGTCGTGGACGCGTCTGCCGGGCTTGACGGGTCTGCCCGTCGGGTCCAGCGGCCGGGCACTGGTTCTGCTGTCCGGCGGATACGACTCCCCCGTCGCCGCCCACCGGGCGATGCGGCGCGGTCTTTCGTGCGACTTCGTGCACTTCAACGGCGCCCCGTACACGAACCCGTCGTCGGTCTACAAGGCGTACGCACTCGCTCGCGAGCTGAACAGATACCAACCCGCCGGCACCCTGCATGTAATCGCGCTCGGCAAGGCGCAGAAGCAGCTCGCCGTCGCCGGAGCAGGCCGACTCCAGGTCGTCGCGCAGCGCAGGCTGATGGTGCGTACGGCGTCGGCTCTTGGCGCCCGCATCGGGTCGGAGGCACTGGTCACCGGCGACAGTCTCGGTCAGGTCGCCAGTCAGACTCTGGCGAACATGGCGGCGGTGGACGAGGCGGCGACGCTGCCCGTGCTTCGGCCGCTGGTCGGCTGGGACAAGCAGGAGATCATCGACGCGGCACGGGCCATCGGCACAGCTGAGATCTCCGTACTTCCCGATGAGGACTGCTGTCAGTTGCTCGCTCCACCGCGGGTGAGTACGCGGGCGGCGTTGCCTCAACTGCGGTCCGTGGAGAAGCTAATCGACCTCGACGAGGTGGTCGCGACACTCCTCGATCGCGTCCAGGTCATGGTGCCCGGCGCCGACGAGATACCCGTACCGGACGAAACAAGGTGTGCCGCCCCCGTGCCGTCATAGCCGGGCATCACCGCCCGCTGTCCGTCCGGTACGAGCACCGCACGCACCGGACGGACACCTGCCCTCTCCATCGCGTCCTCGCCGCCTACGACAGAACGGCCCGATTCAGTGACTCGACACGACCGCCGAACGCGCCAGCTGGGCGCGCTCATCGGCCTCCCGCAAGGCCGATCCGACGCGTACCGCGTCGGCCGAGCCGGCCACGTCGTGCACGCGCACGGCCCATGCGCCGCGGGCGGCGGCCAAGGCGGAGACGGCGGCGGTCGCGGCGTCACGCTCGCGAGCCGGCCGAGGTGTGCCGGAGCACGGATCCGCCAGCAGCGTCCCCAAGAAGCGCTTGCGGGACGCTCCCACCAGCACGGGACATCCGAACTGCGTCAGTGCGTCGATCCCGGCGAGCAGGTCCCAGTCGTCGGAACGGGACTTGGCAAAGCCGAGCCCCGGATCGACGATCACGTTGTCGATGTCCACGCCGGCGGAGACCACCGCGTCGATCTGCCTCCCGACCTCCCGGACGACGTCGGCGCTCACGTCCTGGTAGTCGGCCAGCCCGTCCATGCCGCCCGAGTGGCCACGCCAGTGCATGACCACGAACGGCACGCCGGTCTTGGCGGCAACCCTCGCCATCTCGCCATCCGCTCGTCCGCCACTGACATCGTTGATGAGGCAGGCGCCTTCATCGACCGCTGCCTGCGCGACCTGCGCGCGCATCGTGTCCACGCTGACGAGCGCACCACCCGCGACGAGCCCGCGCACGACGGGAAGCACCCGCCGCAGCTCCTCCTCGCAGGTGATGCGTGTGGCTCCCGGACGTGTGGACTCGCCGCCGACGTCCACGATGTCCGCTCCCTGAGCGGCCAGTTCGAGACCGTGCGCCACCGCGCGGCCCGCGTCCAGCCAAAGGCCGCCATCGGAAAAGGAGTCCGGCGTCACATTGACGATCCCCATGACACCGCATCGGTCCCACGACGGAAGGGCGGGCGGCATGGTCTTGTACGCGCTCATGCGGGAATCATGACCGATCCGGATTCACGCTGTACAGCCAGGAACTCATTTTGTGATCCGCGTATCAGCAAGTGGACTTCCCTCGTGCCGAGTTCGATGCATCGATAGGCTGCAATTATGGCTCTCGGTACCCCCAGCACTCGCTCGGACAGTGCGGACTCGATTCGCGATCTGCTTGCCCGGGGAGGCCGCTCGTATTCGTTCGAGTTCATGCCTCCTCGCAGCCCGGCTGCCGAAGCTGGGCTATGGACTGCCATCCGCAGATTGGAGGCGCTGTCGCCTACTTTCGTTTCGGTGACGTACGGTGCCGGCGGATCGACGCGGGGGCGCACCATCAACGTCACCGGCCGCATAGCTCAGGACACGACGCTCACGCCCGTCGCCCACCTGACGGCCGTGGACCACAGTGTCGCCGAGCTGCGGAACATCCTTGGCCACTACGCTGACCAGGGAGTACGTAACATTCTCGCCCTCCGTGGTGATCCGCCCGGCGACCCTCTCGGCACCTGGACCAGGCATCCGCAAGGCGTCGACTACGCGGCAGAGTTGGTCAGTCTCATCAAGGAGTCGGGAAACTTCTGCGTCGGGGTCGCTGCCTTCCCCGAGATGCATCCACGGTCAGGAGATCGCGCCGCCGACGTCCGCCATTTCGTCGAGAAATGCCACGCCGGAGCGGACTACGCCATTACCCAGATGTTTTTCGACGTCGATGAGTATCTACGATTCCGCGATCTTGTGGTCGCCGCAGGATGCGACACGCCGATCATCCCGGAGATCATGCCGGTGACGACCATCCGATCTCTGCAGCGAATCCCCACACTGTCGACCGCAACATTCCCCGCACAACTTGCCGATCGGATGCTCGCCGCCGAAGACGACGCCACCGCGGTCAGATCTCTCGGAATCGAGCACGCAACGGAAATGTGCCGTCGGTTGATCGACGCCGAAGCACCCGGACTGCATTTCATGACGATGAACTACTCCACCGTGACCACGGAGATTTATCAGAACCTCGGACTCGGGCCCGGGCGTCAAGTGGAGTAGCTCGACAGACAGGTTTCCGACCCGCTGCAGCGTGCGGACCCGCATGATCGAGATTCCGCACACGCGGCATCGCACCGCCGTGCACCTCAACCGTCCAGGCATCCGGAAAGGACACGAACGGTGTGCTGCCCCTTCTGCAGGCTCCCCGACACTCGCGTCATCGACAGTCGATCGACCGACGACGGGACCTCGATCCGGCGACGCAGGCAGTGCCCGCACTGTCATCGTCGCTTCACGACGGTGGAGACGTACTCGCTGCTCGTGGTCAAACGCAGCGGCGTAACGGAACCGTTCAGCCGCACGAAAATCGTCACCAGCGTCCGCAAAGCATGCCAGGGACGCCCCATCACCGAAGACATGCTCGACCGTCTCGGCCAGCAGGTCGAGGAGAACGTGCGGGCCACCGGAAGCGCCCAACTGTCTACGCACGAGTTGGGTTTGGCCGTTCTGGAACCACTCAGCGAACTGGACCCGGTGGCCTACATGCGGTTCGCGTCCGTCTACCGCGCGTTCGAATCACTCACCGACTTCGAGAACGCGATCGCCGAGCTGCGCACCAACTGTGGCTAGGGCAGGCACCGCGGAGGCCGACGCCGCAGGACGGTTGGCGTCGGCCTCGTCCCGGTCAGCGGTGGCGGAACGCGGGGGATCGTTTCTCGACGAAGGCGCCCATGCCCTCCTTCTGATCGTCGGTGGCGAACACCGCGTGGAACAGACGACGTTCGAAGCGCACTCCCTCGGTCAGCGAGGTCTCGAAGGCGCGGGAGACCGCTTCCTTCGCCATCATCGCCACGGGCAAGGACATACCCGCGACGGCCTCGGCGACCGCCAGCGCCTGGGGCATCAGCTCGTCGGCCGGGACGACACGTGAGACCAGGCCGCTGCGCTCCGCCTCGACGGCGTCCATCGTGCGGCCCGTCAGGCACATCTCCATCGCTTTGGCCTTGCCCACGGCGCGCGTCAGGCGCTGCGAGCCACCGATGCCGGGAATGACGCCCAGCTTGATCTCGGGCTGACCGAACACCGCGGTGTCGGCAGCCAGCAGGATGTCGCAGAGCATCGCCAACTCGCAGCCGCCACCCAGCGCGTGGCCGGAGACCGCAGCGACAGTCGGAGTGCGCAGTTGCCCGAGCCGGTCCCACGCTGCGAACCAGTCGTCGAGGTACATGTCGATGTACGCGCGCGGCCTCATCTCCTTGATGTCGGCGCCGGCCGCGAACGCCCTGTCGGAGCCGGCAATCACGATGCAGCCGCAATCGGGATCACGGTCGAGGGCCGTCGTCGCGGCGACCACTTCTTCCATGAGCTGCAGATTGAGCGCGTTCAGTGCCTTGGGACGGTTGAGGGTCACCACGGCGGTGCGGTCGTTGCGTTCGACGAGGATCGTCTCGTACGTGATCTCGGCCGGGTCGGTCGTCACTGGTCGCCTCCGTCGTGGGCCCGGATAATTCGGACGATGCCGGAGAAGTCCTCCGTCGCACCCACGCGTTCGGCGTAGGCGGTGTACATCTCGGCTGCTCGCAGACCGAGTTCGGCCTGGACTCCTTCGGCACGGACGGCGTTGGCGGCAAGGCCGAGGTCCTTCGCCATGAGAGCGGCGGCGAAACCCGGCCGATAGTCCCGGTTGGCGGGGCTCTCGGGAACCGGGCCCGGGACAGGGCAGTTGACACTCAGCGCCCAGCATTGCCCGGAGGCCGTGGAAGCGACGTCGTACAGGGCTTGATGGGACAGGCCCAGGCTCTCGCCGAGGACGAACGCCTCGCTCACCGCGATCATCGAGACGCCGAGGATCATGTTGTTGCAGATCTTGGCGGCCTGGCCCGCGCCGGCTCCACCACAGTGCACGACCTTCTTCCCCATGGCTTCCAGCAGCGGCCGCGCGTCCTGGAACTCGGCCTCTCCGCCACCGGTCATGAACGTCAGTGTGGCGGCTTCGGCGCCGACCACACCTCCGGAGACGGGTGCGTCGAGCGCGCGCATCCCGGCGGCGGTCGCCCGCTCATGAGCGGTGCGGGCATCAGTGACGTCGATGGTGGAGCAGTCGATGAAAAGTGTGTCGTGTCGGGCAGCTTCGAGGATGTCGTCATACAGCCCGAGGACATGCCGGCCCGCGGGCAGCATGGTGACGACCGTGTCAGCCACCGCGACGGCGTCAGCCGCCCGGGACATGGCTTCCACACCCGACTTCACGGCGTCGTCCACCGCGGCTGGAATCAGGTCGTGTCCGAGCACGCGATGTCCGGCCCGCACCAGGTTGGCGGCCATCGGTCCGCCCATGTGCCCCAGGCCGATGAATGCGACAGTTCGGCTCACCAGACCACCTCCGTAGCGTTGTCGGAACCGGCGAGTCCGAGTTCTCGCTCGCCCAGGCCCGCGAAGTACTGCCGAACGTCTTCGTCCGCGACCTCGACGAGCGTCGACGGCGTCCAGCGCGGGTCACGGTCCTTGTCGACGACTTGGGCGCGGATGCCCTCGACGAAGTCCGGCGAAGTCAGCGCCGTACAGGAGACGCGGTACTCCTGATCGAGAACGCGCTCCAGGGGGCCGAGCTGCCGCGCTTTGCGCAGGGCGGCGAGGGTGACCTTCAGGGCAGTTGGCGATTTTGCCAGCAAGGTTTCCGCCGCGCCCTTCGCTGCGGGCGCATTGCTCGCGAGGAGGCGCTGCACGATCTCCTCGACCGTGTCGGCTCCGTAGCAGTCATCGATCCAGGCCTTTTGGGCCGCCAACTCCCCTTCTGGCGGCGTCTGTACGTGCCGGGCCACGGCCTCCCGCACCGGCTGGTCTGCGAGGTCCGCCATGAAGTCGCGGAGAGAGTGGCGAGGTACGAAGTGGTCGGCGAGCCCGCAGAGCAGGGCGTCGCCCGCTCCGATCGGCGCGCCGGTCAGGGCGAGGTGTGTCCCCAACTCCCCCGGCGCCAGGGCCAGTAGGTACGTTCCACCGACATCTGGGATGAAGCCGATGCCGGTCTCGGGCATGGCGATGCGGGAGCGCTCGGTGACGATGCGGACGTCTCCGTGTGCGGACACGCCTACTCCCCCGCCCATCACGATGCCGTCCATCACGGCGACGTACGGTTTCGGGTAGCGGGCGATTCTGGCGTTGAGGTGGTATTCGTCGCGCCAGAACGCTACCGACGCCGAGCCTTCGTTGTCGCGGGCATCGTCGTAGATGGCGCGGATGTCGCCCCCCGCGCACAGACCGCGCTCCCCCGCTCCGCTGATCACCACGGTCTCCACGCTGGCGTCGTGCTCCCAAGCGCGGAGAGCATGGTCGATGCGGCGGACCATCGCGTGTGTCAGTGCGTTGAGAGCGCGGGGCCTGTTCAGTGTGATGTGGGCGGCCCGGCCTTCCGTGTGCAGCAGGACCGCTTCCTCGGCGTCGGTCATCCGAACGCCTCCGTCAGGCCGCGGGCGACAATGACACGCATGATCTCGTTGGTCCCTTCCAGGATCTGGTGCACCCGTAGGTCGCGGACGATCTTCTCGATGCCGTACTCGCTCAAGTAGCCGTATCCGCCATGGAGTTGGAGTGCCCGGTCCGCGACCGAGTAGCCCGTGTCCGTCGCGTAGCGTTTGGCCATCGCGCAGAGGTACGGGGCCTGCGGATCGCCGCGGTCCAGGGCCTGGGCCGCCTGCTGCACGAGGGCGCGTGCGGCGGCCAGTTCGGTCGCCATGTCGGCGAGGCGGAACCGCAGGGCTTCGGCGTCGAGCAGGCGCCGCCCGAATGCCTCGCGGTCGGCGAGGTGCGCGAGGCTGCGGTTCAGTGCGCTCCGCGCGCCGCCCAGTGAGCAGGCCGAGATGCCGAGACGGCCGCCGTTGAGGCCGTTCATCGCGATACGGAAGCCCTGCCCCTCGCTTCCGAGGAGTCGATCGCCGGGCAGGCGCACGTCTTCCAGGACGACCTGCCGGGTGGGCTGGGCGTTCCAGCCCATCTTCTGTTCGTTGGGGCCGAACGAGACGCCGGGGTCGCTCTTGTCGACGAGGAACGCTGAGACTCCCTCGGCTCCGTGGCCCCCCGTCCGGGCCATGACCACATAGAGCTGAGATGCGCCCGCGCCGGAGATGAACTGCTTCACGCCCGTGAGGAGCCAGTCGTTCCCGTCACGAGAGGCCCTCGTGGTGAGGGCGGCGGCGTCGGATCCAGCGCCCGGCTCGGTGAGGCAGTAGCTGGCAAGGTCGTCCATCGAGCAGAGGCGGGGCAGCCAGCGCGTCCGCTGGTCGTCGTCGCCGTATCGGTCGATCATCCAGGCGACCATGTTGTGGATGGAGAGGTAGCCGGCGATGGACGGGCAGCCGGAAGCCAGGGCCTCGAAGACGAGCACTCCGTCTGCCCGGCTGAGCCCTGAACCCCCCTCTTCCTCCCGGACGTAGATGCCGCCGAGACCGACACCGGCGGCCTTGCGGAGGACGTCGACGGGAAAGTGTTTGTCCCGGTCCCAGGTGACGGCGTGCGGCGCGAGGTGGTCCTGGGCGAAGTCCAGCGTGGTTTCGACCAGGGCTTGTTGATCCTCGGTGAGCATGGCGTGCGTCATGGTGCTCACTCCATCGTCGGGATCGTGAAGCTCGCTCCTTCGCGCAGGCCGGCGGGCCAGCGCGAGGTGACGGTCTTCGTACGGGTGTAGAAGCGGATCGCGTCGGGTCCGTGCTGGTTGAGGTCGCCGAAGCCTGACGCCTTCCACCCTCCGAAGGTGTGATAGGCGACGGGTACGGGGATGGGGACGTTGACGCCGACCATGCCGGTGTTCACACGCCGGGTGAAGTCGCGGGCTGTGTCGCCGTCGCGGGTGAAAATGGCGACCCCGTTGCCGTAGGTGTGCTCGCTGGGCAGGCGCAGGGCGTCTTCGTATGTGGCGGCGCGCACGATGCACAGCACCGGGCCGAAGATCTCCTCTTGGTAGATACGCATGTCTGGGGTGACGCGGTCGAAGAGACTGGCGCCGGTGAAGAAGCCATCCTCATGGCCAGCGAGGCTGAAGTCGCTTCCGTCGACGACCAGTTCGGCGCCCTCCTTCACGCCGTGGTCGACATAGGAGCGCACCCGGTCGACGGCTTCCCGGGAGACGAGGGGGCCGAAATCGGCCTGCGGGTCGTCACCGCGACCGATACGGAGGGTGGCGATGCGTTCCTTGAGGCGGGTCACCAGTGCGTCGGCGGTGTCCTCGCCGACGGGCACGGCGACGGAGATGGCCATGCAGCGCTCGCCCGCGGACCCGTATCCGGCACCGATCAGCGCGTCGACGGCCTGGTCGAGGTCGGCGTCCGGCATCACGATCATGTGGTTCTTGGCGCCGCCGAAACACTGGGCACGTTTTCCCTGTGCGGCAGCGGTCGCATAGACGTGGGCGGCGATGGGAGTGGAGCCGACGAAGCCCAGCGCGGCGACACGGGGGTCGGTCAGCAGCGTGTCGACGGCCTCGCGTCCACCGTTGACGACGTTGAGCACACCGGGCGGCAGACCGGCCTCCAGGAAGAGCTCCGCCAAGCGTAGGGGGACGGACGGGTCGCGCTCAGAGGGTTTGAGGATGAAGGCGTTGCCGCAAGCGAGCGCTGGTGCTGCCTTCCAAAGCGGAATCATGGCGGGGAAGTTGAACGGAGTGATGCCCGCGACAACGCCGAGTGGTGCGCGTAGGGAGTGGACGTCAATGCCGGTGCCGGCGTTGTCCGTGAAGTCGCCCTTGAGGAGGTGCGGGATTCCGGCGGCGAACTCCACTACATCCAGGCCTCGTTGGATGTCGCCGTGCGCGTCGGCGATGGTCTTGCCGTGTTCGGACGACAGCAGCCTGGCGAGCGCGTCCTTGTCTTGCTCGACGAGTGCGAGGAACTTCAGCAGGACCCTGGCTCGGCGCTGCGGGTTCCAATCGCCCCACTCGCGTTGAGCCCGATCCGCGTCGGCGATGGCGGCCTCGGTCTCGGCTCGGTTCGCGAGCGGGACGCGGGCTTGGATCTGCCCAGTATTGGGGTCGTAGACGTCGCCGTAGGATCCCGAGGTTCCCTCGGTGTGCCTGCCGCCGACGAAGTGGGTCAACTCGCGCACGGGGGCGCGGTCTTGCGTGCGGACCATGAATGCCTGCTCTCGTCAGGTGATCCGGATGGCGCGCGGCCATGACGGCACGGAGACGCGGTGGCGTACGTGCGCGTCGGGGCCGCGCGAGAGCGCGAATGGCTGCGCGGCCGTCAGCGAGTGACGATCGGGATGCGGGAGAAGTCGCGGCTGAGTCGGGCCTGTCGGGCAGGACCGCCGGGATCGTGGAAACGCACCGGTGCCATGCGTGTCAGCTCCATCCTCGTGGACAACACGGAACATTCCGCGGCCGGTATCCTGACTTCCGGATCAGCGCGCACCGCCCGCCTTCCCGACATCGATCACGTCAGTGGCGTACTGCTCGACGGCGAACTCCCCGGTCACAGTGGCGGGACCGTGCCGGACTCACACCGGCTTCCCTGCACCGCGGACCTTTCCTCGACTATATAGTTGGACGTCCTAGTAAATCCAGAGGACGTGAGGTCCCGGCGACTCGTGCCGCACACAATGGCCGGATGACTCAGCCGAGAATCCGCGTCGCCGCTTACGTCATCCGGGACGCCGCCGGCCCCGAGTTGCTGGTCTTCGACCATCTCGGCATGCCCGAAGCGGGCACACAGATCCCTGCGGGAGGCGTCAAAGCCGGAGAGGATCATCACACCGCGGTCCTGCGCGAGACCTTCGAGGAGACAGGCCTTTCGACAGCTCTCGTGGTCGGGGCTGTCGCCGAAGAGGACAAGCCCCACCCCGAGACCGGCCAACCGCGGCGTACGACGTTCTTCCATCTCCAAGTGGGACCGAGCACCCTGGATTCCTGGGTTCATCGGGTCCGAGGGGGTGGCGAGGACGACGGCATGGCTTTCGCCTGCCGATTCGTTCCCCTTCCCTTGGAACACGCTCTGGCCGACGAACAGGACACCTGGCTCAGCCACATCGAACCGGCCTGGACCACCGGTACCAGCCGGGCGTGAGCCGGCGCGCATGCTCGTCCGGCAGGGCAGATCAGCGCCGTCAGACGGCGGAGGACGGCTTCACGATGCGAAGTAGGTAGGTGTCCATGATCCATCCGTGCTCTGCGCGGGCCGCGGACCGTACCTGTCGAATGCGGTCGGAGACCTCGTTGAGTGGGCCGGCGATCAGGAGTTCGTCGGGGGTACCGAGGTAGGCGCCCCAGTAGATCCACACGTCGTCGCCCTCGACCTGGGTGAAGGACTCGTGGGCGTCGAGCATGACGACGATGTCTCCGTCGTCGTTCTGGCCCACGTCGGGCAGGCGGCGGGCAGGCGTGATGTGCACGGGCCGCCCGACCTGGTTCAGCGGGATGCGGTGACGGGCCGCGAGCGTGGAGACGCTGGTGATGCCCGGGATGACGTCGACGGTGGCGGACACCGCGCCGCGTTCCTCGATGTCGGCCAGGATGCCGAGCGTGCTGTCGTACAGGGACGGGTCGCCCCAGACGAGGAAGGCACCGGTCTGTCCGGCCGTCATTTCTTCGCGCAGCAGTCGCTCGAAGATCTCGCCCCGGCGCTCTCGCCAAGCCTGGACGGCGGCCGTGTAGTCGCCCCGGTCCATCGGCCGACGGTCCCGGCTCGGATCCTCCACCTCGACGACGCGATAGGGGCCTTCTGCGTGCTCATCGATCATGCCGTGCCGCAGGTCCGTGAGAGAGGACTTGTCGGGTCCCTTGCCGACGATGAAGAAGACGTCGGCGCTGCGGATGGCCTTGACCGCGCCGAGGGTCAGGTGATCCGGGTCGCCCGCGCCGATGCCGATGACGAGTATCCGGCGTTGCTCCGTGGTCATGCGATGCATTGTCGCAGGTGGGGTGAGGGCATCGGGGTCCGATGCTGGTCCGGTCACAGACGGGTGGGGACGGGTCGCTCGCCGGGGCCGTCGTAGGAGGCGAGTGGGCGAATGAGTGCGTTGTGCGCGAGCTGTTCCGTGATGTGCGCGGTCCATCCGGTGATGCGGCTCATCACGAAGATCGGTGTGAAGACGGGGATGTCGAAGCCCATCAGGTGGTAGGCCAGTCCGGCCGGATAGTCGAGGTTGGGGTGGATGCCCTTGTCGATGAGCATCGCCTCGCGCAGGGCGGCGTGGAGCCTGGCCAGACGGGTCGTCTCCGGGGCGGCGGCGCGCGCGACGAGCTGGTCGAGAGCGTCCTGCATGATCGGCACCCGTGAGTCCCCGTGCTTGTACACGCGGTGGCCGAAGCCCATGATCTTGCGCTTGGCGGCGAGGGCGTCCTGCAACCACTGCTGGGCGTTCTGCGGGTCCTCGATCTCGGCCAGCATGTGCATCACGGCCTCGTTGGCTCCGCCGTGCAGCGGTCCCTTCAGCGCACCGATCGCGGCGGTGACCGCACTGTAAAGGTCGGACAGTGTGGAGGTGACCACTCGCGCGGTGAACGTCGAGGCATTGAAGCTGTGCTCGGCATAGAGGACGAGCGAGATCTCGAAGCAGCGGACGACCTCCGGGGACGGCACACTGCCGAAGCACATGTGGAAGAAGTTCTCCGCGTAGCCCAGTTCCGGATTCGGCTGGATCGGTGCGAGCCCTCGACGGCGTCGCTGGTCCGCCGCCACCACGGTGGGCAGTCTCGCCAGTAGGGTGAGGGACTTGGTGCGGTTGGCTGCGGCGCTCCCGTCGTCCTCGGTGGGGTCCTCAGCGCCGAAGAAGCTGACCGCTGTGCGCAGGACGTCCATGGGGTGGCACGTGTCGGGCAGTCGGGCGAGCAGCTCGGACGTGGTGCGGTCCAACGGTCGCAGGGCACGTTCACGAGCCTGGAACTCTCCCAGTTGGCCGGCATCCGGGAGGTCGCCGTACCAGAGGAGGTAGGCGACCTCCTCGAACGTGCGTCGGGCGGCCAGGTCCTGGACCGGATAGCCGCGGTAGGTGAGGGAGTTGCTCTCCTCAATGACGGTGGAGATCTCGGTGGTGTCCACGACGATCCCGGCCAGGCCGCGGTGGATGCCTTCCGGTGTGGCGGTGGTCATGGGCGGATACCTCCGGTGGGTCAGGTCTCGGGCGGGAGTGTGAAGTCGAAGACGGCCGAGTCGAACGCCGCGTATTCCTCGTATCCGAGAAGTTCGTACAGGCGGGATCGGGTCTGCATGCGCGGCAACAGGGACTCCTGCGTGCCGTCGCTTGCGATGGCGCGCAGGCCGTCCTCGACGGCGCCCATGGCGAGGCGCAGAAGGGTGACCGGGTACAGGGCGATGTTGTAGCCGAGGTTTTCCAAGGTCTGGGTGTCGAGGAGAGGGGTCTTGCCGAACTCGGTCAGGTTTGCCAGGAGCGGTACGTCGACGGCGGTGCGGAACGCCTCGAACTCGGCCTCGTTCGCGAGGGCTTCAGGGAAGATCGCGTCGGCTCCGGCGTCGATGTACGCCTTGGCCCGCTCGATCGCGGCATTGAGCCCTTCGACCGACCGCGCATCGGTGCGGGCCATGAGCAGGAAGTCCGGGTCGCGACGGGCGTCGACGGCCGCGCGCACCCGCCGGACCATGTCCTCTCGAAGGACGACGGACTTGCCGTCCAGGTGGCCGCAGCGTTTGGGGTTCACCTGATCTTCCAAATGGAGCCCGGCCAGGCCGGCATCCTCCATGAGCTGGACGGTGCGGGCCGCATTCATCGGTTCACCGAAGCCGGTGTCCGCGTCGATGAGCACCGGCAAGTCGGTGACTCGGGTGGTCTGCTGGGCACGGGCGGCGATTTCGGCGGAGGTGGTGAGGCCGATGTCGGGGAGGCCCAGGTCTGCGGCGAGGACGGCGCCGGAGAGGTAGGTGGCCTCGAATCCGCTGTCCTGGATCAGGCGGGCCGACAACGGATTGAGTGCGCCGGGCATGCGCAGCAGTCGACCGCTGGCCAGCTGTTCGCGGAAAGACTTTCGGCGCTGCGTGGGAGTGGTGCGGGTGTGGAGGAGCATCAGAACAGGCCCTTCGGAAGCTGGGCGTCGTAGGCGGCGACGGCCCCGGTGTCCACGGCCGGGAAGAGCCCGTCCAGGTCCGTTGCGGCGAGTTCGGTGAGGTGCTCGGCGGCCTCCAGGAAACGGCCCTGGTTGCCGGTCGTGACGATCCCTTCGGCGAGGGCGCGGAACTTTCCGGCGTAGGCAGGTCGGTCGAAGGGGCGGGTGCCGACCGGGTGTGCGTCGGCGACGCCGAGTTCGTCCTCGATGACCGAGCCGTCCTCCAGCGTGATGACCGCGCGCCCGCCGAAAGCACGACGGTCCGGATCCGGATCGTGGTAGCGGCGGGTCCACTCCGGGTCCTCGACTGTGGTGATCTTCTGCCACAGAGCGACGGTCTCCGGGCGCCGGGCGCGCTCGGGAGCGTAGGAGCGCTCGTGATGCCATGACCCGTCTTCCAGGGCGACGGCGAAGATGTACGGCACCGAGTGGTCGAGGGTCTCCCGGCTGGCGGCGGGGTCGTACTTCTGCGGGTCGCCGGCTCCGGAGCCGATGACATTGTGCGTGTGGTGGCTGGTGTGCAGAACCACCGAGCGCACCCGGTCCAGAGGGCCGGCCTTCTCGCGCAGTCGCCTCGCGAGGTCGATGATGGCCTGCGCCTGGTATTCGGCGGAGTGCTCCTTCGTGTACGTATCGAGGATCGCGCGGCGCGGCTCGCCCGGCTCGGGAAGAAGGACCGTGTAGTCCGACTGCGGCCCGTCCAGCATCCAGGCGAGAAACCCGTCCTCGCCTTCATAGATGGGCGATGGCGCGCTCTCCCCGCGCATCGCGCGGTCGACCGCCTCGATGGCGGCCTTCCCGGCAAAGGCCGGCGCGTATGCCTTCCAGCTGGAGATCTCGCCCTTGCGGGACTGACGAGTGGCGGTCGTCGTGTGCACGGCCTGCTGAATCGCCTGGTACACGGTCTCTGTCGGCAGGCGGAGCAACGCCCCGATTCCGGACGCCGTCGCGGCGCCCAAGTGAGCCACGTGGTCGATGCGGTGCTCGTGCAGGCAGATGCCCTTCACCAGGGCCACATGGACCTCATACGCGGCGACGATGCCGCGCAAGAGGTCGGCGCCGGAGCGGCCGGTGTGCTGGGCGACGGCGAGGAGCGGGGGAATGTTGTCGCCGGGATGGGAGTAGTCAGCCGCCAAATAAGTGTCGTGGAAGTCGAGTTCACGCACGGCGGTGCCGTTGGCCCAGGCCGCCCACTCCGGCGAGACACGGCCGGGGGAACCGAAGACGGACGCGCCGGGTGAACTCGCGCGGTGTGCCGCGGCCTGGTCGCGGGCCACCGCGACCGGCCGCCTGGTCAGCGAGGCGACGGCGACCGCGGCGTTGTCGATGACCCGGTTCACCGCCATCGCCGCACTGCCCGGGTCCAGCTCGTCGGTGGCGGTCGCGACGGCGGCGAGCTTCCAGGCCAGCTGCTCCTCTCGCGGAAGGCGGTCGGCGCTGGGGTGGACACGGACAGAATGCTCGATCACGGCGCTCCTCGTAGATTCCCGAAGGTGCTGACGTGATCGAGACTGCCCTCCCGGCGACCGGTGTGCCAGCTCTTCGGGCTGCGGAATTCGTACAGCGCTGAGCTGCGTTTCTGCGGAATTTGCGAATTCCGCGGATGCTATGTTCGCAAGGTCAGCCGCCGGTCCACCTGGCGCCGGGGCGGCTCTCGGAGCGAGGTGTGCGATGACGCAGCGATCGGCGGGACGCAAGATCTACGCCCATGCCAAGCTGCGCCGCCTGCGGCGTGAGCGCGGCATGAATCAGATCGACATGGCCCGAGCCCTCAAGATCTCCTCCAGCTACGCCAACCAGATCGAGCAGGGGCAACGACCGCTCACCGCCTCCGTGCTACGCGCGATCGCGGAGGTTTTCGGCGTCGACACCGAGTACTTCTCCGATGCCGACGAGGACAGGCTGGCCACGGATCTGAAGGCTGCCCTCGCGGACGAGGCGTGCGGCGCACCGCCGCTTGATGCCGAGGAGATCGGTGAGGCCGCGCGCGACCATCCGGAGGTGGCCCGCGCTCTCGTAGCCCTGCATCACCGATACCGCGACACCGCCGAGCAAGCGGCAGCCTTGGCCGGCCCCCATCCCCACAGCGGGCGGCTGCTGCCGCCCAGTGAACCTCACGACGAGGTACGCGACTTCTTCTACGCCCACCACAATCACTTCGAGTCCCTGGACGCCGAGGCCGAACGCCTGTCGCGAAGCCTGGAGGTACAGCCGAGCCGCGCGTCCGAAGCCCTGAGACTGCGGCTTCACGCGCGGCACGGGATCCGTGTGGTCCAGGCCGCGCCGTCACCACCGAATTCCGGGTCCGGGGACGCGCGACGATTCGATCCGGACGCGGGTCTGCTGTTCCTTTCGCCCTGGCTCAGCGAGGGCCAGCGCGCCTTCCAGCTGGCCACTCAGTTGGCACTGCTGGAGCACGGCGCCATACTCACTCAACTAACGGAGCGAACAGACGAGTTGACGTCGACCGAGTCAGCGGCTCTCGCACGGATCGGTTTGGCGAACTACTTCGCCGGAGCGTTCGTGATGCCGTACACGATGTTCCACGACGCAGCCGAACGCGTCCGTTACGACATCGAGTTGCTGTCCGCCCGCTTCGGCGTGGGATTCGAAACCATCTGCCACCGCCTGAGCACCCTGCAACGTCCCCAGCAGCGCGGTGTCCCGTTCTCCTTCCTGCGCGTGGACCGCGCCGGCAACATCTCCAAGCGTCAGTCGGCCACCGACTTTCACTTCTCCCGTCTCGGCGGCACCTGCCCCCTGTGGACGGTGTACGAGGCCTTCTCCGCACCTGGCCGCGTCCTCACCCAGGTAGCCGAGATGCCCGACGGGAAGCGGTATTTCTGGGTCGCACGGACCATCACACGGGGTGGCTTCGGACACCACGCGCCGCGCGCGGAATTCGCCGTCGCCCTGGGCTGCGAGCTGCGCCACGCGCAGCGTCTCGTCTACGCGGAGGGCGTCGCCCTGGACGATTCGCGAGCCGCGACCCCGATCGGTCTCGGCTGCCGGATCTGCGAGCGACGGGACTGCGCGCAGCGGGCTCGGCCGCCGGCCGGCAGTCGACTGGCCATCGATCCGGATCGGCGGGCGTACGTGCCGTATCCGGTGGAAGGCCGTCCGCGCTGACGTCCTGGTGGGTGGGGACGGATCAGCCGTTGGTCACGTCTCTGTGCCGCCGCAACAGCTCAGCGATCGCGCAGCGCGGGCACTCGCCGTCCTTCTGGTGATCCTTTTGCGATGCCCGGGGAGACGGAGCATTGCCGCCTGCGGGACAGGAGTCCGCGCCGCACTGCTCGATGAGTTCCTCCAGCCCCTGCACCAGACGTGCCGTGCGCTTGGCTTCCTGAGCCAGTACGCGGACTCGAGCGCTCTGCCCGCCGATCTGGCGGCGGCTCGCGAGAAGCTGCGCATACTCGTCGAGTGTCAGGGCGACCGCTTCGCGACCGCCGAGCGTGATGTGTCGCGGCTCGGGTTGTCTCCCCACGCGGCTCCTCGATTCGTCGCCTCATCGGTGGTGCCTGTGAAACGCGAGAGGGCCCTCGGTTGGTTCCGCGGGCCCTCTCGCGTGCGTCGGATCAGGTCACTGCCCGGCGGGCACCGGCGCCTGCCCGGACACGGCGGTCGCGGGCTTCGGGTTCAGCAGGCGTTCGGCCAACTCACCGAAGACCAGGCCGAATCCGCCCCACAGGACGGTCTGCATGGCGAGGGCGGAGAGCCGGAAGCGCCACAGCAGCGCGGCCGGGAAGTGCTCCGGCACCTCGTTGATGACGGGCAGGAACTGATAGGCCAGTCCCACGACTACGGCGAAGCCGAGGACTGCGGTCACGGTCGCCCACCAGGTGCCGAGGCGGGGTGCGAGGCGCTTGCCCAGAATCGTCGCGGCGACCGCGAGCAGCACGCTCAGGACCATCATCAGGAAGTACAGGGTGGTCCGCTTGCCGATGGTGTCGGGGTTGCCGACGGCGGGCGGGTTGGCCGGGTACTTCAGGAACGGAACGACGTAGACCGCGAGCAGGGCGCAGCCGGAGAGCAGCAGCGCCGTGGCGCGCGGGCCGAAGCGGCCCACCCGGCCCAGGGCGAAGCAGTAGGCAAGGGCCGCGATGCCGCCGAAGGCGACCCCGTAGACGAGGACGCCGGTGGCGAGACCGGCCGTGGACTGCAGGCTGCGGGAGACGAGTTCGACCTCGTCGCCGTGCGAGTGCCCGGCGTGGGCCTCCTCGAAGCCGATTGCCTTGTCGACCATCGGCTCACCGAGCCAGTAGGCGATGACGAGAGCAAGCACGCCGGCTGCGAGACCGGCGAGCATGCCCCGAACAAGCAGGTTACGTACGGTGGTTGAGTTCATGAGAAAGCTCGTGTCCCTCTGGTCAGTGGCAGGGGAAACCGAGCAGGTGACGGGCGTCGTGCACCCATTCATGAACCTCCGCGCCGCTGAACACGGACGTGGCGCCCTGTTCCGCGCCGACGAAGTACAGCAGGACCAGCATCAGGATGCCGAAGAAAGCCGCCCAGGGGGCAATGGCCTTCAACGGCAGCTTGGCCGGTATGACAGGGGTGGTGGCGGTCGGCTGGGCGACATGCTGCGCCATGGCAGGGCCTCCTCGGGAGTTCGCGTCCCATCTCGGTGGTGCACAGGACGACAGTCACGGGTCTGACTCACCAGCGGTCCGGGAACAGCTGGAACACAGTGGCGCGACCGTGCCGGACTCTCACCGGCTTCCGTCGTACCGTCGTCGATAACGGAGAGACGTTACCGCGTGTCGCGTTCATGGCCAAGACCACCCCTGTCGCCGCGGGCTGGGACGAACAAAGACGTCTACAAGACGAGTCGGTGATCAGGATTCGCTCGCGACGATGGAAGGCAGGTCGGCCAGGAGCTTTCGGAGGCGTTCGGCGGCAACCCCGCCACCTTGGGCGATGTCCTGGTTACCGCCACCCCGGCCGTCCAGTAGCGCCTTGACCAGGGCGGAGGCATGTAGACCTGTATCGGTGGCGGCGCGATTGGCTGCGATGACGAGGGCACCCTCCTCAGTGGCGACCGCGGTGGCACCGGGCGTGTTCGCCGGGAGACGGTCGCGGACGGCGAGAGCGAGAGCGCGCGCTTCCTGCGCCGCGCCCGGCACCAAGGCGGTCACGACGAGTGTGCCGCTCGCGTCGACCGCCTCCGAAACCAGTTGCTCAGCTTGTGCGGCGACGCCCTGTGCCTTGAGGCGTACGTTCTCGCGATCAGCGTTCTTCAGGCGGTCCAGCAGACCAGTGATCTTCTCGGAAAGCTCGCCACGGGGTGCTCCGATCTGCTCGGCGATGCTGGATACGAGGTCGCGTTCGCGGGCCAGATAGTTGAAGCCCTCGATGCCGACGGCCGCCTCCAGGCGGCGCATGCCCGCGCCGACGGAGGACTCGCCAGTCAGCGCGACGGTGCCGACTTGGGAAGCGTGCTCGACGTGGGTGCCGCCGCACAGTTCGCGTGACCAGGCACCGCCGATCTCGACGACGCGGACCTTCTCGCCGTAGGTCTCGTCGAACAGGGCGAGCGCGCCGATCTCCTTGGCCTCGGGCAGCGTCATCCAACGCACGCCGACGGGCAGGTCCCTGCGCAGGGCGCGGTTGGCGGCTTCCTCGATCTCGCTGCGCACGGCCGTGGACAGGGCTCCGCGCCAGGGGAAGTCGAGGCGGAGGTGGCCGGGCCGGTTGTAGGAGCCGGATTGCAGGGCGGTCGGGCCGAGGGTCTCGCGCAGGGCGGCGTGCAGGACGTGGGTGCCGGAGTGGGCCTGGCGGGCGCCGAGTCGCCATTCCGGGTCGACTGCCGCGATCACGGGGTCGTCGGGCGCGAGTTCGCCTGAGGTGATGCGGACTTGGTGGGCAATGAGGCCGGGCAGCGGGCGCTGCACGTCCAGGACTTCGGCCTCCGCGTTGGCGGATGAGAGGCGGCCGGCGTCGCTGTCCTGGCCGCCGGATTCGGCGTAGAAGGGCGAGCGGTCCAGGACGACGGTGACGATCTCGCCCTCGTGGGCGACCGGGACCGGGCCTGCCGTGCCCAGAATGCCGAGGACGCGGGACTCGGTGGTCAGGGCGGTCCAGGCTTGCCAGTCGGTGGGCCCGTGCGCGTCGAGGAGGGCGCGTAGCGCAGTGGTGTCGGTGGTGCCGCCGGACTTGCGGGCGCGGGCGTCGGCGCGGGCGCGTTCGCGCTGGTCGTTCATGAGGGCGGTGAAGCCGTCGCGGTCGACCTCGATGCCCTGTTCGGCGGCCATTTCCAGGGTGAGGTCGATGGGGAAGCCGTAGGTGTCGTGCAGCAGGAAAGCCTGAGCGCCGGGCAGCATCCGACCGCCGTCCTCCTTCACCCGGGTGACGGCGGTGTCCAGGACGGTGGTGCCCTGCTTGAGAGTGGCGCGGAACGCGTCCTCCTCGCCCTGCGCCTGGTCTGCGATGCGGGCGTAGGCGTCCGCCACCTCGGGGTAGCTGGGCGCCATGCAGTCACGGGCCACCGCCAGCAGCTCGCCCAGCACCGCCTCCTGGTGGCCGAGTTGGCGCATGGAGCGCACCGCGCGGCGCAGGATGCGGCGCAGCACGTAGCCGCGTCCTTCGTTGCCGGGGCTGGTGCCGTCGGCCAGCAGCATCAGAGCGGTACGGACGTGGTCGGCGACGACGCGCAGGCGGACGTCGGCCTGGGGGTCGGCGCCGTAGCGGACGGTAGCGAGGTCGGCGGCGCGGTCGAGGATCGGCCGGGTCTCGTCGATCTCGTAGAGGTTGTCGACACCCTGGAGGAGGGTGGCCATGCGTTCCAGGCCCATGCCGGTGTCGATGTTGCGACGCGGGAGTTCGCCCAGGATCGGGTAGCCGGACTTGCCGGGTCCCTCTCCGCGCTCGTACTGCATGAAGACGAGGTTCCAGAACTCCATGTAGCGGTCCTCGTCGACCGCCGGGCCTCCTTCACGGCCGAGCGCCGGGCCGCGGTCGTAATACAGCTCCGAGCACGGGCCGCACGGGCCGGGCACGCCCATCGACCAGAAGTTGTCCTCGTCACCGCGCGCGACGATCCGTTCCTCGGGCAGGCCGGCGACCTCGCGCCAGATGCTCCGCGACTCGTCGTCGGAATGGTGCACGGTCACCCAGATCCTGTCCGGGTCCAGGCCATAACCGCCGTCCGCCTGGGCCGTGGTCGACAGGTCCCACGCGTAGGCGATGGCCTCGTGCTTGAAGTAGTCGCCCAGCGAAAAGTTGCCGTTCATCTGGAAGAACGAGCCGTGCCGGGTGGTCTTGCCGACTTCCTCGATGTCCAGGGTGCGCACGCACTTCTGCACGCTGGTCGCCCGCGGCCACGGCGCCTCCTGCTCGCCGGTCAGGTACGGCTTGAACGGCACCATGCCAGCATTGACGAACAGCAGCGTCGGATCCGGGGTCGGCAGCGGCGCGCTGGGCACCACCGTGTGGCCACGGGCAGCGAAGTAGTCTAGGAAGCGGGAACGGATGTCGGCGGTACGCATGGGGTGTTGCTCCACGGTTTCGGTGATCACAGGGGGCGGGGCGCGAGGTGTCGGGCGGGATGCCGGGGGCCGAGTAACGCCGCGTGGCTCATGCCCGAGGACGACGGGTGGGTGGCCGCCGTCCAGCCGGCCCGCTCGTAGAAGCGGAGGGTGTCGGTGGCGCGGGCAGCGGTGAGCAGCCAGCAGCGGCCGTCCGCACGGTCCTCGGTGACCGCGTGCAGGAGGCGTGCGCCGACGCCGGTTCCGCGCGCGTGGCCGGCGACGGCCAGTTCGTCGACCTCGCGGGCGCCGCACAGCCAGTCCTGCGTGCGCTGGACCCCGAGTGCGGCGGCGACCTGCGGATAGCAACGATCAGCGGGAAAGGACTCCGGGGTGTCCCAGGCGGTGGCCCAGCCGACTATCGCCTCACCGGTCAGGGCCAGCGCCGCTGTGAAGCCGGGGCGGTGCACGTCCGCGTCGAGCCGGTCCAGGTAGGCGTCGGCCCGCCCGGCGTCCTCGTTCCAGGGAGGCCGCTCGAAAGCGTCCCGGTAGACGTCCCGCACCCCGTCCGCGTACGAGAGCAGTCGCTGACCAGGTACGACGCGCACGGCCGCGGTCATCAGGCGGCTCGGGTCGCAGGAGCGGAGAGCGGGGTCAGGGAGGCGTACTCCAGCGGCGCGGATGGGTCGATGGACACATCGAGCGGAGCCGGTTCGGCGCCGGAGCGGACCAACAGGTCGCCGACCGCCGCGATCATCGCGCCGTTGTCCGTGCACAACGTCATCGGCGGCACCCGCAGCTCGATTCCGGCCGCAGCACAACGCTGTTCGGCGAGCGCGCGGACCCGGGAGTTCGCGGCCACTCCCCCGACGACGATCAGTGTGCGCACGTCGTGGTCGCGGCAGGCTCGGAGGGCTTTGCGAGTGAGGACGTCGGCGACGGCCTCCTGGAGCGCGGCAGCGCCGTCGGCGACCGACGGTTCCTCGCCGCGCAGCCGGTGCTGCTCCACCCAGCGGGCGGCGGCCGTCTTCAGACCGGAGAAGGAGAACGCGTACGGATCGTCGCCGCCCTTGGTCAGGGGGCGGGGGAAGGCGACCGCATCCGGGTTGCCGGTCCTCGCGGCACGGTCGATGGCGGGGCCGCCGGGGTAGGGCAGGCCGAGGATGCGGGCGACCTTGTCGAAGCATTCGCCGGCGGCGTCGTCGAGGGTGTCGCCCAGGTGCAGGATCGGCTCGCTCACCAGGTCCCGGACCAGCAGCAGGGAGGTGTGCCCGCCGGAGACGATCAGCACGACGCAGGGCTCGGGCAGCGGGCCGTGCTCCAGGGTGTCGGCGGCGACGTGCCCGGCCAGGTGATGCACGCCGTACAGCGGGACTCCGGCCGCGTAGGCGAGGGTCTTCGCCCCGGCCAGGCCCACCTGAAGCGCCCCCGACAGCCCGGGGCCGGTGGTGACGGCCACCGCGTCGATCTGCCCGAGCCGCATCCCGGCCTCGGACAGGGCTTGTCGCACGACCGGCGTAAACGCCTGGAGGTGCGCGCGAGAGGCGATCTCGGGGACCACGCCGCCGAAGCGGGCGTGCTCGTCCATGCTCGACGCCACCACGTGGGCCAGCAGCTTTCCGCCTCTCACGATGCCCGCGCCGGTCTCGTCGCACGACGACTCGATCCCCAGCACCACCGGTCCGCTCACCACGACCTCCTTCTGCACGTTCACTGCACTTGCAATATATGTGCAATAAGGCGGTGGCGGCAGATCGCCTGCTCAGCAGCCGGATGCGGCACGCCAGAACTGGAGAGACGCCCATGCCCACCACCGCGGCCATCGACAGCAGCCGGACCGTGGCGACACTGATCAACGTGTTCACCGTCGCCCCCGAGCGGCAGCACGAGCTCATCGCCCTCCTCGCGCACGCCACCGAAGAGACGATGAAGCACCAGCCCGGCTTCATCTGCGCCAACTTCCACGCCAGCCAGGACGGTGTACGCGTCGTCAACTACGCCCAGTGGGAGAGCGAGAAGCACTACTGGGCGATGCGCGCCGACCCCGAGGCGCGGGTCCACATGGACCTCGCCGCCACCATCGCCACCGACGTGCAGCCGCGCCTGTTCACCGTGGCCTCGCACCACCCGAAGGCGTAGATGGGCGACGGGCTTCGGCGGTCAGCCCGAGCAGGCTCCGCACAGCCCGTGGAAAAGCATCGCGCCGGAGGCGTCGGGCCGCAGCCCGGTCAGTTCCTCGATGTGGCGGGCCGCGTCGGCCAGACCGCCGAGAGGCAAGTCCTTCACCGCACCGCACCGTCGGCAGACGGCGTGATGGTGCGGGGCGGATCCGTCGCCGTAGCGCTTGGGTCCCGGCCCGTCGACCGCGTGCGCCAGGCCGACCTCGGTCAGGACCTCCAAGGTGCGGTAGACGGTCGCCGGATCCACTCGTTCACCCGTCCGGCGCAGCGCTTCGTAGACCTCTGCCGCAGACAGATGAGCGTCGCGGGAGCCCAGGAGGTGCAGAATCTGGCGGCGGTTCGAGGTGGCGCGCAGGCCACGGTCGCGCAACCGCACCGAGGGAGACGGCACTGTCGCGCCTCCGGCCTCGCCGGGTGAACGGCCGATCACGCGACCACCTTCCCGCGGGCGACCGCGCCCGCCGCCCCTGTTTCCGGCTCGACGCACGCCTCAGGTCCTAGGTCCAACGCCGCATCGCACCGTATCTTTCCTGCTGTTAGCGTGCACCTGCATACCATTCGCAATAACGTCAGAGGGTGTTGGAGATGGCGATCTACACGCTGCCGGAGCTTCCGTACGACTACGCGGCGCTGGAGCCGGTGATCAACCCGCAGATCATCGAGCTGCACCACGACAAGCACCACGCGGCCTACGTGAAGGGTGCCAACGACACCCTGGAGCAGCTGGCGGAGGCCCGCGACAAGGAGTCCTGGGGCTCGATCAACGGCCTGGAGAAGAACCTGGCCTTCCACCTCTCCGGCCACATCCTCCACTCGATCTACTGGCACAACATGAACAGCCCGAAGGACGGTGGCGGCGGCGAGCCGACCGCCGCCGACGGTGTCGGTGACCTCGCGGACGCGATCACCGAGTACTTCGGCTCCTTCGCCGGCTTCAAGGCCCAGCTCACCAAGGCCGCCGCGACGACGCAGGGTTCGGGCTGGGGCGTGCTCGCCTACGAGCCGCTCTCGGGCCGTCTGATCGTCGAGCAGGTCTACGACCACCAGGGCAACGTCGGTCAGGGCTCGACCCCGATCCTCGTCTTCGACGCCTGGGAGCACGCCTTCTACCTGCAGTACAAGAACCAGAAGGTCGACTTCATCGAGGCTATGTGGGCCGTCGTCAACTGGCAGGACGTGGCCAAGCGTTACGCCGCCGCCAAGGAGCGCGCCAACAGCCTGCTCCTCGCGCCCTGACCTCAAGGGACACGTCAGGGGGCACATCACAAGGGACACATCACCGGACACGGGTGTCCTGCTCGTGATCGTCTTCTCACCCGTCACCGGCAGGCGCATCAAGGGCTCCTGCGGACCTCGCGTCCGTATGAGCCCTTCGCCGTCGGGACACGCCGGCCGACAGCCGGCGCCCATGGTCACCCGGCGGGAGCCTCGCTCGGTTCGGGGCGAGGGACGCGGCGCGGGTGGATGAGGACGAGTGTGGTGAGTACGGCGACGGCCGCGAGCGCGGCGGAGCCGGCGAGGACGGCCCGGGTGCCGTCGGCGACCGCCTGACTGCCCGAACCGGCGCCGCCGTACAGAGTGAAGATCGCGCCCAGTGCCGCGGTGCCGACGCCGGCGCCCAGCGAGGCGAGAGTGGAAACGGTCCCCGCGACCATGCCGACTCGCTCGGGTTCGGTGACCTGGACCGCCACGGCCATGACGGGGGCGCCGGCGATGCCGCCCCCGGCTCCCCAGGCCAGCAGCGGCAGGAGCAGCGCCCACCACGGAGTGTCGGGTGCGGCGAGCGGCGCCAGGGCCGCGAAGCCGACGCCCTTGAGTACGTAGCCGAAGCCGATCACCAGGCCGGGTGCCCAGTGGCTGAGCAGCTTGGAGCCGACCATGCCGGTGGCGATCTGCGCGAGGAAGATCGGAGTCATCAGCAGCCCCGCCGACGTCGGGCTGAGGCCCAGGCCGTCCGACAGGTACAGGACCAGGTAGACGGAGCCGCCGATCGTCAGGACGCGGGAGAGGAGGACGGCGAGCATCGCGCCGCAGAACGCGGGCCGGGTGAACATCCGCAGTTCCAGCGTCGGTCTGGGGACGCGAAGTTGAAGGGCCAGGAAGGCGGCCAGTGCCAGGCCGGCGATCAGCAGTGCGGCGGTGTCCTGGCCCGTCCATGGTGTGTCGCCGTCGCGGAGCATGAGCAGGGTCGCGGTGCCGAGACCGACCATGAGCAACAGGGTGCCGAGCCAGTCCGGCCGCCCGGCGGCGGAAGGCGCGGGAGAAGTGCGCGGCAGTACGCGGGCGGCCAACGCCCAGGCCGCCGCGCCGAGCGGGAGGTTGATCGCGAACACCGCACGCCATCCGAAGGCGTCGACCAGCACGCCACCGAGCGTCGGGGCGAGGAGCCCGGCCGCGGTCGCGAACGATCCCCACGCGCCGATGGCGAGGTTGCGCTCCTCGCCGGTGTAGCGGTCGGAAATCAGCGGAATGCCGTTCACCATGATCACTGCGGCACCGCAACCTTGCGCCACCCGGGCGGCGTTGAGCCACCACAGGTCCTGCGCCAACGTCGCGGCCAGGGAAGCCAGCGTGAACACGGCGATCCCCGCCAGGAACAGCGACCGCCGCCCCCACCGGTCCGACAGGCTTCCGGCCGCCTGGGTCAGCGCCCCCATCGCCACCATGTAGGTCACCACCACTGACTCCGCCGAACCCCCGTCCGCGACATCGGCGCTGATCAGGGGGAGACCGAGGGCCACGATCGTGAGGTCGACGACGACCAGCCCCGTGGAGGCCATCACCAGGACGAGCACTCCGCTCAGCGGCGGTAAGCGACGGGATTTCTGAGCTGCCATGCGGAATGCAACCTCCAGGCGAGCAGGGGCGGTTCCCTCACCCTGGGACCCCTCGACGCTAAAGTCAACATGCGTGAAGTTTAAGCGGGCCGTACGATGACGCCATGCCTGCCGCCTCCCGCCGCCGACCCACCACACGCAAGGGCCGCCCCGTCCTCACCCGGGAGACCATCGCCGCCAAGGCGCTGGAAATGGCCGGCACGCAGGGGTTCCGTTCCGTCACCATGCGGGCCTTGGCCGCCGAACTCGGTGTGACCGTGCGGGCTCTGTACAACTACGTCGAGGACCGCCAGGACGTCGTCGATCTCGCCCTGGGGCAGATGCTCGACTCCTGGAACCCTCCGCCTCTGCACCCCGAGGCCTGGGAAGAATCCGTCGCCGGTTACGCACGTTCTCTGCGTGAGCTGTACCGCCGCTGGCCGCGTGCCCTACTGGTCTCCCTCGACGAGGACGCACCCCCGGCGTCCGTGCACCCCAACCGCCTGGTCAACCTCGACCGCTTCCTCCAACTCCTCCAAGGCGTCGGCATCGGCCTCCCGGCCGCCCTGGAGGCCCACCGCCACCTCTCCCTGCTCACGCTCTCTTTCGCCCTCGTGGTCGACCGCCCAGTCGCGCAGGCCACGACGGACCGTGGCACGCTCGTCCCCGACACATGGCTGACGGCCCACGCCGAACTCGACATCCCCGCCCTGCGCGAAGCGGCTGCGCTCCCCATGCCCACCACGGACGACCAGTTCGACCAGCTCGTCGCCGTCGTCGTGGCACAGATCCAGGGCCATCTCGACGCCGTGAAATGAGAATGCCGGCCGCAGCAACTGCGAGATCCATACCGGCGATTACGGCTTCCGTGCCGGCGATTGCGGCTTCCGCCCCAAGGTGGCCGCCTTCGACCGCGTCAGGCAACGCCGACGACGCCCCCTGGTGGCGCGGCGGTGATAATGGTGTCGAGGATCGCCCGCGAGGCCTGTAGATCCTCGATCGCGCGCGTGATGCGCTCGCCCTCGCGGCGGAGTTGGGCGCGCAGGTCCGGGCAGGTGGGCACGAGGCGCTCGTCGTCCGCCTGGACGCACGGCAGGACCTGGACGACCTAGGGCTTGTCGTTTGGATCAGGCCGGGCTCGCGGGGCCTGGCACGCACGCTCGCGGCGTTGTCGTCGGTCGACGACGCTCCGCGTCGCCT
>NZ_JBITCS010000037.1:0-83070 GCF_044453445.1 Streptomyces sp. NPDC051684 | reverse complement strand
ACGCTCCGCGTCGCCTCCCTCCTCCGCCTTGCGATCGCACGCACCAGGCCCCGCTCCCTGATCCGGCCTGATCCAAACGACAAGCCCTAGCCGCTAACGGCGCCGCAGCAGCCCGTCCCGTGTCGCCCGGGCCACCGCCGACGTCCGGGAGTCGACGCCCAGCTTCGCGTAGATGTGCACGAGGTGGGACTTGACCGTGGCCTGGCTCAGGAACAGCTCGCGGGCGATCTCCGCGTTGGACAGGCCGTCCCTGACGTGCCGCAGGACCTCCAGCTCGCGCCGGCTCAGCGCCTCGGCGGGCGCCCGCATCCGGTCCATGAGCCGGTCGGCGACGGCGGGCGCGAGCGCGGACCGCCCGGACGCCGCGGTGCGGACGGCCGCGGCGAGTTCCTCGGGCGGCGCGTCCTTCAGCAGATAGCCGGAGGCCCCCGCCTCCACGGCGGCGAGGATGTCCGCCTCGGTGTCGTACGTGGTGAGGACGAGGACCCGCGGCCCGTCCGCCAGGGCCGCGATCCGCGCGGTGGCCTCGGCGCCGTGCATCGTCCCGGCACCGAACTGCAGGTCCATGAGGACGACGTCCACGTCCCCCGCGAGCTCCACCGCCCGCTCGGCCGTCGCGGCCTCGGCGACGATCGCGAAGTCCGGCTCCGCGTCGAGCACCGCCCGCAGCCCGGCGCGTACCACGGGGTGGTCGTCGGCGAGCAGCAGCCGGATCACTGGGCACTTCCGGCGGTCAGCGGCGTCGGCACGGCGACGGGTGTGCCGACGCCCGGTGTCGAGTACACGGGGACGGGCGTGCCGACGCCGAACACGGCCCGCGGCTCGCCGCGCCGGATCACGCCGCACCCCCGGCGGGCAGCGGCAGTGTCACCGCGACGGCCGTGCCGCGGCCCGGCTCCGACTCGACGGTGAACGTGCCGCCGAGCTCGCTCACCCGGGAGCGCATCGCGACGAGCCCGAACCCGCCGTCGCCGCCGCCCGGCGCCCGCTGGGGGTCGAAGCCCGCGCCGTCGTCCACCACGTCCAGGGCCACCGAGGTCTCCATGAAGCTGAGGGTGATCTCCGCGCGGCGGGCGTCCGCGTGCAGCACCGTGTTGGCGAGCGCCGACTGGGCGAGGCGCAACAGCGCCACCTCGTACGGCGTGGGGAGTTCGAGCGGGGTGCCGCTGACCGAGAAGCGGGCGGTGGGGCCCGGCGCCGTGGCACACAGCCGGTCGAGAGCCCCGGCCAGCGAGCCGACGTCCAGGTCCGGCGGGGCGAGCGCGCGCACGAAGCGGCGGGCCTCCGCGAGGTTGTCCTGCGCGGTCGCCCTGGCCTGTTCGACGTGCCCGGCGACGGGGGAGCCGACGGGCAGTTCGCGCCCGGCGGCGACCAGCAGCAGCTGGATCGAGGACAGGCCCTGCGCCAGCGTGTCGTGGATCTCGCGGGCCAGCCGCTCCCGCTCGGCGAGGGTCCCGGCGGTGCGCTCCGCCTCGGCGAGCTCCGCGCGGGTGGCGACCAGCTCGTCGATCAGCTGCTGCTTGCGCTCGCTCTCCCGGTACAGCGCCTGGTACCCGAGCACGGTCGCCACGGCGACGGCCGCGCCGAGCAGCGGCCCTATGAACGCCCCCGGATTCACCGCCCCGTCGTGCCCCACGTACGAGGCGATGGCCGCGCCCGCCGCGACGCCCACCGCGGGGACGCCCCAGCGCGCGGGCAGCAGATGCAGCAGCAGGAAGTACAGCGGGAACGCCAGCCAGAGCGCGTCCGGCGAGAGCACGAGCAGCAGCGCCCACACCACCCCGAGCACGGCGAGCCACCACGCGGCGCCCACGCGCGTGGACCGTACGACGGGCAGCGCCGCGCCCACCCCGTAGACGCCCCCCATCGCCCCGGCGACCGCCACCACCACGGCGACCGGCTCGTCGGACCGCCCGGTGAGGGCCCGTACGACGACGAGCGCGAGCAGGCCGGCCGTCAGCAGATGCAGACACAGGCGCAGCGCGCGCAGAGCGGGGGTGAGCGAACGTGGATCCATACCCTCACCAGCGTACGAAGCCCGCGCACGGAACCGGTCAACCGAAAGTTTGAAAGCCACGTCCCCCCTTCGATTCGGGTGAAGCGTGCTGTGGCGCGATGCCCGCGCGGGCCCCGGAGCAGCAGTCTTGACCGCATGTTCGTCGCATGGAGAGATCTACGGTTCGCCAGGGGCAGGTTCGCCCTGATGGGAACCGTGATCGTACTGATCACGCTGCTCGTGGGACTGCTGTCGGGACTGACGGCGGGGCTCGCTCGGGACAATACGTCGGCGCTCACCGGGCTGCCCGCCGACCACCTCGCCTTCGCCCGGCCCGCCGACGGCCAGTCGGTGTCGTTCACGGCGTCCACGGTCCGCCCCGAGCAGTGGCGCGACCTCGCGGCGCGGGACGGGGTCGAGAGCGCGGAGCCGATCGGCATCGGCACGGTGAACGCCGAGGCGGGCCGGCAGACCGCCGCGGTCTCCGCGTTCGGGGTGCGCCCCGGCTCGGGCCTCGCACCCGACGCGACGGAGCCCGGCACGGCGGTCCTCTCCACCAAGGCGGCGAAGGAACTGGGCGCCTCCACGGGCGACAAGCTGACCCTCGGCGGCGCACGCCTCACCGTCACCGGTGTCTCCGGAGACGCCTCGTACAGCCACACACCCGTCGTCTGGACCGACCTCGCCGACTGGCAGCGGATCGCGCCCACCGGCGGGAGCGGCGAACGCGCCACGGTCGTCGCGCTGCGCACCGCGCCGGGCGCCGATCTGCCGGCCGCCGACAAGGTGGCGGGCACGGACACGAAGACCATCGACGGCGCCCTGTCCGCCATAGGGTCCTACCAGGCGGAGAACGGCTCGCTGCAACTGATGCGCGGCTTCCTCTTCGTCATCTCCGCGCTCGTCGTCGGCGCGTTCTTCACGGTCTGGACGATCCAGCGCAGCGCGGACATCGCGGTCCTGAAGGCGCTCGGCTCCTCGACCCGCTACCTCCTGCGGGACGCGCTCGGCCAGGCGGTCCTCATGCTGGTCGCGGGCACGGCGATCGGCACCGGCCTCGCCACCCTCATCGGCGCGTTCGTCCCCGACACGGTGCCGTTCGTCCTCGACCCGCTGACCGCGCTCGGTCCGGCCGCCGTCATGACGGTCCTCGGCCTCGCGGGCGCCGCCCTCTCCATCCGGCGGATCACCGCCGTCGACCCCCTCACCGCACTCGGGAGCGCCCGATGACCCTGCTGCTCGACGACATCACCCTGACCTACGCCGACGGGGACGGCCGCCTCACGGCCCTCGACCGGATCGGCCTCCAGATCCCGGCCGGTGGCCTCACCGCGGTGGTGGGCCCGTCCGGCTCAGGCAAGTCCAGCCTCCTGGCGGTGGCGGCGACACTCGTCACCCCCGACAGCGGACGCGTGGTCGTGGACGGCACGGAGGCCACGGCCCTGACCCGTACGGAATCGGCGGAACTGCGCCGCCGCGCGATCGGCATCGTCTTCCAGCAGCCGAACCTGCTGCCGTCCCTCACCGCCCTGGAACAACTCCAGGTGATGGCCCACCTGGAGGGCCGCAAGCCCCGCGAAGTACGGGACACGGCGGGCGAGTTGCTCGACGCGGTCGGCCTCTCCGCCCAGTCGCACCGCCGCCCGCACCAGCTCTCGGGCGGTCAGCGCCAGCGCGTGAACATCGCGCGGGCCCTGATCAACGAGCCGCGCGTCCTCCTGGTGGACGAGCCCACGAGCGCGTTGGACCACGAACGGGGCGCGGCGGTACTGGACCTGCTGCGCGGGCTGACGCGGGAGCGGGGGACGGCGACGGTGCTGGTCACGCACGACCGCGGCCACCTGGGCCCGGCCGACGCCGTCGTGGAACTGCGCGACGGCCGGGTCGCGGCGTGACCCGCGGGTCGGCTCAGTCGAGCGGGACGTCGAAGTTCTTCGCCTCGATGGTGGCGCCGTCGGAGCCCTTGGCGGCGAGCCGCTTGTAGCGCAGGACCAGCTTGTCGAGGTCCTTGGACGGGGTGAAGACGATCCAACCGGTGCTGCTCTTGCCGGTCTTGGCGTCCTCGAGGGCCGGGTAGCCGGCGGCCGCGACCTCGTCGTCCAGGATCGTGGTGCTCGCCTGGTCGATGCCGTTGGCCGTCTTGGTCAGCCGGAAGGAGGTCGGTCCGAAGCTCGTGTAGTACTTCGAGCTCGCGGTCACCTTCACCTGCACCAGGACGACCTTCTCGTCCTCGAGCGCCGAGAACTTGGCCTTGGCGGCGGCCGACGGCTGGAACCCGTCGACGTACTTGAGGACGGTGGCCTTCTGCTTCATGACGTCGTCGTTGATCGACTTGTTCACGGCCGTGGGCTTGCCGGCGGCCGCCGCGTCGTCGTCCACGGCCTCGGCCGACGCCGACGGCTCCGCGGACGGGGAGGTGGTCTCGGCCGGGGCGGAAGTCGACGGCTCGGCCGCCGCGTCGGACGAACCCGAGTCCGAGTCGCCACCGCACGCGGTGAGCAGCCCGCCGCCCGCGAGGACGGCGCAGAGCACGGGAACGGTGGTGGCGGCACGCAGCCGCGTGGACCGGGAACGGACGTCGGTCGCGGAACGTCTGGAACTCATGGCAAAAACCCCTCGGTGGTGAAAGTGAGCACGGGGTTCGCATGCCGCATGCCTGGCTCTCGCCACTCGCCCCCCGTTGCACGTAGCGCTGTGACCTTAGCCGAGTGCCGCAGGGGGCCCGAGGGGTGGATGCAATCTGAAATGAAAGGGTTACGCGCTGTGGCCCGAGCTGGCCAGCGCCACCGACAACTCCCGGGCCACCTGCTGAAGGATCGGCACGATCTTCTCGGTCGCGGCCTCCGTGACCCGTCCGGCGGGCCCGGAGATCGAGACCGCCGCCGCGGTGGGCGAGTCCGGGACGGACACCGCGAGGCACCGCACCCCGATCTCCTGCTCGTTGTCGTCGACGGCGTACCCGGACTGCCGCACGTCCTCCAGCGCGTCGAGGAAACCCTCGGGCGTGGTGAGCGTCTTCTCCGTGGCGGCAGGCATCCCGGTCCGCCCGAGCAACGCCCGCACCTCCTCCGCCGGCGTATACGCGAGCAACGCCTTGCCCACCCCGGTCGAGTGCGGCAGCACCCTGCGGCCGACCTCCGTGAACATCCGCATGGAGTGCTTGGACGGCACCTGGGCGACGTACACGACCTCGTCGCCGTCGAGCAGCGCCATGTTCGCGGTCTCGCCGGTCTCCTCGACGAGGCGCGCGAGGTACGGGCGCGCCCACGTGCCGAGCAGCCGGGAGGCGGACTCGCCGAGCCGGATGAGCCGCGGGCCGAGCGCGTAGCGCCGGTTGGGCTGCTGGCGTACGTAGCCGCAGGCGACCAGCGTGCGCATCAGGCGGTGGATCGTCGGCAGGGGGAGCCCGCTGCTGGCGGAGAGCTCGCTCAGGCCGACCTCACCGCCCGCGTCGGCCATCCGCTCGAGCAGATCGAAGGCGCGCTCGAGGGACTGGACGCCGCCGGTGGGTGCGGACTTGGCGGCATCAGTGGTGCTGGCGTCGGACGTCGGCACAGCGCGTTCCTTTCGGGTGGCAGGCAGATGAGCAGCCTACCGGCGGGTTCCCGGCCAGTGATCCCTTGACCGGGAAGTTCGTCGGTAGCTACGTTCTGCTTGTCGGAATCTTAATTCCACTTTGTGGAAACGTCCAGGGTCTGCGGCGCCGCCGTGCGGGTCTTGACGGTTCCCGAAGTCTGAGTGAAAGTCCTTCAACAGAACGTTGAAGCTTGAGGAGGCCCACGTGTCGGACCCCGACGTCCAGATCGAACTCGTGCTGCGCTCGACGCGCGTCATCACTCCCGAAGGTACGCGCCCCGCCTCGGTCGCCGTCGCCCAGGGGAAGATCGTCGCGGTGCTCGCGCACGACGCGGAGGTGCCGGCCGGGGCCCGCCTCGAGGACTTCGGCGACGACGCGCTGCTGCCCGGCATCGTCGACACGCACGTCCACGTCAACGACCCGGGGCGCACCGAGTGGGAGGGCTTCTGGACCGCCACCCGCGCCGCGGCGGCCGGCGGCATCACGACCCTCGTCGACATGCCACTCAACTCCCTGCCGCCGACCACGACCGTCGACAACCTTCGTACGAAGAAGGATGTCGCCGCCTCCAAGGCGCACATCGACGTCGGCTTCTGGGGCGGCGCGCTGCCCGACAACGTCAAGGACCTGCGCCCGCTGCACGACGCCGGGGTCTTCGGCTTCAAGTGCTTCCTGTCGCCCTCCGGCGTCGACGAGTTCCCGCACCTGAACGCCGACCAGCTCACCGCGTCCATGGCGGAGATCGCCGGCTTCGGCGGACTGCTCATCGTGCACGCCGAGGACCCGCACGAGCTGGACGTGGCGCCCCACAACAGCGGCCCCAAGTACGACGACTACCTGGCGACCCGCCCGCGGGCGTCCGAGGACGTCGCCATCAAGGGCCTCATCGACACCGCCAAGCGGATCGGCGCCCGCATCCACATCCTGCACCTGTCGTCCTCCGACGCGCTGCCGCTGATCGCCGCAGCGAAGGCCGAGGGTGTCGAGCTGACCGTCGAGACCTGCCCGCACTACCTCACGCTCACCGCCGAGGAAGTGCCGGACGGGGCCAGCGAGTTCAAGTGCTGCCCGCCGATCCGCGAGGCCGCCAACCAGGACCTGCTGTGGCAGGCGCTCGCCGACGGCACCATCGACTGCGTCGTCACCGACCACTCGCCGTCCACGGCCGATCTGAAGACGGACGACTTCGCGACCGCCTGGGGCGGCATCTCCGGCCTCCAGTTGAGCCTCTCCGCCATCTGGACCGAGGCCCGCAAGCGCGGCTACTCCCTTGAGGACGTGGTCCGCTGGATGTCCGAGCGCACCTCGAAGCTGGTCGGCCTCGACGACCGCAAGGGCGCCATCGCGGCCGGCCACGACGCCGACTTCGCCGTCCTCGCCCCCGAGGACACGTTCAGCGTCGACCCGGCCGCCCTCCAGCACCGCAACCGCGTCACGGCGTACGCGGGCAAGACGCTGCACGGCGTCGTGAAGTCGACCTGGCTGCGCGGTGAACGCATCGTCACCGACGGCGAGTTCACCGAGCCGCAGGGGCAGCTGCTCGAACGCTCCAAGTAGCGTCACGGCGGCCACCCGCCGGACCAGGGGAGTCTCAACTGGTGGCCTGCCACGCGGAGTTGGGCGAGCAGCCCGTACTCTGCACGACTTGCGGGGCACACCGGCCTGACAGCACCGGTGTGCCCCGCATTTCTCCGTCTCAGGCCGCGTGCCCGCCGTCCACCGCGAACTCGGCGCCCGTCACGTACGAGGCCCCGTCGCCCGCCAGATACGCGACCGCCGACGCCACCTCGTCCGCGGTGCCGTAGCGGCCGAGCGCCGTCGCGGCGGCCTGACCCGCCGCGTACGGCCCGTCGGCCGGGTTCATGTCGGTGTCCGTCGGACCGGGGTGCACGATGTTCGCCGTGATGCCGCGCGCGCCCAACTCGCGGGCGAGCGCCTTCGTCAGGCCGATCAGGGCCGCTTTGCTCGTGGCGTAGAGCGTGCCGCCGGGGCCCGGCACGTGCTGGGCCATGCACGAGCCGACGGTGACGATCCGGCCGCCCTCGGGGAGTCTGGCCGCCGCGGCCTGCGAGGTGAGGAAGACGCCGCGCACGTTCACGTCGAGCGCGCGGTCGACGTCCGCGAGCGCGAAGCCGTCCAGCGGCCCGAGCGCGCCGACGCCCACGTTGTTGACCAGCACGTCGATCCGGTCGAGCCCCACCACCGTCCGCTCGACCGCCTCCACCGCCTCGCCCGCGTCCGCCGAATCGGCCCGCATCGCGAGCCCGCGCCGCCCCAGTGCCTGGATCCGCCGCACCACGTCCTCGGCGGCCTCCTTGCCCTGTACGTAGGTGAGCGCCACGTCGAACCCGTCGCGGGCGAGCCGCAGCGCCGTCGCCGCGCCGATTCCGCGGGAGCCGCCGGTCACCAGGGCCACCTTGCCGTTCATGTCGCCTCCTGTAGGGAGCGGATGTTGTGGCTTCAAGTACAGCGACCTACGGAGGTGCGGGCTGGCGGCAAATGGACGTCGATGTCCGCGCGCCCTGTTGACCTGGGGCGCGAGTGAACTGAAGGAAAACAAGCGAGAGTTGGTGTTGACATGCCCACCTCTACGCGCGTCACACTGAGGGCATGAAGAATCCCCCACGCTTCATACGTGCCGTCGTCGCAGCCTCCGCCGTCCTCCTGGTCGGCGGGCTCGGCGCCTCCACCGCGACCGCCACGCCCGCCGCACCGGCCCCGGTCGTCGCCTCCCACGCCGTCTCGGCCGCCGACGTCGGCGACATCTGCTACTCCGCGCTGCCCGCCGAGGCGCACGACACCCTGGACCTCATCGAGCAGGGCGGACCGTACCCGTACGAGCAGGACGGCACGGTCTTCTCCAACCGGGAGGGCATCCTCCCCAGCCAGTCGTCCGGCTACTACCACGAGTACACGGTGATCACGCCGGGCTCGGACGACCGCGGTGCCCGCCGCATCGTCACCGGTGACTCCGACCAGGAGGACTACTACACGGCGGACCACTACGCGTCCTTCGACCTGATCGACCACGCCTGCTGAGCACCCGCGACCACTCCTGCCGAGTCCTCCCCGGCCCGGCAGGAGTCAGCTCTTGCGCTGGGCCTCGACGGCCGCGAACACGGCGACCGCCAGCACGATCAGCGCGATGCTGCCGTACACCTCGTGGCCGTCGAGGAAGCCGATGTGCCCGATCAGCCCCCAACCGCCGGGCAAGCCGGTGAACTCGTTCAGGATGCCGATCGCCCCCTGAAGCAGCGCGATTGCGCCGACGACCTCGATGACCCGCAACCACTGGTTCTTGTTCATGCACAGGACTCTCGCCCCGCGGACCCCCCACCCACATCGGCCGCGGGGCGAGCCCCGTACGACTCCGGTAGCGGAGCGCGGGGGCCGGCCGCGACCAAAGTCGACGGGGGTACGACTTTGGTCTCGGAAGCGGCGCTCGGGGCGGTGCCGGGCGCCCGTGGTGCGTAGATTTGTCGACCATGGAAGCAGTACGGCAGACCGGAACCCCGCAGGTGGCGGACACGCCCGCCGAGCGATGGCGTCGACGGCTGCTGCCCTCGGCCGTCGGCGACGAGCCCGACCTGGACCCCGAGGGACGCCCCGGCCGCAGGCGGCGCACCGCCCGTGACTGGATCGTCGACTTCAGCTGCTTCGGGATCGCGGTCTTCTTCGGCCTGATCTTCGCCGAGCAGGTCTGGGACGACCCGCACCTCGCGCCCGCCTTCGCCGTGCTCGACCAGGTGCTGGGCGCCGCCGCCTGCGCCGGGGTCTGGCTGCGCAGGCGCTGGCCGCTGGGCCTGGCCGTCGCCATGATCCCGATCGGCTTCCTGTCCAACACGGCCGGCGGCGCGTCGATGATCGCGATCTTCACGCTCGCCGTGCACCGCCCGTTCCGCTACGTCGGCTGGGTGGCGGGCATCTCGGTCGCGCTGCTCCCGCTGTTCTTCTGGCTGCGGCCCGACCCCGAGTCCTCGTACCTGCTGTCGGTCTCGTTCACGGTCATCATCACGATCACGGTCGTCGGCTGGGGCATGTTCGTGCGCTCCCGGCGCCAGCTCCTGATGTCGCTGCGGGACCGGGCGCGCCGCGCCGAGACCGAGGCCGTGCTCCGCGCCGAGCAGGCGCAGCGGCTCGCCCGCGAGGACATCGCGCGCGAGATGCACGACGTGCTCGCCCACCGCCTCACCCTGCTGAGCGTGCACGCGGGCGCCCTGGAGTTCCGCCCGGACGCGCCCCGCGAGGAGATCGCACGGGCCGCGGGCGTGATCCGGGAGAGCGCGCACGAGGCGTTGCAGGACCTGCGCGAGATCATCGGCGTGCTGCGCGCCGCCGACCACGGCGAGGAGTCGGGCCGGCCGCAGCCCACCCTCGCCGCGCTCGACACCCTGGTCGCCGAGTCCCGCGACGCGGGCATGAAGGTCGACCTCGACAACCGGGTCCCCGAGGCGGGGGCCGTGCCCGCCTCCACCGGGCGCACCGCCTACCGCATCGCCCAGGAAGGCCTGACCAACGCCCGTAAGCACGCCCCTGGCGCCGAGGTCGCGGTCACGGTCGAGGGCGGCGCGGGGGACGGCCTCACGGTCACCGTGCGCAACCCGCCGCCGCCCGGCGACGTTCCGTGCGTCCCCGGCTCGGGGCAGGGCCTGATCGGCCTCACCGAACGGGCGTCCCTCGCGGGCGGCCGGCTCGCCCATGGGCGGGAACCGGACGGCGGCTTCGCGGTCCGCGCATGGCTCCCGTGGCCGCAGTGAGGCCCGCGGGGAAGGGACCGGAGTGGACACGGCGATGATCGTCCCTCGCTACGGTGGCCCCATGACCGCGATCCGCCTGCTCATCGTCGACGACGACCCCCTCGTGCGCGCCGGGCTCACCTTCATGTTCGGCGCCGCCGAGGACATCGAGATCGTCGGCGAGGCCGCCGACGGCAGCGAGGTGGCGGAGCGGGTGGCCCGGCTGCACCCGGATGTCGTCCTCATGGACCTGCGCATGCCCACCCTGGACGGTCTGTCCGCGACCGAGGCACTGCGCGCGCGTGAGGGCGCGCCCGAGGTGATCGTCCTGACCACGTTCCACGCGGACGAACAGGTGCTGCGGGCGCTGCGCGCGGGAGCCGCGGGATTCGTCCTCAAGGACACCGCGCCGGGCGAGATCGTCGAGTCGGTGCGCCGGGTGGCGGCCGGCTCCCCGGTCCTCTCGCCGACCGTCACCCGGCAGCTCATCACCAAGGTCTCGGGCGACGACCCCGCCCTGGACCGGCGGGCACGCGCGCGTGAGCGGATGGCCGAACTGGCCGAGCGGGAACGGGAGGTGGCCGTGGAGGTGGGCCGCGGCAACTCGAACGCGGAGATCGCCGCGACGCTCTACATGAGCGTCCCCACGGTCAAGACCCATGTCTCGCGCATCATGGCCCGGCTCGACCTCAACAACCGCGTACAGATCGCGCTGCTCGCCCACGACGCGGGGCTGCTGGACGAGGACTGACCCGGCGGCGGCCCGAGGAGTGTCGGTGCCCCGAGGTAGATTCACACCGTTCAACAAGGTGAGCGGTCGAAGGGGTGGAGATGGCGGCACCACGCCGGCGGACGGTGCGTGATCTGCGGCGCGGGAACAGGGCCGTCGTCCTGAGCAAGCTGTACTTCGACGGGCCGCTCAGCAGACAGGAGTTGGGGCCGCTCACGGCGCTCAGCTCGGGCTCCATCAGCAATGTGGTGGCGGATCTCGTCGCCGACGGCCTTCTGGAGGAGGCCGGTTCGGTCGAGTCCGACGGCGGCCGCCCCCGCACCCTGCTGCGCGTCGCCCCGCGCAGCGGCCACCTCGTGGGCGTGGACGTCGGCGAGACCCGCGTGCGCGTGGAGCTGTTCGACCTCGCCCTCGGCGAACTCTCGCGCGTGGACGAGCCGTTGCCGGGCGCGGCGCGCGACGGCTGCTGCGACGCCAAGGACGTCGTACGTCTCGTGGCCGCGGGCCTGACGCGGGTGCTGGCCGACGCGGAGGTGGACCCCGGCTCCGTCATCGGGGTCGGCATCGGGGTGCCCGGCATCGTCGACGCCTCCGGTGCGCGCGGCGCGGTGGTGCACGGCCAGACGATCGGCTGGGACGCGGAGCCCCTGGAGGCCATGCTCCGGGCCGCCGACGGCCTCCCGCCCGAACTCGCCCCGGATCTCCCGGTCTTCCTCGACAACGGCGCCAAGACCCTCGGCCGCGCCGAGATGTGGTTCGGCGCGGGCCGCGGCGCCCGCAACGCCGTGATCGCGCTCATCGGCTCCGGCGTCGGCGCCTGCGTCATCGCCGACGGCCTGCCCTACCAGGGGGCGTCGAGCAGCGCGGGGGAGTGGGGGCACACGGTGCTCCAGGTCGGCGGGCGGACCTGCCGGTGCGGCGCGCGCGGCTGCCTGGAGGCGTACGTCGGGGCGGAGGCGCTCCTGGAGCGGTGGCGGGAGGCGGGCGGCACCTGGAGCGCCCCCGACGAGGAGGGCGCCCTCGCCGAACTCCTCGAATCCCCGTCCGCGGCGGGCCTGTTGGAGGAGACGGCGGAGTTCCTCGGCGCGGGCATCGCCGACCTGGTCAACCTGTTCAACCCGGAGCGGATCGTCGTGGGCGGCTGGGCGGGCCTGCTGCTCGGCCCCCGACTGCTGACCCCCATCCGCGACGCGGCCGCCGCCTACGCCCTGCGCCACCCCTTCGCCCAGACCACGGTGGAACTGGGCCGCCTGGGCCCGGACGCGGTCACGGTGGGCGCGGCGACGCTGCCGCTGGCCAGATTCCTGGAAACGGGCGGCCGGTCCTCCTGAGCATTTCAAGCCCCTCCGGCGATGGAGGAGCGGAGCCCCGATCTTTCCGGCCTCGCCGCCCGAGGCGCGCACGGCCCGATCCGCCAAGCCCCGCCGGCGATTGAGGCGCGGGGTCCGGGGTGGAGCCCCGCGACGTGGGCAACCCATCCGGTCACCCCCGGGACGGGAACGCACGTGGAGCGCCGGGAGTTGAACCCGATGAAAGCCGGAACCGGGCGACGGGAGGGCACGACATGACGGACAGCGCCGAGATCGTCGACCTGGGAGAGCTGGCCGGGGGCGCACCCCGATTCCACGCCGACCCCTACCCGGTCTACGAGCGGCTTCGCCGGCGCGGACCCGTCCACCACGTCCGCACCCCGGGCCCCGGCCCGACCGAGGACCTCTACCTGATCGTCGGCCACGAGGCCGCCCGCGCCGCGTTCACCGACCCCCGCCTGGTCAAGACCCCACCGTGGGGCCTGGAGGGCGACATGATGGGCCTGCACCTGCTGTTCGCGGACCCGCCGGAGCACGGTCGGCTGCGCTCCCTGGTCACGCGGGAGTTCACCCCGCGCCGGGTCGCGGCGCTCGCCCCGCGCATCCAGAAGCTCACGGACGAGTTGCTCGACGACATGGTCCCGCGCGGCGAGGCCGACCTGATCGGCTCCCTCGCCTTTCCGCTGCCCTTCGCGGTGATCTGCGAGCTGCTCGGCGTGCCCGACATCGACCGTGAGCGGTTCCGACGGATGTCGACGCAGGTCGTGGCGCCGACCAGCGAGGAGGAGGCGTACGCGTCCCATGTCGAACTCGTCGGTTTCCTGGACGGGTTGATCGAGGCCAAGCGCGGCGCGGCCCCCGCGGACGACCTGTTGAGCGCGCTGATCCGGACCACGGCGGAGGACGGCGACCGCCTCTCTCCCAGCGAACTGCGCGGCATGGCCTTCCTCCTGCTGATCGCCGGCCACGAGACCACGGTCAACCTGATCGGCAACGGCGTGCGCGCGCTGCTCCAGCACCCGGATCAACTCGCGGCGCTGCGTGCCGACATGTCGCTCCTGGACGGTGCCGTGGAGGAGATGCTGCGCTACGACGGTCCGGTGGAGACGGCCACGCATCGCTTCGCGGCGGAGCCGGTGGAGATCGACGGCACGGTGATTCCGGCGGGGGCGGCGGTCCTCATCGGAATCGCCACGGCCGGCCGTGATCCGCGGCGATTCCCGGAGCCGGACCGGTTCGACATCCGGCGGGACGCGCGGGGGCATGTTGCGTTCGGGCATGGGATCCACTTCTGCCTGGGCGCTCCGCTGGCTCGGCTGGAGGGGCGGATCGCCGTCCGCTCCCTGCTGGAGCGGTGCCCGGGGCTGGTCCTCGCCGAGGATCCGGGGGCGTGGCTGCCGGGCATGCTCATTCGCGGTACGCGGAGCCTGCGTGTGAGTTGGGTAGATCAAGCCCCGCCGTCGGACGAGAGCCAGCGGGGGTCGGGGCAGAGCCCGGAGACGTAGGACCGGCCGACCGCAACAGAGGAACAGATGCGGAAAACCCTTGACACCTCCGCCTCACCGATCCCATAGTTCTCGCCGCTGAGCGCGACGGCGTTGCGCTCAGCGCACCGAGCACGGGGCACGGAGAGGAGTGAGGCGATGGCCGAGGCGTACGAGGCCGAGCGGGTCGACGATGCGGATGACCTCGCCCCGCCCGCCCCCGGTGTCCTTCAGGGCGCCGACCGGGCCCTGCTGGCACTGCTCTGCTTCACCGAGCGGCGTCCGGAGTGGGGCGTGAGCGAGATGGCGCGGCGGCACGGCTGGGACAAGGCCGTCGCCCAGCGCATCCTCACCACGCTCGCCTCCCGCTCCTTCCTGATCTGCGACAGCGCCACCCGCCGCTACCGGCTCGGCCCGGCCGTCTCCCGGCTCGCCCGGGTCGGCGAACACAGTGGCGTCCTGCCCTCGCTGGTCCGCCCGATCCTCGCGGGACTGCTGCGCGAGACCGGCGAGAGCGTCGTCCTGAACGTGCCGCAGGGCGCGGGCTACCGCTGCGCCGCGGCCGTCGACGGCACCGGCCCGATCCGCTACACCGCGATCATCGGCGCCGTCATGCCGGGACACGCGGGCGCCTCCGGCCACGCGATCTTCGCCCACTACCCCGAGGCCGAGATCCGCCAGCTGTTCGGAGCCACCCCGCTCCAGCGGTTCAACGACCACACGGTCACCGGCCTCGACGCCCTCCAGGACCGGTACGCCGAGGTGCGCGACCAGGGATACAGCGTCAGCCACGGCGAGTACGACGAGGCCGTCGCCGCGGTCTCCGCACCGGTGTTCCAGGCCGGCGCCGTCGCCGCCTCCCTCACGGTCATCGGCCCGGCGACCCGGGTGTCGCGCGCCGCCGACCGCATCATCGAACTCGTTCTGTCGGGTGCCGGGGAGGCCACCGCCGCCTTCGGCTCCTGAGAGCCTCCGAACAGACCCCGCCCGCCCTCGTCCGTACGACGCGCCCCCCACCGCCGCCGTACGTGGCTCCCGCCTGCCCACAACAGCCCTGCCCCGCCCCCGGGCCGGGCCCGCCCACCAAGGGGTGCCCCCGTGTCGCACCACACCTCGCCCTCCGCCACCGCACCGCCTCCGCCGTCCGGGCCGGACAAGGCCGCCCCCGGCGCCGGACATCCGCGCGTCCGCGAGCCCATCGTGTTCGTCGTCCTCGCCGTGCTCTCCGTCGTCGGAGCCGTCATCGGCGCGGACCTCGTCGCCAAGCTGGGCATCTCCGCGAACACCTCCGTGGTCGGCGCCCTCATCGCCATGCTGATCGGCCGCATCCCCCTCGCGGGACTGCGCTCGATGCGCTCCGTGCACCGGCAGAACCTCGCCCAGAGCGCGATCTCCGCCGCCACCTTCGCCTCCGCCAACGCCCTGCTGACCTCCATCGCGGTGCCGTACGTCTTCGGGCGCAAGGACCTGGTCTGGCCGATGCTCATCGGCTCCTTCGTGGGGCTGCTCATCGACACCTGGGTGCTCTACCGGTCCTTCGGGTCGCGGCTGCTGCCCGCCGACGCGGCCTGGCCGCCCGGACAGGCCGCCGCCGAGACCATCAAGGCCGGTGACAAGGGCGGCAAGCGCGCCCTCGTCCTCGGCGCGGGCACCCTCGTCGGCATCGGCGGCACCCTGCTCAGCCTCCCGCTGTCCGCCGCCGGCGTCGCCTTCCTCGGCAACGTATGGGCGCTGCTGATGTTCGGCGTCGGGCTCGGCCTGCGGGAGTTCAGCCCCGACCTGTTCCACACCGATCTCGGCGTGGGCTATGTGCCGCACGGCGTGATGGTCGGCGCGGGCATCGTCGCCCTCGGCCAGGCCGTCGTGATGCTGATGCGGCGCCGTTCGGCCGCCAAGCCCGAGGCCGCCGAGGAGGACCGGCCCGCCGACCCCACCACCGCGTACACCGTCGACGAGAAGGCGCTGCGCCGCTCCCTCGTGCGCGGCTACGCCCTGTTCGTGGCGGGCGCCGTGCTGCTCGCCGTGCTCGGCGGGCTGATCGGGGACATGAGCCCGCTCGGCATCGTCGGCTGGGTGCTGTTCGCCGCGTTCGCCGCCCTCGTGCACGAGCTGATCGTCGGCCTCGCCGCCATGCAGTCCGGCTGGTTCCCGTCCTTCGCCGTCACCCTGATCTTCCTCGTCTTCGGGCTGCTCATCGGCATCCCGTCCGTCCCGCTCGCCCTCCTCGTCGGCTACGTCTCCGCCACCGGACCCGCCTTCGCCGACATGGGCTACGACCTCAAGGCCGGCTGGCTGCTGCGCCGCGACCACCAGCCGTGGGACCCGTTCGAACGCGAGGGCCGCCGCGAGCAGTTCCGCGCCGCGCTCATCGGCTTCGCCGCCGCCCTCGTCGTCGTGGCCGTGCTCTGGCAGTCGTACTTCAAGCAGGGCCTGATTCCGCCCGTCGCCAAGGTCTACGCCGACACCGTCAAGAACGGCCTGGGTGAGCCCGGTGTGCTGCGCACGCTGCTGATCTGGGCGATCCCGGGCGCCCTCATCCAGCTGATCGGCGGCACCAAGCGGCAGATGGGCGTGATGCTCGCGACCGGCCTGCTGATCCTCACCCCGCACGCCTGCTGGATGGTCCTCGCCGCCCTCGCGGTCCGCGTCGGCTACCGCAAGTGGCGCGGACCGCGCGCCGACGAGGAGCTGAACCTGGTCGGCGCCGGACTCATCGCGGGCAGCTCCCTGGGCGACTCCGCCCAGATCATCAAGGCCGGCTGACCACCCGCGCCCCCCAAGCCACCTGTCTCACACGCACCACCGCAAGGAGAAGGATTCACCATGGAGATGTTCAGCCGCCTCGAACCGCGCGCCGAGTACCTGAGCTACGAACTCGCCCTCGCCGCCCGCAAGCTGGTCGAGCAGGTCATGCTCGTCAAGCCCGGCGAGCACGTCGTCCTCACCGGCGACACCAGCAGCGACCGCCGCGTCGTCGACGCCACCGCGCAGGCCGTCGCCGCCGCGGGCGCGCACCCCGTCGTCGTCTGGTCCGAGACGATGCCCAGCTCCTCGATGGAGCCGCCGCGCCCCGTCGCCGGCGCCATCGCGGACGCCGACGTGTGGATCGAGTTCGCCGTCTCGTACGTGATGCACTCCGACGCCTTCCGCCGCGCCATGGCCAACGGCTGCCGGTACACCAACCTCACCGCCATGGACGTGCACATGCTCGTCGCGACGGTCGGTCGCCCCGACTTCCAGGGCGTCATCAAGCTCGGCAAGGCGCTCGTCCGCCTCCTGGAGCAGGCCGACGAGGTGCGCATCACCTCCGCCAACGGCACCGACATCACGGGCCGCAACGGCGACCGCCCGATCAACCTGCGCGGCAAGCCCGCCGAGAACCCCGGCGAGACCGTCATGCTCTCCGGCCAGATCTCCTGGAACCCCCTGGAGGAGACCCAGGACGGCGTCCTCGTCTTCGACGGCGCCCTGTGGCCGCCGGACCAGTTGGGCCTGCTGCGCAACCCGGTGCGCTGCACCGTCGAGAAGGGCGTCGTCACGAAGATCGACGGCGAGGGCCAGGACGCGGAGATCTTCCGCCGCTGGATGGAGTCCTGGGACGACCCGAACATGTTCCGCGTCGCCCACTGGTCGCTCGGCTTCAACCCGGGCGTGCCCGCGCCGACCGGCCGCATCGTCGAGGACGAGCGCGTCTTCGGTTGCGTCGAGCTCGGCATCGGCACGAAGGGCGCGTGGATCGGGGGCGAGCCGTGGGTGTCGGCCGCCCACACCGACGGTTCGATTCTCGGCCCGTCGATATACCTGGACGGCGAGTGTGTTGAGCGCGACGGGGTCTATGTGCACCCTGAACTGGTGGAGATCTGCCGCGAGTTGGGCGTGGCGGGTTACTGACGCGCCGCACCGTGGTGGCGGTTTGCGCAGTTCCCCGCGCCCCTGAAAAACAGGGGCGCGGGGAACTGCGCCCGCCTCACCCCCGACCCACCCTCAGGAGTCGCACCACCATGACCACCTACCGCCACAACGGCCTCGTCTGCACCGACCACACCCTCGACGTACCCCTCGACCACGCCCACCCGGACGGCCCGCGGATCAGCGTCTTCGCCCGCGAGGTCGTCGCCGAGGGCATGGAGTGGCGTGAACTGCCCCGGCTGCTCTGGCTCCAGGGCGGGCCCGGCGGCCGCGCCGAACGCCCCAACGCGTCCGGCGCCTGGCTGCGCCGCGCGCTCAAGGAGTACCGCGTGGTCCTCCTCGACCAGCGCGGCACCGGCCGCTCCACTCCCGTCGACCGCACGACGCTCGCCGCCCACCCGGACCCGGCGACGTACCTCACGCGCTTCCGCGCGGACGCCATCGTGCGCGACGCGGAACTCCTGCGGCGCCATCTCCAGGGCGACCGCCCCTGGACGGTCCTCGGGCAGAGTTTCGGCGGCTTCAGCACGCTGACGTATCTGAGCCTCGCCCCCGAAGGCATCGACCGGGCCCTGATCACCGGCGGCCTCCCCACGCTCACCGGCCACGCGGACGACGTCTACCGGGCCGCCTACCGCAGGACGCTCGAAGGCAACTCCCACTATTTCGCGCGCTATCCGCAGGACCAGGCGCTGGCCGAACGGGTGGCGGACCACCTGACGAAGCACGACGTGCGGATGCCGTCGGGGGAGCGGCTCTCGGTGCGCCGCTTCCAGACCCTGGGCATCACCTTCGGCACGTCCTCCGCCTTCGACTCGCTGCACTACCTCCTGGAGTGCGCGTTCGTGGCGGGCGCCAACGGCCCCGCCCTGTCGGACCCGTTCCTGCGCGGCGTCGACGCGGTCGTCTCCCTCGCGCCCCGGCCGCTCTACGGGGTCCTGCACGAACCGATCTACGCCCAGGGCGGCCGCGCCACCGACTGGTCGGCCCACCGGATCCGGGCCGAGTTCCCGGAGTTCGACGCACAGGGCCCGGGGCCACTGCGCTTCACCGGCGAGATGATGTACCCGTGGATGTTCGACGAGGACCCGGCGCTCGTCCCGCTCAAGGCCACCGCCGACGCGCTCGCCCGCCGCACGGACTGGCCGCCGCTCTACGACCTCGACCGGCTCGCCGCGAACGAGGTCCCGGTGGCCGCGGCCGTCTACCACGACGACATGTTCGTCGACCGTGAGCAGTCGCTCGCGACGGCGTCCCTGGTGCGGGGCCTGCGCCCCTGGGTCTCCGACCAGCACCTGCACGACGGCGTCAAGGCGGACCCGGCGGTCCTGGACCGGCTCCTCGCGATGACGTCCTAGGGCCTGCCGTCGGGCCCGGTTTTTTTGGGTCAGCCCCCGGCGATCTCCTCAAGGCGCACCATCCGCCGCTCCGCCCGCGACACCTCGCACGCCTCCGCGATCCGCAGCGCCCGCAGGGCTTCCCGGCCGTCGCACGGGTTGGCGCGCTCGCCCCGGACGACGTCGACGAAGGCCTTCAGCTCGGCCTCGTACGCGGGGGCGAAGCGCTCCAGGAAGCCGGGCCAGGGCTTCGTGGCGGCGGGCGGGCCCTCGGGTTCCGTGGAGGCGATGGGCGTCCGGTCGTCGAGGCCCACGACGACCGTGTCCCGCTCGCCGGAGAGCTCCATGCGCACGTCGTAGCCGGCGCCGTTGCAGCGCGTGGACGTCGCGGTGGCCAGGGTGCCGTCGTCGAGGGTGAGAAGCGCCGCCGCCGTGTCCACGTCGCCCGCCTCCCGGAACATCGCGGGCCCGGCGTCGGACCCGGTCGCGTACACCTCGACGACCTCGCGTCCTGTCACCCACCGCAGCATGTCGAAGTCGTGGATCAGGCAGTCCCGGTAGAGCCCGCCCGAGAGCGGGAGGTACGCGGCCGGGGGCGGCGCCGGGTCGGAGGTCATGGCCCGCACGGTGTGCACCCGGCCGAGCTTCCCTTCGCGCACGGCGGCCCGCGCGGCGGTGTACCCGGCGTCGAAGCGCCGCTGGAAGCCGAGCTGGAGCACCGTGCCCGCCGCCTCGACCTCGGCGAGCGCGGCCAGCGTGCCCGGCAGGTCGAGCGCGATCGGCTTCTCGCAGAAGACCGGGAGCCCGGCCCGCGCCGCCCGCCCGATCAGCTCGGCGTGCGCCGAGGTCGCCGCGGTGATCACGAGCGCGTCCACGCCCCACGCGAAGATCTCGTCGACGCCGGGCGCCGCCGTCGCCCCGATCCGGTCCGCGAGCGCGGTCGCCCGCGCGGGCTCCGCGTCGGTGACGACCAGCGAGCCGACCTCCCGGTACCGCTCCAGTACGCCCGCGTGGAAGGTGCCGATGCGGCCCGTTCCGATGAGTCCGATGCGCATGGTGTCCCACGGTGCCGGGGCACGGGGTGGGTGTCAATCGTTTGTCCTGACAAAGCCCGTGCGTGTCACGTTGCGGGGCTCCGTCCCGGCCCCCTGCTCAAGCGCCGCAGGGGCTTCTTCATGTCCGGACAACCTGACCTCCGGACTTCCCGTCAACATCGCACCCCCGCTACCCTCGCCCCGTGGCCAAACCCCTAGCTGACCCGACCGTCGACCTCGGCCTCAGCGTCGATCGCAGCAGCCCCGTACCGCTGTACTTCCAGTTGTCCCAGCAGCTGGAGGCGGCGATCGAGCGTGGCGCCCTGACCCCCGGCAGCCTGCTCGGCAACGAGATCGAGCTGGCGGGCCGCCTCGGCCTGTCCCGGCCCACGGTCCGCCAGGCCATCCAGTCCCTCGTCGACAAGGGGCTGCTCGTGCGCCGCCGCGGCGTCGGCACCCAGGTCGTGCACAGCCAGGTCAAGCGCCCCCTCGAACTGTCCAGCCTGTACGACGACCTGGAAGCGGCCGGTCAGCGCCCCGAGACCCGGGTCCTCGCCAACACGCTCGTGCCCGCCCCCGCCGAGATCGCCGCCGCGCTCGGCGTCGCGGAGGGCGCGGAGGTGCAGCGCGTCGAGCGGCTGCGCCTCGCCCACGGCGAACCGGTCGCTTACCTCTGCAACCACCTGCCCACCGGACTGCTCGCCCTCGACGACGAGCGGCTCGTGGCGACCGGCCTGTACCGCCTGATGCGGGCCGCGGGCATCACCCTGCACAGCGCCCGCCAGTCCGTCGGCGCCCGCGCCGCCACCGCCGTGGAGGCCGAGCGGCTCGGCGAGCGGGAAGGCGCTCCGCTGCTCACCATGGAGCGCACCACGTACGACGACACGGGCCGCCCGGTCGAGTTCGGCTCGCACACGTACCGCGCCTCGCGCTACTCCTTCGAGTTCCAACTCCTCGTACGCTCCTGAGACTTGGGCGTCCGAATGTTCTGACAAATGCATTGACGCTGCGATGGGACCCCGCTACAAACACCTCCAGCCGCACCGGGCGGCCGGAGGAGAGGTGGCTCCACCATGCCCACGATCCGCACAGGCCGTACGGCCGCAGGCTCTGTAGCTCTCATTGCCGTGATCGCGCTCGCCGCCGGTTGCAGTGGCTCGGGCGGCAAGGACTCGGAGGACGAGGCCGACGGCGGCAAGGGCGGCGGCAAGGCCGTCAACACGCCCCGCATGAAGATTGCGATGGTCTCGCACTCGGGCGAGGGCGACACCTTCTGGGACATCGTGCGCAAGGGTGCCCAGCAGGCCGCGGACAAGGACAACGTCCAGTTCCTGTACTCCAACGACAAGGAGGCCAAGGGGCAGGCCGAGCTGGTGCAGGCCGCGATCGACAAGAAGGTCGACGGGATCGTCGTCACGCTCGCCAAACCGCAGGCCATGGAGCGCGTGCTCGCGAAGGCGAGGACCGCGGGCATCCCGGTCGTCTCGATCAACTCCGGCTCGGAGTTCTCGGCGAAGTTCGGCGCGCTCAGCCACATCGGCCAGGAGGAGGGCGTGGCCGGCGAGGCGGTCGGCAGCGAGCTGACGAAGCAGGGCAAGAAGAAGACCCTGTGCGTCATCCACGAGCAGGGCAACGTCTCCCTGGAGCAGCGCTGCGACGGCGTCCGCAAGACGTTCAAGGGCAGCGTCGAGAACCTCAACGTCGAGGGCACCAACGCGCCGTCCGCCCAGTCGTCCATCGAGGCGAAGCTCCAGGCGGACAAGGACATCGACGCGGTCGTCGCGCTCGGCGCCCCCATCGCGGCGCTCGCCGTGAAGGCCAAGGACGACGCGGGCAGCAAGGCGGAGATCTCCACGTTCGACCTGAACGCCGAGGTCGTGCGCCGGCTGAAGGCGAAGGAGGTCACCTTCGCCGTCGACCAGCAGCCGTATCTGCAGGGCTATCTGGCGGTGGACGAACTGTGGCTCTACAAGACCAACGCGAACGTGCTCGGCGGCGGCAAGCCGGTCTTCACCGGCCCGGCGATCGTCACCGAGAAGGACGTGCCGCGCCTGGAGAAGTACACCGCGCGCGGTACCCGGTGAATGGATGCATGATCCCCGTGACCCATACTTGTGCGTTTGGGACCGGAATGGGGTCCTTCAGGACCGGCATCCGGTCCGCCGGGACCGGTCCGCCGTTCCCGGTCGACGACGCAGCAGACCAAGAAGGGCACGGCCTCGTGGCACGGTTTCGGACCTGGGTGAGCATCGCGGTTGCGGGGGCTCTCGGCCTCTCGCTCGCAGGGTGCAGCAGCACCGGCGGCAAGCGGGCGGAGGACGCCAGGAAGTCCCAGGCCGCGCAGGGCAGGGCGGCGGTGGACACGCCCCGCTGGACCTTCGCCATGATCACCCATTCGGGCGATGGCGACACCTTCTGGGACATCGTCCAGAACGGCGCCAGGCAGGCGGCCACCAAAGACAACATCAACTTCCTCTACTCGCACAACGAGGAGGCGAACCAGCAGGCGCAGCTCGTCGACGCCGCGATCGACAAGAAGGTCGACGGGATCATCGTCACGCTCGCCAAGCCGGACGCGATGAAGTCCGCCCTGGCCCGCGCCGAGAAGGCCGGCATCCCCGTGATCACGGTCAACTCGGGCTCCGAGATCTACAAGAAGTACGGCGCGATCAGCCACATCGGCCAGGACGAGACCATCGCCGGCGAGGCCGTCGGCAAGGAGCTCAACAAGCGGGGCAAGAAGAAGGCCCTGTGCATCCTGCACGAGCAGGGCAACGTCGGCCACGAGCAGCGCTGCGAGGGCGCCAAGAAGACCTTCGACGGCAAGATGACGAACCTGTACGTCGAGGGCACCAACATGCCCGACGTGCAGTCCTCCATCGAGGCCAAGCTGCAGTCCGACAAGTCGATCGACTCGGTCGTCACGCTGGGCGCCCCGTTCGCCGCCACCGCCGTGAAGGCGAAGGAGGACGCGGGCAGCAAGGCCGAGATCGACACGTTCGACCTCAACGACAAGGTCGCGCAGGAGCTCAAGGACGGCGACCTCGGCTTCGCCGTCGACCAGCAGCCCTACCTCCAGGGATACGAGGCCGTGGACCTGCTCTGGCTCTACCGGTACAACGCCAATGTGCTCGGCGGCGGACAGCCGGTCCTGACCGGCCCCGAGGTCGTCACCAAGGACCAGGCCGCCAAGCTTCAGGAGTACGCGAAGCGGGGGACCCGATGAGTACGACCGCTCCGGAAAGCGCGGAGAAGATCGACGAACGGCTCGTTCGGACCTCGCCTTGGAAGAAGCTCCTCGGCCGCCCCGAGCTGGGCTCGGTCATCGGCGCCGTCGCCGTCTTCATCTTCTTCGTGATCTTCGCGGACAGCTTCCTGCGCGCGACCAGCCTCGCGACGGTCCTGTACGCGTCCTCGACCCTCGGCATCATGGCCGTGCCGGTGGCGCTGCTGATGATCGGCGGCGAGTTCGACCTGTCGGCTGGCGTCATGGTCACGTCCTCGGCGCTGATCTCGTCGATGTTCAGCTACCAGATGACGGCGAACACCTGGGTGGGTGTCGGCGTCTCGCTCCTGGTGACGCTCGCCATCGGCGTCTTCAACGGCGTCATGCTGACCCGCACGAAACTCCCCAGCTTCATCATCACGCTCGGCACGTTCCTGATGCTGACGGGCATGAACCTGGGCTTCACCAAGCTGATCAGCGGCACCGTCTCCACGAAGTCGATCGCCGACATGGAGGGCTTCGAATCGGCCAAGTCCGTCTTCGCCTCCACGTTCAGCATCGGCGGCGTCGACTTCAAGATCACGATCATCTGGTGGCTCGCCCTCGTCCTCGTGGCCACCTGGATCCTGCTCCGCACCCGCGTCGGCAACTGGATCTTCGCGGTCGGCGGCGACCTGAACGCGGCCCGCGCGGTGGGTGTCCCGGTCAACAAGACGAAGATCGGCCTCTACATGGGCGTCGCGTTCGGCGCCTGGATCTCCGGCCAGCACCTGCTCTTCTCGTACGACGTCGTGCAGTCCGGCGAGGGCGTCGGCAACGAGCTGATCTACATCGTCGCGGCCGTCATCGGCGGCTGCCTGATCACCGGCGGCTACGGCTCCGCGGTCGGCGCGGCGATCGGTGCGCTGATCTTCGGCATGACCAGCAAGGGCATCGTGTTCGCCGAGTGGAACTCGGACTGGTTCAAGTTCTTCCTCGGGGCGATGCTGCTCCTCGCGACCCTGCTCAACGCGTGGGTCCGCAAGCGCGCGGAGGCGAGCAAATGACGACGGATACGCGTACGCCGATGGTGGAGCTCGACGGCGTCAGCAAGTTCTACGGGAACATCCGCGCCCTCGACGACGTCTCGCTCGTCGTCAACGCGGGCGAGATCTCCTGCGTCCTCGGCGACAACGGCGCGGGCAAGTCCACGTTGATCAAGATCATCGCGGGCCTTCACCAGCACGACGGCGGCCGGTTCGCGATCGAGGGCGAGGAGACCCGCCTGAGCAATCCGCGCGACGCCCTGAACCGGGGTATCGCCACGGTCTACCAGGATCTCGCCGTGGTCCCGCTGATGCCGGTGTGGCGCAATTTCTTCCTCGGCTCCGAGCCCACGAAGGGGACGGGCCCCTTCAAGCGCCTGGACGTCGAGCTCATGCGGCGCACGACGCAGGAGGAACTGGCCCGCATGGGCATCGACCTGCGCGACGTCGACCAGCCGATCGGCACGCTGTCCGGCGGTGAGCGCCAGTGCGTCGCCATCGCCCGCGCCGTCTACTTCGGCGCGAAGGTCCTCGTCCTGGACGAGCCGACGGCGGCGCTCGGCGTCAAGCAGTCCGGCGTCGTCCTCAAGTACGTCGCGGCGGCGCGTGACGCGGGCCTCGGCGTGGTCCTGATCACGCACAACCCGCACCACGCGTACCTCGTGGGCGACCGGTTCGTGCTGCTCAAGCGGGGCGGGATGTTCGGCAGCCACTCGCGCGACGACATCACGCTGGACGAGCTGACCCGGCAGATGGCGGGCGGTTCCGAACTGGACGACCTCCGCCACGAGCTGGAGCGGGCGCCGGTGCCTACGCATTTGGGCGGGCACACGGCCGACGGCGCCGAGAAGTAGCGACCTCCGTTCCGCGCGTGCATGTGCGTTTTCCGGCCTTTGCGGGCGGCTGCACGTCGCGCTGTTGGTCGCCTTCGCGCAGTTCCCCGGGCCCCTGAAAGGGGCGCGGGGAACTGCGCGACCGGGGGTCGGGTGGCCGCGAAGGGTCCTTGCAGCGACGGCAGGTCGCAGCCCTTGCGTGGCCCGGCGGCCGGGCCGCACCGGGGTGGCCCCCACCCCGGCGTGGCGGAAAACCCGGTATGCGGCGGAGCCGATGCGTGAGGCAGAATCGCCGCAATGAGCACCTACCGCGACCTCGCACACCGTGGCAGCGCACGGGCCACCGTCCTGCGGACGGTCGGCACCCGCGAGCGCCGCTCGCACACGACGGCACCGCGCGTACCCACCGTCGGCATCGACATCGGTGGCACGAAGGTGATGGCCGGCGTCGTCGACGCCGACGGCACCATCCTGGAGACGCTCCGCACGGAGACCCCGGACAAGTCCAAGAGCCCCAAGGTCGTCGAGGACACGATCACGGAGCTGGTGCTCGACCTCTCCGACCGCCACGACGTGCACGCCGTCGGCATCGGCGCGGCCGGCTGGGTCGACGCGGACCGCAACCGCGTCCTGTTCGCGCCCCACCTGTCGTGGCGCAACGAACCGCTGCGCGACCGCCTCGCCGGCCGCCTCGCGGTCCCCGTGCTCGTCGACAACGACGCCAACACCGCCGCCTGGGCGGAGTGGCGCTTCGGCGCCGGACGCGGCGAGGACCACCTCGTCATGATCACGCTCGGCACCGGCATCGGCGGCGCGATCCTGGAGGACGGCCAGGTCAAGCGCGGCAAGTTCGGCGTCGCGGGCGAGTTCGGCCATATGCAGGTCGTCCCCGGCGGGCACCGCTGCCCGTGCGGCAACCGCGGCTGCTGGGAGCAGTACAGCTCCGGCAACGCCCTGGTCCGCGAGGCCCGCGAACTCGCGGCGGCCGACTCCCCGGTCGCGTACAACATCATCGAGCGGGTCCAGGGGCACATCCCCGACATCACCGGACCGCTCATCACGGAGCTGGCCCGCGAGGGCGACGCCATGTGCGTCGAGCTGCTCCAGGACATCGGCCAGTGGCTGGGCGTCGGCATAGCGAACCTCGCGGCGGCCCTCGACCCGTCGTGCTTCGTCATCGGCGGCGGGGTGTCGGCCGCCGACGACCTGCTGATCGCGCCCGCCCGCGACGCGTTCAAGCGCCAGCTCACCGGCCGCGGCTACCGTCCCGAGGCCCGTATCGCGCGCGCCCAGCTCGGCCCCGAGGCCGGCATGGTCGGCGCCGCGGACCTGGCGCGCCTCGTCGCCCGCCGCTTCCGCCGCGCCAAGCGCCGCCGCGTGGAGCGCCACGAGCGGTACGAGCGCTACGCCCGCACGCGCGGCACGACGGGCTCGTCGCTGGACGGCGCGGACCAGGCGTAGCCCGTGCCAGCGCCGCAGACGACGCCCGAGACAGTGACAGGAAAGCCAGCCATGACCGTGCCCCACCAGCCCCCGCCCGCGGACCAGGAGCCGCGTCCGGCCGAGGACCGCGGCCATGTGATCCGACGCCGCGTCCTCACGCTCCTGACCATCGTGCTGCTCATCGGCATCCCCGCCGGCTATCTGGTGATCTCCGCGGGCCAGAGCAGGGACAGCGGCCGGGACAAGGAGGCGAAGTACTCGGCGACCGGCCTCACCGTCGGCTGGCCGTCCAAGGTGCAGCGCCGCCTCTACCAGATCCCCGTCCCACGGCACTCGCGCAACGTCGCCTACTACGAGACGAACAACTACAAGGTGAGCCGCCTGTACGCGCAGTTCCTCACCAGCAACAAGGGGCTCGACCAGTTCCTGGAGGACGTCGACGCCGGCTACACGGTCGGCGACCTGGCGACCGACGACATCGCGATCAGCGAGCGCGACCGGAGGATCGCGGGCTGGGACTTCACCGGTCCGGGCCCCTGGTACGGCCTCACGCACACGCAGGAGGACCCGTCGCCGACCCAGACCATCGTCGTGAACCGCTCCAATCCGGACCACCCCATGGTGTACGTCGTGTCGATGACGCACCCGTGATCGCCGTCCCCGGCTCCTGACCGGCACTTCGGGCTCCCGCTCTTCACGCGCCCCCCACGCCTGGTCCACAGCAGGAACCCGGAGTGAACACGTCACGTCCATTGTGGGGACCCGCCAACAGATCGCTCGGACACAGTGGCTAGCGTGGCGGGTGTGAGTGACACGAAGACCCCGCGCCTGCAGTACCGATTCGACGGCCGTGACGACGACTCCGCCCCGGTGCTCATCCTCGGCCCGTCGCTCGGCACGACGTGGCACATGTGGGACCGCCAGGTGCCCGAGCTGGCCCAGCACTGGCGGGTGTTCCGCTTCGACCTGCCCGGCCACGGCGGTTCCCCCGCCCACCCGGCGGGCTCCGTCGAGGCGCTCGCCGACCGGCTGCTCGCCACGCTCGACGAGCTGGGCATCCAGCGCTTCGGCTATGCGGGCTGCTCGCTGGGCGGCGCGATCGGCGCGGAGCTCGCGCTGCGCCACCCCGAGCGCGTCGCGTCGCTCGCCCTGATCGCGGCCTCGCCGCGGTTCGGCACCGCCGACGAGTTCCGCCAGCGCGGCGTCATCGTGCGCAGCAACGGCCTCGACCCCATCGCCCGTACGGCCCCCGAGCGCTGGTTCACGCACGGCTTCGCCACCGCGCAGCCCGCGATCACGGACTGGGCCGTGCAGATGGTCCGCACGACGGACCCGGGCTGCTACATCGCCTCGTGCGAGGCGCTCGCGGGCTTCGACGTCCGCGAGGAGCTGAGCGACATCGGTGTGCCGACGCTCGTCCTCGTCGGCTCGGAGGACCAGGTCACCGGCCCCGCCGAGGCCCGCACGCTGGTCGCCGGCATACCGGACGCCCGGCTCGCGGTGGTGCCCGGCGCCTCCCACCTGGCCCCGGTCGAGCAGCCGACCGCCGTCACCGACCTCCTCGTACGGCACTTCACCTCGGCCTGGCCCGCCGCGCACGAGAAGACGGGGCAGACCGCCATCCAGGCCGCCCCGGTCAAGCCGGTCATCGCGCCGCCGCCCCCGTCGGCCCCGCCGCGCGCGGAGATAGCGGCCGCGCAGCAGCCGGAGGCCGCGACCCGGCCCGACCCGCACGACGCGGGCCTCAAGACGCGCCGCGAGGTGCTCGGCGACGCGCACGTGGACCGGGCGCTGGCCACGGCCGACGACTTCTCCGGCGACTTCCAGGAGTTCCTCACCCGCTACGCGTGGGGCGAGATCTGGTCGCGTCCGGGGCTCGACCGCCGCACCCGCTCCTCGGTGACGCTCGCGACCCTGGTCGCGGGCGGCCACCTCGACGAGCTGGTGTTCCATACGCGGGCGGCGCTGCGCAACGGCCTCACGGCCGCGGAGATCAAGGAGATCCTGCTCCAGACCGCCGTCTACTGCGGCGTACCGGCCGCGAACGCGGCGTTCAAGGTGGCCCAGCAGGTGATCCGCGAGGAGACCACGCCCCAGGAGTGAGCCGGGGCTGAAACGGCGGGCGGGCGGGCGCAGGATGGGACGTATGAAGCTGACGAAGAAGACCCACGCCTGCGTCCGGCTCCAGAAGGACGGGCAGACGCTCGTCATCGACCCGGGCGGATTCTCCGAGGAGGACGCGGCGGTCGGCGCCGACGCGATCCTCGTGACGCACGAGCACCCCGACCACTTCAACGAGGACCGGCTGCGCGCCGGGATGGAGGCCAACCCCGGCGCGCGGATCTGGACCCTGAAGTCGGTCGCGGACCAGCTCTCGGCGGCGTTTCCCGGCCGCGTCCACACGGTGGGCCACGGCGACACGTTCACGGCCGCGGGGTTCGACGTCCAGGCGCACGGCGAGCTGCACGCGGTGATCCACCCGGACATCCCGCGCATCACGAACGTCGGCTACCTCGTCGACGGCGGCACGGTCTTCCACCCCGGCGACGCCCTCACCGTCCCCGATCACCCGGTCGAGACGCTGATGCTGCCCGTCATGGCGCCCTGGAACAAGATCGCCGAAGTGATCGACTACGTACGCGAGGTCAAGCCGCGCCGCGCGTACGACATCCACGACGCGCTGCTCACGGACCTGGCCCGGCCGATCTACGACGGCCAGATCGGTGCGCTGGGCGGGACGGAGCACCTGCGCCTGGCCCCGGGCGGATCGGCGCAGGTCTGAGCCCGCCGCCCGCTACTTGCCGAGCAGTCCGACGACCTCGTCCGTGGAGCCGATCTCCGCGATGCGCGGGAAGATCTTGCCGAAGCTGTGCTCGTGGGACGCGGCGTCCGTGTCGGTCGTCGCGTCGTCGACGAGCACCAGGTGGTAGCTGAGCTCCCACGCGGAGCGGGCGGAGGACTCGACGCCGATGGACGTCGAGATGCCGCACAGCACGATCTGCGTGACGCCGCGGCGGCGCAGCTGGAGGTCCAGCTCGGTGCCGGTGAAGGCGCCCCAGTGCCGCTTGGTGATCACGATGTCGTCGCCCAGCGGGCCGAGCTCGTCGGGGAACTCGGAGAACGCGGGCGGCGGCGCCTGCGTCATGCCGCCCTCGGCGGCCCGGCCGGTCGGCAGGTCGCCGCCGTCCTGCGACCAGGCGACCTTCACGCGCACGACCGGCAGGCCCTTGGCGCGGAAGGCCTCGGCGAGCTTGGCGCCGTTCTTGAGGACGTCGGCGGAGGGGTGCACGGTCGGCAGGCCGAGGATGCCGTTCTGCAGGTCGATGAGGACGAGGGCCGGGCGCTCGTCGAGGGGGGAGTTGATCGTCATGTTCGGCAGGCTAACTGTCTAGCAGGAAAACTTGCAAGGCAACCTGTCTATGTGGTGGCGGGCTCGCTGTCAGTGCCGACCGGTAGGTTGTGGGACATGCGCATTGCTACCTGGAACGTGAACTCGATCACCGCGCGGCTGCCGCGCCTCCTTGCCTGGCTGGAGAGCAGTGGCACGGACGTGCTGTGCATCCAGGAGACCAAGTGCTCGGCGGAGCAGTTCCCCGCGGCCGAGCTGCGGGAGCTGGGCTACGAGTCGGCGGTGAACGCGAACGGCAGGTGGAACGGGGTGGCGCTGCTCTCCCGCGTGGGCCTGGAGGACGTGGTCCAGGGGCTGCCCGGCGACCCCGGCTACGACGGGGCGCAGGAGCCCCGCGCCGTCTCCGCGACCTGCGGCCCGGTCCGCGTCTGGTCGGTCTACGTGCCGAACGGCCGGGAGGTCGACCACGCGCACTACGCGTACAAGCTCCAGTGGTTCGAAGCCCTGAAGGCGGCGGTCGCGGGCGACGCGGCGGGCTCGCGCCCCTTCGCGGTGATGGGCGACTACAACGTGGCGCCGACGGACGACGACGTCTGGGACATCTCCCTCTTCGACGGCGCGACGCACGTCACCCCGGCCGAGCGGGCGGCGCTCACGGCGCTGCGCGAGACGGGCCTGACCGACGTCATGCCCCGCCCCCTCAAGTACGACCACCCCTTCACGTACTGGGACTACCGCGCCCTCGGCTTCCCGAAGAACAAGGGCATGCGCATCGACCTGGTCTACGGGAACGAGCCGTTCGCCAAGGCGGTCTCCGACGCGTACGTGGACCGCGAGGAGCGCAAGGGCAAGGGGGCCTCGGACCACGCGCCCGTCGTGGTGGACCTCGACGTCTGAGGGCGGCCCGGGTCGATTGTCAGTGGCGGGCGCTAGCGTCTGCGCCCGTGACGGATCTGACGACGTACCTGAACTCGACCCAACTGGCCTACGACACCGCGGCCGGCGCCTACGCCGAGATCGTGCCCCCGCTCTTCCCGTAGGACCTGTACGCGCACGCGATGTTCGGCGTCTTCGCCGAGCGCGTCCGGCGGGCGGGCGGCGGGCCCGTGGCCGACCTCGGCTGCGGGCCCGGGCATGTGACGGCGCATCTGAACTCGCTCGGCCTGTCCGCCTTCGGCGTCGACCTCTCGCCGAAGACGGTCGCCGAGGCCCGTCGCGCCCACCCCGGACTCCGGTTCGAGGAGGGCACGATGACCGGCCTCGACCTGGCCGACGGCTCGCTCGGCGGCGTCGTCGCCTGGTACTCGACGGTGCACACGCCGCCCGAGCTGCTGCCGACCGTGTTCGCCGAGTTCCACCGCGTCCTCGCCCCCGGTGGCCATCTGCTGCTCGGCTTCAAGGTGGGCGACCTGTTGCGCCACCTCGACCACGCCTACGGCCACGACCTCTCGCTGGACGTCTACTGGCTGGACCCGGAGCACGTCTCCGGGCTCGTGGAGCGGTCCGGTCTCCCGGTGGAGGCGCAACTGGTCCGCGAGCCCGAGGACTACGAGCGGGCGACCCAGGGACGGCAGGCCGTCCTGATCGCCCGCAAGCCGGACGACGCTACGGCCTGAGCACGTCCAGGTCGATCGAGTCGGCCAGCGCCTTCAACCCCGGATCGCCGGGATGCAGATGGTCCCCGCTGTCGTACGCGGGGAGCATCCGCGCCGGGTGGGCCGGGTCGCGCACGACGGCGTCGAAGTCGAGGCAGCCGTCGAAGCCCGAACCAGGGCCGCGGACAAAGGAGTTGATGGTCTCCCGCTGCTCGTTGGCGGCCGCCGTGCACAGGGCCTCGCCCTCGCACGGCGTGATCGTCGCCCCGATCACCTTCAGACCCCGCGCGTGCGCCCGCGCCACGATCTCCCGCAGGCCCGCCTCGACCTGCGCGGCGCTCGCGCCCCAGCGCACGTCGTTCACACCCTGGAAGACGACGACCGTCCTCGCCGAGGTCTGCGCGAACACATCGCGGTCCAGGCGGTGCAGCGCGCTCACACCGCCCGTATCGGTGGAGAGGCCGTCGCCGGGGTAGCGGTCGGCGACGACCCGGTTCGCGGAGATGCCCTCGTTCAGCACCCCGTAGTGCGGCACCTTCGACTGTGCGAGGAGTCGCGTGGCGAGCACATTGGGCCAGCGGTGGTTCGCGTCCAGCGTCGACTTCACGCCATCCGTGATGGAGTCGCCGAGCAGCACGACGGAGCCGGGGCCGCCACCCACGTCGACGCCGGTGAGCAGCGGCCAGTAGGAGATCGTCGAGCTGTACGCGGAGCCGTCCGGCTCCGTCGCGTGATCGCCCGTCGTGCTCACGTAGCTGCGCTGGATGGCCTGGCTGTGCACGGGCGCCGCGGTGACGGGCTCCGGCAGATGGAAGCTCACGAGAAGGTTGGAGCTCTCCGGCACGTCGAAGTCCACGGGGTCACTGAACGCCTGCCCGCCGGCCGGGAGTTGGGTTCCGGTCCTGCCGCGGAACGTCAGCGGCACCGGTTTGCCCTTCGCCGCAGCCCCCGTCCCCTGCACCGCCACCGAGGCGCTCCCGATCCGCACCGGGGTCGCGGCGAAGGTGTTCTCCAGGCGGATGCGGACCTTCGGCCCGCCCGTGCTCGTGTGCACGACGAGCCGGATGGTGCGGTCCGCCCACGGGCCCACCGCGGTGTACCCGGCGGGCGAGACCGACCAGCTGCCCGTCCATCCGGATGTCGCCGCGCGCACGGACATCCCGAAGACGTGCAGGGTCCCGCCGCTCGCCTTCGGCAGGTCCACGGAGGAGATCTGCCGGCCCTTGCGCACCGGCACGGTCACCGCGTACAGCCGGGTCTTCTCGGCGACCTGCCCTGCCGTCGTGTTCCGGTGCGGCAGCGCGACCGACTTGGTGGCCAGCGGCCCGGTGCGCCAGTCCGGCGCGGTGAGCGAGTACGTGGAGCGGGAGCCGTCCGCGTACCGGACGACGCCGCTGCCGGCCGCGTCTCCGCCGGTGCCGGCGACCAGGAACGCCAGCGCTTCCCCGCGCCCGCTCACCCGCACGGACTGCCCGTTCGCCCGTACGTTGTCCGGTCCGGCGCCCGCCGTGCGCGGCCAGGTCAGCCGGGCCCGGTCGATCTCCATGGCGCGACCGGGCGTCCAGCCGGCCGCGGTGAGGTCCTGCGCGGACAGGGAGTTGCCCGCCCCGTCGAAGTCCGCTTCCCCGGGGCGCGCGTCATCGCTGACGGCCCGGTTGTCGAAGAGCCGCTCCAGGGGGAGCGGCTTGGGTCTGGCGGGCGCGGCGTGGGCCGCGGCGACGGGAGTGACCCCCGCGCAGACGGCCAGTATGAACGCGGCTCCCCAAATGCGTCGGCGCAAGACCGACTCCCTCCGCTTGTGTGTCCGCCGTGGTGGTTGCGCCATGAAGCTAAGGATGGGGTGATGGCCCGTCAATGTGTCGCGAGGCAACCGGGGGAGAAAGGCCGGTGTCCGGTTCCTGAACCCGGCGCGCCGCCGCCTCCGCGCGCCTGTGGTGCGGGCAGGTGGGGGGATGTCAATCTGGGCGATATGAAGATCCCTTTCGCGGCTCATTGGCGCAAGAAGCACGGTCCGGCCCACGGTGTCGCCGTGTTCCCGACCGGTGAGGACGGCGACGAGAGCGAGGACGGGCTCGTCGAGCTGCTCTCCGAGTGCGAACTGTTGCGGTCCCAGGCCGACGACGCGGGGATCGAACTCGACGAGTCGGTGCGGTCCTTGGAGGCCCTGGACCAGCTCGTGCCGAACTGGCGGGGCGACGAGGACACGCTGCACTGGCTGGGCAACGACGCGGGCCTCTACCTCGGCTCGGTCATGGTCCGGCACGTGTCGGGCGCCGGTTGGGTGATCTGGGACAACGGGCAGCCGGTGGTGCGCCTCGCATCGGGCCGGGAGATCGACGTCGTGGAGGCCGGGCACGAGTGGGCGGCGAGCGGGGCGCCGGAGCTCTCCCAGTTCTACGCGGAGGCAGCCGAGTCGTAGGCCGGTGCGCGTCGCCACGTAGCTGAGCCTCAAATACGGTTAATGCCCATAAGTGCGTGTCGTCTGTTAAGTCCCATGTAAGCGTGGATAGTTTGCGCGGACCGACACAGCTGAAAGTGGGCAGGGACTGCCGATGGCCGTCGATCCGTTGATCGAGCTGCGAGACGTGAACAAGTACTACGGGGAGCTGCATGTCCTCCAGGACATCGACCTCACCGTCGGCAAGGGGGAGGTGGTGGTGGTCATCGGCCCTTCGGGGTCGGGCAAATCGACGCTCTGCCGGACGATCAACCGTCTGGAGACCATCGAGTCCGGCACGATCCGGCTCGACGGACAGCCGCTCCCCGAGGAGGGGAAGGCGCTCGCGCAACTGCGGGCCGAAGTGGGCATGGTTTTCCAGTCGTTCAACCTCTTCGCGCACAAGACGGTGCTGCAGAACGTCTCGCTGGCCCAGCTGAAGGTCAGGAAGCGCAAGAAGGACGAGGCCGACAAGCGCTCCCGGGAGCTGCTCGAACGGGTCGGACTCGCCGCCCACGCCGACAAGTTCCCCGCGCAGATGTCCGGCGGACAGCAGCAGCGCGTGGCCATCGCCCGCGCCCTCGCCATGGACCCCAAGGCCCTCCTCTTCGACGAGCCGACGTCGGCCCTCGACCCGGAGATGATCAACGAGGTCCTGGAGGTCATGCAGCAGCTCGCGCGCGACGGCATGACGATGGTCGTGGTCACCCACGAGATGGGCTTCGCGCGCACCGCCGCCGACCGCGTCGTCTTCATGGCGGACGGAAAGATCGTGGAGGACCGCAACCCCGAGGAGTTCTTCACCCACCCGGAGAGCGAGCGCGCCCGGGACTTCCTCTCCAAGATCCTGAAGCACTGACCGGGGGAGCGCACCAGCACATGATCGCCAAGTCGCTACGGCTGCTCGCCGCGCTGGCGGTGACGGCCCTCGCCGCCACCGCCTGCGGCAAGGAGGGCAGCCCACCCGTCAAGGGCCCGTCCGCCGCCGAGCTGCCCCAGTACAAGATCGCCCAGGGCTTCTCGCTGCCTGATTCCCCGACCTGGAAGAAGGCGGAGCGGCGCGGCCACTTCGTCGTCGGGGCCAAGGAGGACCAGCCCTACCTCGGCGAGAAGAACCCCGCGGACGGCACGTACACGGGCTTCGACATCGAGATCGCCAAGATGGTCTCGGCCTCCCTCGGCCTCGACCCGAAGAAGATCCGCTTCAAGACCATCGCGTCGGCGAACCGCGAGACGGCCCTGCAGAACGGGCAGATCGACTACTACGTCGGCACGTACACGATCAACGACATGCGCAAGAAGCTCGTCGGCTTCGCGGGCCCGTACTACATGGCGGGACAGTCGCTGCTCGTGCGCACCGACGAGGAGGACATCAAGGGCCCGGACGACCTCGCGGGCAAACGGGTCTGCTCGGCGGCCGGCTCCACGCCCTACCAGCGCATCAAGGCCGACTACCCGAAGGCCGAGCTCGTCGCGTACGACACGTACTCGATCTGCGTCGACAACCTGCTGACCTACCAGGTCGACGCGGTCACCACCGACGACGCGATCCTGCTCGGCTACGCAGCCAAGGCGCCGGAGGAGATGAAGCTCGTCGGCAAGCCGTTCTCCGAGGAGCCGTACGGGATCGGCGTCCCCAAGAAGGACAACGCGCTGCGGTTCGCGATCAACGACGCCCTGGAGGCGCGCCAGAAGAACGGCGACTGGAAGCGGGCCTACGACGCGACGCTCGGCCTGTCCGGAGTGCCCGCCCCGAAACCGCCCGCCATCGACCGCTACCCGGCGAACTGAGGAGGCGTCCCATGAATGTCCTGACCGACAACATCGAGCTGTACTGGAAAGGCTTCCTCGGCACCGTCGAGCTCACCGTGTTCGCCTCGATCCTGGCGCTGGTGCTCGGCTTCCTCATGGCCTCGTTCCGGGTCGCGCCCGTCGGCTCCTTCCGGGCCTTCGGCACCGCGTGGGTCACCGTGTTGCGCAACACCCCGCTGACCCTGCTGTTCTTCGCGGTGCTGCTCGGCCTGCCGCGCTTCGGCCTGGTCCTGCCCTTCACGGTCTTCGCGATCCTCGCGCTCGGCTGCTACACCTCGGCGTTCATCTGCGAGGCGGTCCGCTCCGGCATCAACACGGTGCCCAAGGGACAGGGCGAGGCGGCCCGCAGCCTCGGCATGACGTTCGGCCAGACCCTGACCCACGTCATCCTGCCGCAGGCCTTCCGGTCCGTGATCCCGCCGATCGGCTCCACGCTCATCGCGCTCGCCAAGAACTCCGCGATCGCGGGCGCCTTCAGCGTCGTCGAGCTGCTCGGCACGTACAAGACGCTCAGCGAGCTCGGCTACAACATCATCTGGACCTTCGTCTGGATCGCGATCGGATACCTGATCATCACGCTCGCCATCAGCGCCCTGTTCAACTTCCTCGAGAAGCGCTGGGGGTTCGCCCGATGAAGGCCATGCGGCACGACGCCACCGCCCTCTACGACATCCCGGGCCCGAGGACCGAACGCCGGCACAAGCTGTACGGGCTGCTCTCGACGCTCATCGTGCTCGCCCTGGTCGCCTGGATCCTCTACCTCCTCTTCGACACCGACCAGTTCACGTACACGAAGTGGATGCCCTTCCAGTACACGGGCATCCAGGAGCTGCTCCTGCGCGGGCTCGGCAACACGCTCAAGGCCTTCGCCATGGCGGCCGTCCTGTCGCTCGCGCTCGGCACGATCCTGGCCGTGGGGCGGCTCTCGGACCACAAACCGGTGCGCCGGCTCGCGACCTTGTTCGTCGAGTTCTTCCGCGCCATGCCGGTCCTGGTGATGATCTTCTTCATCTACGTGGCACTGAAGATGGAGCCGCTGGCCGCGCTCGTCGCCGGCCTGACGCTCTACAACGGCTCCGTGCTCGCCGAGGTGTTCAGATCGGGCATCAACGCGGTGGAGCGCGGACAGCGCGAGGCGGCGTACGCGCTGGGCATGCGCAAGACGCAGGTCATGACGCATGTGCTTGTCCCTCAGGCGGTGCGGGCCATGCTGCCCGCCATCATCAGCCAGTTGGTGGTGGCGCTGAAGGACACGTCGCTCGGGTATCTCATCACCTACGAGGAGTTCCTCCACGCCGGAAAACTGATTGCTTCCAACCTCGACTACGATTTGCCCTTCATCCCTGTGGTGATGGTGATCTCGCCGATCTACATCGGGATGTGCATGGTGCTGTCCTGGTTCGCCCAATGGGTGGCCAAGCGCCAGCGGCGCAACCCCAAGACGGAGGCGGCCGATGTCGCCCCGGCCGAGCCAGGGACGCTGCTGCCAGGTACGCAGTAGCCGAAACGAAAGCATCGGCCCGTCCCCGCCCAGCGGCAGCCGGAGATCACTGCTTCACGAAGTTCGTGTGTTCGTGGGGGAGAAGGTCAGCTGCAGCGTGCCGGTCGGGACGTGCCTGCTTGCCGAGGATGAGCGGGCCCTTGTCGCATTCGTACGCGGCGAGGGTGCCGCTCTCCTTGGTTTTGGGCGCCCTTCGCGAGCGAGCCCTACTTGGCGCGGTGCGCCGCGCGGCCGCCGCCATTGGTCGCGGCGGCGGGCAGCGGGGCCTCCGCCGCCTTCGTGACATCGGCGACCACCTCGACGACGTCGGGCCCGTACGCCCCCGAGTTCACGACCTTCAGCAGCAGGACGAAGGAGTTGTTGCCGTGCTTGCGGGCGAGCCGCTCGTGGTGGCGGGCGAGATAGCGGGTGGCGGCCTGGTTGGTGATCGGCAACTGCCCGCAGAACAGAAAGACCGGCCGCGCCTCGGGGGTGGCGGGACCGGCGGTCAGGCGGGCCAGGAGGACGTACTCGGTTCTGCTCGGCTCCAGGCGGTAGCGCTCGGAGCCGATCTGGAAGGCGCCGCGGTCCGGGCCCGGCTCGGGATCGGTGTTGACCCGGATGCCGGGCAGCAGGCTGACCATGTGGGCGGCCATGCGTCGGTTGGAGGCCGGGCCGCCGACACAGAATTCCGTACGCTCCCCGAAGCCCTGCTGCGCGGTGTCGTGGGCGACGACCTGGGCGTGCGCGTTGCAGTCCTTGATGAGCGCGGAGAGTTCGAGGAGGGCGAAGACGTCGTGGCGCTTCACCGTCAGCTCGGGGCCGCCCGCGTCACGGTTCACGACCAGCAGCGACTCGGAGTTGTCGGGCAGCCCGAAGAAGGCCTGCTTGCGGCGGAGCTTGCGCTTCCACACATAGCTGCGGCAGAGCCAGCCCAGCGAGGCGCTGATGCCCGCCGCGATCAGGCCGAGGACGATGTTGCGCACGTCTTCAGTCATGGTGGCGCACTCTAGCGGGACGTGTGAACGGTGTTCGAGGGGGTCCTGACGGCACGGACACATCAAGTTACGCTGCGCTGACGCCTGTTGACCGGAGGTACTGATGAGACGTTCAGTTGTACGGAATCTGTCGGTCTTCGCCGCACTTGGCAGCATGGTGGCGGTTGGTGCCGCGGCACCTCCTTCGTCCGCTTCGCACACGCCCGTGAAGGAACCGGTCGCGGTCGGCTCCGGCGGCGCCGTGGCGAGCGTCGACGCGGACGCGTCCGCGGCCGGCATCGAGGTGCTCAAGAACGGGGGCAACGCGGTGGACGCCGCCGTCGCCACCGCGGCCGCCCTCGGTGTGACCGAGCCGTACTCGTCCGGGGTCGGTGGCGGCGGCTACTTCGTCTATTACGACGCCAAGTCCCGCAAGGTGCACACCATCGACGGCCGCGAGACGGCGCCGCTGACGGCAGGATCCGACCTCTTCCTGGAGAACGGCAAACCGCTCGCCTTCAACGACGCGGTCACCAGCGGCCTGAGCGTGGGCACGCCGGGCACCCCGGCGACGTGGCAGTCGGCGCTCGACGCGTGGGGGAGCCGAGGTCTCGCCTCCGTGCTGAAGCCCGCCACGAAGCTGGCGAGCGACGGGTTCACCGTCGACGACACGTTCCGCTCGCAGACCGCGTCGAACGAGGCCCGGTTCCGCAACTTCCCCGACACGGCGAAGCTGTTCCTGCCCGGCGGGAAGCTCCCCGAAGTCGGCTCCACGTTCAAGAACCCCGATCTGGCGCGTACGTACGCGCAGTTGGGGCGGGACGGGACCCGGGCCCTGTACCGGGGCGACATCGGCAAGGACGTCGTGAGGACGGTCAACAAGCCGCCGGTGGACCCGGCCTCGGGGTACAACGCGCGCCCCGGCAAGCTGTCGGCGAAGGACCTCGCGGCCTACGGCACCAAGCAGCAGGCGCCGAGCCGGACCTCGTACCGCGGCCTCGGCGTCTACTCGATGGCACCGTCCTCGTCCGGCGGCACGAGTGTCGCCGAGGCGCTCAACATCCTTGAGAACACCGACCTGTCGAAGGCGTCCGACGTCCAGTACCTGCACCGCTTCATCGAGGCGAGCCGGGTGGCCTTCGCCGACCGGGGGCGTTGGGTGGGTGACCCGGCGTTCGAGGACGTGCCGACGAAGGGACTCCTCTCGCAGCGGTTCGCGGACTCGCGCGCATGCCTCATCAAGGACGACGCGGTGCTGAAGAGCCCGCTCGCGCCGGGAGACCCGAGGAACCCCGGGAAGTGCGGCAAGGCCGGGGACAAGGCGGCGCCCACGACGTACGAGGGCGAGAACACGACGCACCTCACCGCGGCCGACAAGTGGGGCAACGTCGTCTCCTACACCCTGACCATCGAGTCGACCGGTGGCAGCGGCATCACGGTGCCGGGGCGCGGGTTCCTGCTCAACAACGAGCTGACGGACTTCTCGTTCGCGCCGGCGAGCGCGGATGTGCACGACCCGAACCTGCCGGGTCCCGGGAAGCGGCCGCGGTCCTCGATCTCACCTACGATCGTGCTCGACCAGGCGGGCAAGCCGGTGGTCGCGGTGGGGTCGCCGGGTGGGGCCACCATCATCACCACGGTGCTGCAGACGTTGACGGGGTTCCTCGACCGTGATCTGCCGCTGGTCGACGCGATCGCGGCGCCGCGGGCGAGTCAGCGGAATGCGGCGCAGACGGAGCTGGAACCGGGTCTTTACGGGAGTCCGCTCCGGGCGAGGCTGGAGGCCATCGGCCACTCCTTCAAGGAGAACCCGGAGATCGGGGCGGCGACGGGTGTGCAGCGGCTGCCGGGCGGGAAGTGGCTCGCGGCGGCGGAGAAGGTTCGGCGGGGCGGGGGTTCGGCGATGGTCGTTTCGCCCAGTAAGTAGCTTGCGGTCGACCGGTGTTACGGCCTCGGGGCTCTGCCCCGGCCCCCGCGCCTCAATCGCCGGCGGGGCTCCAAAAAACCGGGGCTCCGCCCCGCACCCCGCTGCTCAATCGCCGCAGAGGCTTGAAATGCCGAGCGCCGAGGGGTTTGAAATGCCGAGCGCCGAGGGGCTTGAAATGCCGAGCGCCGCCGGGCTTGACCTGCCAACCATCGCGGGACTTGATCTACCAAGTACTGCCGGGCTTGACCTGCCAAGCATCGCGGGACTTGATCTACCAAGTACTGCCGGGCTTGACCTGCCAAGCATCGCGGGACTTGATCTACCAAGTACCGCCGGGCTCGAAATGCCAAGCATCGCGGGGCTTGATCTGCCAATCGCCGGCGGGGGTTGATTTATCAAGCCCCGCCGGCGATTGAGGCGCGGGGTCCGGGGCAGAGCCCCGTGGGCGCGACGCCGTTGCCGCGGAGGGCTACCGGGCCGTAAGGACACGCGGACCGGCCTCCGTCACCGCCACGGAGTGTTCCGCGTGGGCCGCGCGGGAAGCGTCGTTCGTGCGGAGGGTCCAGCCGTCGGGGGCCTCGTGGTAGCCGTCCCCGCCGCCACCGATGACCATCGGCTCGATGGCGAGGGCCATCCCCGCGCGCAGGCGCATACCGCGTCCCGGACGGCCCTCGTTCGGTACCGGAGGGTCCTCGTGCATCTGGCGCCCGATGCCGTGCCCGCCGAACCCCTCCGGAATGCCGTAACCCGCCTCCCGGCACACCGTCCCGATCGCGTGCGCGATGTCCCCGATCCGGTTCCCGACGGCCGCCGCCGCGATCCCCGCGTCGAGCGCCCGCTCGGCCGTCTCGACCAGTCGTACGTCCTCGGGCCGCGCCCGGCCCACCACAAAGCTGATCGCGGAGTCCCCCGCCCAGCCGCCCAGTTCCGCCCCGCAGTCGATCGACACCAGATCCCCGTCCCGCAACCGGTACGTCGTCGGGATCCCGTGCACGATCGCGTCGTTCACGGACGCGCAGATCACCGCGGGGAAGGGCGTCGGCGCGAAACTCGGCCGATAGCCGAGGAACGGGGACGTGGCCCCCGCATCGCGCAGCACCCCGCGCGCCACCTCGTCCAGCTCCAGCAGGCTCACGCCCACGGCCGCGTGCTTCCGCACCGCGGTGAGCGCGTCGCCCACGACCCGCCCCGCCTCCCGCATCGCGTCGATCGATGTGTCCGTCTTCAGTTCCACCATGCCAATAACTATACCGGTATTTAAATCCGGTACGGAAATCCGGTACAGGAATTGTGCATCGGGTAGCATGGGCACATGGTCCGAACCCCCTTGACCCCCGAAGAGCGCGAGCGCGGAGAGCGTCTCGGCCGGCTGCTGCGAGAGGCACGGGTCGGGCGCAGCATGACGGAGGTGGCCGCGGGCGCGGGCGTCTCCGTCGAGACGCTGCGCAAGATCGAGACGGGCCGGGCGCCCACCCCCGCCTTCTTCACGGTCGCCGCGCTCGCCCGGGAGCTGGGGCTTTCCATGGATGAGCTGGTGACGCACTGCGCGCTGGTCCCCGCCTGACGCGCCGCACCGTCACCCGCACGGGTGCCGCGTGCTCCCTGATCCAGCGGGTTGCCGACGATGGCCTTGGCAAGCCCTCCTGTGAGGCTTACGTTCGTCCCTCTACCGCCGTTCTACGTGCGTAGAGGGATACGCAGCGACGTACCTGCGTAGAGACGTAAGGAAGAAGGAGTGCCGCCGATGACCACCCCCTCCCGAACCTCTCTGCACGACCGCCACCGCGACGTCCTGCCGGACTGGCTGGCCCTGTACTACGACGACCCGATCGAGCTCACGCACGGCGAGGGCCGGCACGTCTGGGACGCCGAGGGCAGGAAGTACCTGGACTTCTTCGGTGGCATCCTCACGACGATGACGGCGCACGCCCTGCCCGAGGTCACCAAGGCGGTGAGCGAACAGGCCGGCAGGATCATCCACTCCTCGACGCTCTACCTGAACCGGCCGATGGTCGAACTCGCCGAGCGCGTCGCCCAGTTGTCCGGAATCCCGGATGCCCGCGTCTTCTTCACCACCTCCGGCACCGAGGCCAACGACACGGCGCTGCTGCTCGCCACCGCGTACCGCCGCTCGAACCAGATCCTGGCGATGCGCAACAGCTACCACGGCCGCTCCTTCTCCGCGGTCGGCATCACCGGCAACAAGGGCTGGTCGCCGACGAGCCTGTCGCCGCTCCAGACGCTGTACGTGCACGGGGGCGTGCGCGGCCGCGGCCCCTACGCCCACCTGTCCGACGCCGAGTTCATCGAGGCGTGCGTCGCGGACCTGCGGGACATGCTCGGCCAGACCCGTGGCAACGTCGCGGCGCTCATCGCCGAACCCATCCAGGGTGTCGGCGGCTTCACCTCCCCGCCCGACGGTCTGTACGCCGCGTTCCGGGAGGTTCTGCGCGAGCACGGCATCCTGTGGATCTCGGACGAGGTGCAGACCGGCTGGGGTCGCACGGGCGAGCACTTCTGGGGCTGGCAGGCGCACGCGCGGTCGGGGCCGCCGGACATCCTGACCTTCGCCAAGGGCATCGGCAACGGCATGTCGATCGGCGGCGTCGTCGCCCGCGCCGACGTCATGAACTGCCTCGACGCCAACTCCATTTCGACGTTCGGCGGCTCCCCGATCACCATGGCGGCGGGCCTCGCCAACCTCTCGTACCTCCTCGAGCACGACCTCCAGGGCAACGCCCGGCGGGTCGGCGGCCTCCTCATCGAGCGGCTGCGCGCCATCGCGGCGAGCGCGCCCGGTGTGCGGGAGGTGCGGGGGCGCGGCCTGATGATCGGCATCGAGCTGGAGACGACGGGCCCGGGTCCGAACGCGGCGCAGGTCATCGAGTCGTGCCGCGAGCAGGGCCTGTTGATCGGCAAGGGCGGCGGCCACGATTCGAGCGTCCTGCGGATTGCTCCGCCGATGACCTTGACGGTGGCGGAGGCGGAGGAAGGGGCGGGAATTTTGGAGCGGGCGTTGCACGGTTCGACCTGATCAAGCCCGCAGTGCGGACGAGAGGCCGCGGGGCCCGGGGCGGAGCCCCGCGACCGCTCGCCGGGGAGCCGCGCATGACGAGGGAGAGCCTCCGCACATGTCCCCGCACACCCTCTCCGTCCGCCAAATACTCGACCTGGACCGCATCGCCGCCGGACAACCGGAGGTGGTCGCCGGGGCGGGGCACCTCGACCGCCCCGTCCGCTGGGTGCACGTCGCCGAGGCCGCGGACGTCGGCGTGATGCTCAGCGGCGGCGAGATGATCCTCACCACGGGCGTGCTGCTCGCGGACGACGAGCGGCTGCAGGCCGAGTACATCGACTCCCTGCACCGCGCGGAGGCCGCCGCCATCGTCCTGGGCCTCGGCCGCGCGTTCCCCGCCTCCCCGGAGGGCATGCGGCGCGCCGCCGAGCGGCACGGCCTGCCCATGGTGGTGCTGCACCGCCCGTTCCCCTTCGCCGAGTTGACGGAGGAGGTGCAATCCCGGCTCGTACGAAGGAAATTCGCCGCCGTCAGCCTCTCCGAGGGCATCCGCAGCGCGCTCACCGGCCTCATCACCGCGGGCGCCCCGCTGCAAGAGCTGCTCGACGAGATCGCCGCGCACAGCGGCTGCCCGGTCGTCCTCACCAACCTCGCGCACCGCGTCCTCGCCACGGCCGGTGAACACCCCGCCGTCGACGACGTGTTGCGCGACTGGGACCGCATCGCGCGGCAGCCCGGCGGGATCGACGGAGAGGGCTGGATCCGCGCGGAGCTCGGCGGCCGGGGCGAGCGCTGGGGCTCCGTCGTGCTGTGCGGGCACCGCGGCGACGGCGCGTCCGGACGGCTGCTCGCGGACCGCGCGGCGGAGGCCCTGGTCCTGCACCACCTGCTGGCCGGGTCCGGGCCGAGCTGGGAGGAGCAGTCGGCCCGCTGCCTGCTCGCCGACCTGCTCTCCGGCGGCGCGCCGGCCCGCCTGCTGCCCCGCGCACGCGCGGCGGGCCTCCCGGTGAACCGCCGTACATTCCTGCCCCTCGTCGTGCGCGACACCGCACCGGACCAACTCGACCGGCTGCTGCGCCTGTTGGGTCTCGCCGGCCTCGTGGCGGAACTCGCCGAGCGTTCCACGGCCGTCCTCCTCAGCCTCGCCCGCGACCAGGCCCCCGAGGCCCTCGCCGCGCACTTCGCGGAGCGGCTGCGCGCGGAGAGCGGCGACGCGCGGGCCCTCGTCGCGGCGGGCCCCGCGGGCCCCGTCTGGGAGGACGTGCCGGACGCGCTGCGGGAGGCGCTGCACGTCGCCGACGCCGCCACCGGCGCGCCGCCCGGACTCCCGACGGTGGTCCGGATGGGTGACGTACGACTGCGCGGCCTCGTCCGGCAGTTGCGCGACGACCCCCGCGTACAGGCCTTCTCGGAACGGGAGTTGGACGCCATCCTGGCCTCCGAGGACGCCGCCGAGCTCCTCCCGGTCCTGCGCGCCTACCTCACCACCGGCCGCAACAAGTCCCGCACCGCCCATCTCACCCACATGAGCCGCCCCGCCCTCTACCGCCGCCTGGAGTCCATGGAGAAGCTGCTCGGCGTCGACCTCGACGACTTCGAGCAGGCCGCGTCCGTCCATCTGGCCCTGCTCGCGCACGACGCGCAGTCGGGCCCGTGACAGCTTGCAACGCCCGCGGCCCCGCGCGTGACACGCTGCGACTCGGCCGGCGGGCCCCCGCCCCCTACCGTCTGTGCCAGCACCGCCCGAGCCATCGAAGAACCTTGGAGGTCCCGATGAGCCCCGTGATCCGCGCCGCGATCTTCCAGACCGCATGGACCGGCGACAAGGAGTCCATGATCAAGGTGCATGAGCAGGCGGTCCGCGACGCCGCCGCCCAGGGCGCCCAAGTCCTCTGCTTCCAGGAGCTGTTCTACGGCCCCTACTTCTGCCAGGTGCAGGACGCGAAGTTCTACGAGTACGCCGAGTCCGTGCCGGACGGACCGGTCGTCCAGCGCTTCCAGGCCCTGGCCCGCGAACACGGCATCGTCCTCGTCCTCCCCGTCTACGAGGAGGAGCAGCCGGGCGTCCTCTACAACACGGCCGCCGTGATCGACGCCGACGGCAGCTATCTCGGCAAGTACCGCAAGACGCACATCCCGCAGGTCAAGGGCTTCTGGGAGAAGTTCTACTTCCGCCCGGGCAACAGCGGCTGGCCGGTCTTCGACACCGCCGTCGGCAAGGTCGGCGTCTACATCTGCTACGACCGGCACTTCCCGGAGGGCTGGCGCGCGCTCGGCCTGGAGGGCGCCCAGATCGTCTTCAACCCCTCGGCCACCTCGCGCGGCCTGTCCCGCTACCTGTGGCAGCTGGAGCAGCCGGCGGCGGCCGTCGCCAACGAGTACTTCGTCGGCGCCATCAACCGTGTAGGGGTGGAGGAGTACGGCGACAACGACTTCTACGGCACGTCGTACTTCGTCGACCCCGAGGGCCGGTTCGTGGGCGAGGTCGCCGACGACAAGGCGCCCGAACTCGTCGTTCGCGAGCTCGACATGGCGAAGCTGCGCGAGGTCCGCGACCGCTGGCAGTTCTACCGCGACCGCAACCCGCAGGCGTACGAGCCCCTGACCCGACCCTGACCAGCTGTCCTTGGAGGAGCACATGAGCGCCGTCCGTACGGTCATCCGCGGCGGACTCGTCGTCACCGCCGCCGACGAGATGCACGCCGACGTCCTCATCGAGGACGGCCGTGTCGTGGCCCTCGCGGCCACGGGAAGCGACACCGCCGCGTCCTGGACGGACGCGCGCACGATCGACGCGTCGCGGAAATACGTCATCCCCGGCGGCGTCGACGGGCACACGCACATGGAGATGCCGTTCGGCGGCACGTACGCGTCGGACACGTTCGAGACCGGCACCCGTGCCGCGGCCTGGGGCGGCACGACGACGATCGTCGACTTCGCGATCCAGCCGCGCGGCGGCGCGCTGCGCGAGGGTCTTGACACGTGGATGGCGAAGGCCGACGGCCAGTGCGCGATCGACTACGGCTTCCACATGATCATGTCGGACGTGAACGAGTCGTCGCTGAAGGAGATGGACGGTCTCCTGGCGGAGGGCGTCTCCTCGTTCAAGCTGTTCACCGCGTATCCGGGCGTGTTCCTCAGCGACGACGGCCAGATCCTGCGGGCGATGCAGCAGGCCGAGCACAACGGCGGCCTGGTGATGATGCACGCGGAGAACGGTCTGGCGATCGACGTTCTGGTGGAGCAGGCGCTGGCCCGCGGTGAGACGGATCCGCGGTATCACGGTGAGGTGCGCAAGGCGCTGCTGGAGGCGGAGGCGACGCACCGGGTGATCAAGCTGGCGCAGGTGGCGGGCGCGCCGGTGTACGTGGTGCATGTGTCGGCGCAGGAGGCGGTGGAGGAGCTGGCGCGGGCGCGGCACGAGGGACTGCCGGTGTTCGGCGAGACCTGTCCGCAGTATCTGTTCCTGTCGACGGACAACCTGGCGGAGCCGGACTTCGAGGGCGCGAAGTACGTGTGCTCGACGCCGCTGCGGCCGAAGGAGCATCAGGCGGCGCTCTGGCGGGGCCTGCGGACGAACGAGTTGCAGGTGGTCTCCACCGACCACTGCCCATTCTGCTTCAGCGGGCAGAAGGAGCTGGGCCGCGGCGACTTCTCGAAGATCCCGAACGGGATGCCGGGCGTTGAGAACCGCATGGACCTGCTGCACCAGGCCGTGGTGGACGGGCACATCTCGCGCCGCCGCTGGATCGACATCGCGTGCGCCGCGCCGGCCCGGATGTTCGGGCTGTATCCGAAGAAGGGGACGATCGCGCCGGGCGCCGACGCGGACGTCGTGATCTACGACCCGGCGGCCGAGCAGACCATCTCCGCGGACACCCACCACATGAACGTCGACTACTCGGCGTACGAGGGCAAGCAGATCACGGGGCGGGTGCAGACGGTGTTGTCGCGGGGCGAACTCGTGGTGAACGAAGGGGAGTTCACCGGGCGTGCGGGACACGGGGTGTACATGCCGCGGGGGACTTGCCAGTACCTGGGCTGACAGGAGCGGTGGCACGGCGGTGTCACGTGAGGCGGACGCCGTGCCTCGCCAGATAGGCGACCGGGTTCACGTCCGATCCGTACCCGCGGCGGGCGCGGATCTCCAGGTGAAGGTGTGGACCGGTGGCGCGTCCTGTGCTGCCGCTGTCCGCGATGCGCATGCCGGGGGTGACCCGGGCTCCCCTGCGGGTCCGGATGTGGCTGAGGTGTCCGTAGACGGCGTAGTGACCGTCCGACATGCGGATGGTCACCGCCTTGCCGTAGTCGCCCGACCGCTGGGCCAGCACGACGGTGCCCGCGCGGACGGCGAAGACCGGCGTCCCCTCGGGAACCGCGAGGTCGATTCCCGTGTGGTGCCCCGCCTGCCAGTTGCCGCGCACTCCGTAGCGGGCGGAGACGCGGTAGCGCCGATGGAGGGGCATGGCGGCGGGCCGGGGCGGCCCCATGGGAACAGGGGAGTGGGCGGCGGCGTCGGGCGTCAGACACGTGGTGAGGGCGCCGCCGACCAGGGCCGTGGACAGGCCGAGGACGCGACGCCGTGTGGTGTCCGCTGCCGGTGTGCTGTCGTCGTGAGAAGCCATGACCGACAGACCACCCTCGTTGCCGACCGCGCGCATCTCCGCGGGAACCATATAGGTGAGCGGGTGTCACTAACGGGCGATGCGGTCCGTCCGTGTGTGGCGGTACGCGTGCCGGTAGTCGGACGTCTCCGGATCCACGGTGTACGCGTCGGTGACCACGCGGTCGGCGTTGATCGAGAGCGTCATGAAGCCGAGGGTGTCGTAGGCCGCCCAGAACTCCTTGTTCTCGGCCTGGTTGCCCTTCCCGCCGGTCTTGGCGGCGGCGCCGCAGACGATCTGCTGGGTGCCGTGGTGGCCGGCGCCGGTGTCCAGGATCTGGAGCGTGTGGTCGTGGCCGGAGAGGATGAACTCGGCCTTGCCGCAGACCACTTCCTCGTACAGCTCCTTGACGTGCTTCCCGCTCATGTAGTCGCCGCAGGTGACACCCTCGTACGCGCCCGCGTTGCCGTGCGAGCCGTTGTTGCGCAGCGGGTGGTGGGCGAAGACGAACTTCCAGGGGGCGCGGGAGGCGGCGAGTGCGTCGGCCAGCCAGGCGCGCTGCTTGTGGGCGAAGGGGCCGTCCCAATGGTACTCGGGGTCGGTCTGCAGGACGTACGAGGAGAGCGGCGTCGTGTCGATGGCGAAGAACTCGGCGACGGGGGCCTGTTGGGGGACGGCCACCCGGTAGTGGCGTTCGGGCATGTACCAGCGGGCGGAGTGCCGGTGGTAGGCGATCTCGTGGTCGCCGCGGGACGGGCGGCCGCCGCTGCCGGGGATGACGCCGCTGGTGTCGTGGTTGCCGAGCACCATCAGCCAGGGGACGTCGATGCCCTTGTTGGGCTCCTCGAACTTGGTGGTGAACTCGTCGTCCAGGTCGTCCTCGGGGCCGTTCTCGTAGATGTTGTCGCCGAGCCCGATCGCGAGGTCGACACCGCGCCTCTCGCAGAGCTTGCGCGCGGCGGCCGCGACGGCGAACTGGTCGGGCGTACCGGTGCCGGCGTCCCCTGTGACCAGCACGTTCAGTTCGGCCTTGGCCGGTATCGGAAACTTGGCCACACCGTTCTCGGCCGCGAGCGCCTGCCGGCCGAACGCGCCCAGGGCGACGGCGGTGCCGACGCCGCCGACCCCCGCGAGCATCGCGCGCCTGCTGATTCCCTGCCACTGCATCTTGTGTCTCCGTATCCGGGGGCCGGACGGGCTGGGGAGGTGCAGTGAATCCCGGCGGTCCCGCGAGAACCAGGTTACTGGCCGGTTACTTACGTCACACTCGCTGGTTACCGGTTGGTAAGTCCGCATAAGCTCCTGCGAGTTTTGCCTGCTGTCCGACAGAGAGGATCCCCGTCCGGATGAGCGCCGTACGCAGCCGCCGCAGGACACTGCTTCCGCTGGCCCTGGCCTTCGTCACCGCCGCCCTGGGAACCGTGGGCACCGCGCCCGCCGCCCAGGGCGCCGCGCCCGCCGACGAGTCCGGCGGGCAGCGCCCCACCTGGGCCATCGCCCACCGGGTCCTCACCACTCAGGGGGTGAGCGCGGCCCTCCGGGACGGCGCCAACGCGCTGGAGATCGACGCAACGGCCTGGAAGGAGGGCTGGTGGGCGGACCACGACGGCACTCTCACCAGCTACGGCGACACGATGGCCGCCATGTTCGACCAGGTCGCCAAGGAGCACCGGACGGGGCGTCAAGTGTCGTTCGTCTGGCTGGACATGAAGAACCCCGACTGGTGCGAGAGCGGCGACCCGGACAGGAAGCAGTGCTCCGCCGCCGCCCTGCGGGACCTGGCCCGCGCCAAGTTGGAGAGCCAGGGCATCCGGGTGCTCTACGGCTTCTACGGGACCGAGGGCGGCAGCGGCTGGAAGGACGTGACGGGCAGCCTGAACAGCAAGGAGGGCGTCGCCTACAGCGGCACCTACGCGGACGTCCGGGACGGCTACGCCGAGCATGGCACGGCCATCGCACGGAACCAGCGGGTGATGGACGACGGCCTGTTCAACATGGCGTTCAAGTTCGGCAGCATCCGCGAGGAACTGCAGGCCGGCGGTGCGGCCCGGGACCGCGGAGAGCTCGCCGGCACGGTCGGCTGGACCGTGGGCACCGGCGACCGGGAGCGCACCGAAACCCTGCTCTCCGACTCGGCCGACGGCGCCGCCGTGGACTCCCTGATCTACGGCAACCGGATGTCCTGCTACCCCGACGGCGTCAGCGGCCCGAAGGGCTGCGGCACGAACGACAGCGGCGTACGGGACCCCCTCTCGTACATCCAGGACTACGTGAAGGCGCACCCGGACACCCGCCGGATGGCCACCAGCCAGGATGTGCCCTTCGGCAGCTGAGAGGGTGCTCGGCCCACGGGGCTCCGAGTCGTCGTCAGGGCTTCGTCAGCGTGACCTGGTCGGGCTGAGCCGAAGGCTCGGGGTCGGAGGACGCGATCACGTCGGAGCGGCGGGTGCCGCGGTCCAGGAAGCCGCCCGCGAAGGCCAGGGCGAGGCCTGCGATCGCGAGGGCCGCGCCCACCAGGTTGGGGGAGGTCCAGCCCCAGCCGGCGGAGATGGCGAGGCCGCCGAGCCAGGCGCCGCCCGCGTTGGCCATGTTGAAGGCGGAGTGGTTGGAGGCGGCCGCCATGGTCGGGGCCGCCTCCGCCTTGGCCATCAGCAGCATCTGCACCGGCGTCGTGATGAGCGAGCCGAGAGCCCCGACCAGGGTGATGACGATGAGCGCGGGCACCGTGCTGTGGACCGCGAAGTAGAACGCCACGAGCGCCGCGGCCAGCAGCGCGAGGCCCGCGTACAGCGTGGGCCGCAGGGCCCGGTCGGTGAGCGGGCCCGCGACCAGCGTGCCCAGCGTCATGCCGACGCCGTACAGCGCGAGGACCAGGGTGGTCGAGGCGTCGGAGATGCCCGTGACGTTCGTCAGCATGGGCACCAGGTAGCTGTAGACGGCGAAGAAGCCGCCGAAGCCGACCACGGCCGTGGCCAGGCCGATCACGACCTGCCGGTTGCCCATCGCCCGCAGCTCGTGCCGGATCCCGGCGCCCTCGCCGCGCGGCTGGTGCGGCACGAAGAGGGCGAGCGCCGCGAGGGCGACACCGCCGATGACGGCGACCGCCCAGTAGGCGGAGCGCCAGCCGAGGTGCTGGCCGAGGGCCGTGCTCGCCGGGACGCCGACGATGTTCGCGACGGTCAGGCCGAGGAACATCTTCGAGACGGCGCGCGCGGCCCGGTCGGGGGTGACGAGCCGGGACGCGACGACCGCGCCCACACCGAACAGCGCTCCGTGCGGCAGTCCGGCGAGGAAGCGCGCGGCGAAGAGCAGGCCGAAGTTCGGGGCGAGCGCGGACGCGACGTTGCCGACCACGAAGAGGCCCGACAGGAGCAGCAGCAGCTTCTTGTGCGGAATCCGGGCGCCGATGCCGGTCAGGACCGGCGCGCCGACGACGACACCGAGCGCGTACGCGGAGACGAGATTGCCGGCGTGCGGCACCGACACGTCGATGCCGTCGGCGATCTGGGGCAGCAGCCCCATCGTGGCGAACTCGGTGGTGCCGATGCCGAACGCGACAACAGCCAGGGCCAACAGGGCCAGCGGCATGGTGCGGGAAGCCTTTCAAAGAAACGGGGAGGCCGGTCCCCGGGACAGGGATCGGCCGACAACCCGTGCAGCAGCGGGACGGACCCGCGCATTCCGTGTTCGACCCGCGTGTCCGCGTGACCTCTGTCACCTGGTACCCCGTCGGCTCCGTCACCTCGTGCCCCGCGTCCGGGCGGCGTCGGTCTTGATCCTTGAAGGCGGCCGTACGAAGCTGGGGCGCAGGTGTGTACGGGACCCGGCCCAGGGAGGACCAGCATGCGGCGCGACCACTGGACCCGGCAGATCCGGCGGCTCGATCCCGACGAGGACTTCCAGGAGATCTACCGGATCAGCGCCACCTACGAGTTCCCCTGGGACACGATGCAGGCCCTCGGGTTCGCGCTCTACCGCACGTACGCCGTGCCGAGCATCGGCAAACTCCTCGGTCACACCGGCGAGTTCACCCGGCGCACGCAGAAGCGGTACGACGACACCGCGCTCATCCTCGACGCCGTCGGCGAGCACGGCATGGACACGGGGGAGGGGCGCGAGGCCATCCGGCGGATGAACCAGATGCACCGCGCCTACGACATCCCCAACGACGACTTCCGGTACGTGCTGTCGACGTTCGTCGTCGTCCCCAAGCGCTGGATGGACGACTACGCGTGGCGGCCGTACTCGCCGCACGAGGTCCGGGCGACCACCAACTACTACCGGGCGCTCGGCCGGCGCATGAACATCCAGGACATCCCCGAGACGTACGAGGACTTCGAGCGCCTCATGGACGACTACGAGCGGCGCCACTTCGGGTTCGACTCAGGCGGCCACGCCGTGTCGGAGGCGACCCTCGACCTGATGGCCTCCTGGTACCCGGGGCCGCTCGGCGGTGCGGTCCGCCGGGCCTCGGTGTGCCTGATGGACGCGCCGCTGCGGGCCGCGTTCGGTTACCCGGACCCGAACGCGGCCGTCGAGCGCGTGGTGCGCGGCGGGCTCAGGCTGCGCGGCCGGTTCGTCCGGCTCCTGCCGGCCAGGCGCACCCCGCTGCTCGGCCGGCAGAGCCCCAACATCCGCGGCTACCCGAACGGCTATCGGGTCGGCGACCTCGGTACTTTCCCGAGGCGGGAAGGCGAGCGGACCGCCGCCGGCTGACGGTTCCTATGCGTCGATGATCGCCAGCGCCGCGGCGTCCGCCGCCGCCGGGTCGCCCGCCGCGATGGCCTCCACGAGCGCCTGGTGCGCGTCCGTCGTGGAGTGCCGCATGTCGTCCGCGAGGACGGTGTCGCGCAGCGCCGTGCTGAGCGTCGTGTAGAGGTCGAGCAGCAGCGGGTTCTGCCCGGCGCGCGCGACGCACAGGTGGAACTCGATGTCGGCCTCGACGAACTCCTTCAACTCCCGTGCGTCGAAGTGCTGTTGGCGGCGGCCCGTGATCTCCCGCAGCTCCGCCAGGTCGGCCTCCGTGCGGCGGCTCGCGGCGAGCCGGGCCGCCACGAGGTCGAGCCCTCTACGGACCTCCTCCACGTCCCGGTCGGCCACGTCCGCGAGCATCCGGCCGAACGCGACGGCGGTCTCGTCCGTCGCCGTCACATAGGTGCCGTCGCCCTGGCGGGTCGTCAGGAGCCCGGTGTGCACCAGCGCGCGGACCGCCTCGCGCACGGACAGGCGGCTGACGCCGAGGGTCTCGGCGAGCGTGCTCTCCGAAGGGATCTTGTCGCCGACCTGCCACCTGCCGCTCGCGATCTCCCCGCGCAGTTCGGTGATCGCCGCGTCCACCAGGGACTTCCGCCCGACGCTCTTCATGTCTCCCCGCCTGTCGTGAATGGAGGGCGCGCTGGGCGCCCCTCGCGATTATGCGCCCTGCCGTCTCCGGCGCCTTCTGCACACCCTCTTCTCGAAACATCAGATGTCTGATAACTCTATGCGGCGGCTCGGCAACTCCGAAACCACACACGGGAGATGGCTCGATGGAGCAGTGCGACCGGAGGCGTTATTCGGGGGTGCGCCCGCTCGGCGGCACCGCCCGCGACCTGGTGATCGAGGGCGGGCGGTTCGTCGACGCCGACGGACTGGCCGGCGCCGGCGAGGAGTGCGGGGGCGCCGGACTGCTCGCGCTGCCCGCGCCCGTCGACGCCCACATCCATCCGGACAAGACCACCTGGGGCGGGCCCTGGCTCGACCGCGAGCCCGCAGGGACCCTCGCCGAACTCATCGCGTACGACGCCTCGGTGCGCACCGGCATGGCCCCGGTCGCCGAGCGCGCGGGCGCGCTGTTCGACCACGCGGTCGCCCACGGCACCCGCGCCCTGCGCGCGCACGCCGACGTGGCGCCGCAGTACGGGGTCGACAACATTCGCGGCGTGCGCGCGGCGGCCGACGCCCGCGCGCGCCTCCTCGACGTACAGGTCGTCGCGTTCCCGCAGCTCGGGGTCCTCGCCGCGCCCGGCACCGACGTCCTCCTGGAGAAGGCGCTCGACGAGGGGGCGGATCTGGTCGGCGGCCTGGACCCGGTCGGCTTCGACGGCGACCGCGACGGACAGCTCGATCTGCTCTTCGCGCTCGCCGAGCGGCGCGGCGTGGGGCTCGACATCCACCTCCACGACCGGGGTGCCGTCGGCATCGACCAGATCCTGGAGATCGCCCGGCGCACGGCGGCCGCGGGCCACGAAGGCCGCGTGGCCGTCAGTCACGCCTTCGCGCTCGACGGGCTGGGCGCCGCGCAACTCACCGATGTAGCGGGCACGTTGGCGGCGGCCGGGATCACCGTCACGACCTGCGCCCTGGGCGCCGACCCGCTTGTCCCCTTCGCCGCGCTCACCCGCGCGGGCGCCGCCGTCGCCGTCGGCTCGGACGGGGTGTGCGACCCGTGGACCCCGTTCGGCGACGCCCAGATGCTCGACCGGGCCCATCTGCTGGCCTACCGCAGCGACGCGCGCACCGACGCCGAACTCGCCGCCTGCTACGCGCTCGTGGCCGACGGCGGCGCCGACCTCCTGGGCCTGGAGCGGGTCGCGTTCCGGCCCGGCGACCCGGCCGACTTCATCCTCGTGGACGCGCCGAGCGTGGCCCGCGCCGTGGTGCGCAGGCCCGTGCCGCGGATGGTCGTGCGCGGCGGCCGGATCATCGCGCGCGACGGTGAACTCGTCGACGGGGGTGGGGCGTTGTGAAGCGCCGCTTCCTCACCTCCGTCCTCGCCGCGCTGCTCCTCACCGCCACCCTCGGCGGCTGCGGCGGCGGGCCCGGCGGGCTGCGCCCCGCCGTCGCGCTCGACCTGAAGACCTCGACCCCGAAGGCGACGAAGCCGCTCGACTCGATCACCTGGAACCTGCCGTACGAGCCCCAGGGCATCGACCCGATCAAGTCCTTCAACTACGCCGAGAACACGGTCCTTTCGAACCTCTGCGAAAGCCTGCTGCGACTCACCCCCGACTTCAGGATCAAGCCGGGGCTCGCCACCAAGGCCGCCAACCCGACCCCCAAGAAGTGGGTCTACACGCTCCGCGAGGGCGTCCGCTTCTGGAACGGCAGGCCGCTGACCGCCGACGACGCGGCCGCCAGTCTGAGCCGCCACCTCGACCCGAAGCTCGGCACCTGGTGGGGCGACTACTTCCAGAACGTCGACTCCGTGCGGGCCACGGGACGCATGCAGCTCACGGTCACCCTCAAGCGGCCCGACGCCCTGTTCAACCAGGCCATGGCCACCGCGGCCGGCGCCGTGTCCGAGAAGTCGGCCATGGAGCGGGCGGACACGGACTACGGGACGCCCAAGCACGGCGTGATGTGTACGGGCCCGTTCGAGTTCGCGCGCTGGCGCTCCGGCGAATCGCTCACCATCACCCGCAACAACGACTACTGGAACCGCCCGCACCGGCCCGTCTCCAAGTCGCTGACCTTCCGCTTCATCGCCGACGAGACCACCGCGGTCAACGCGCTGCGCTCCGGTGAGGTCGACGGCCAGTACTTCTACCTGCCGCCCGCCGCGATCGGCCAGTTGCAGTCCTCGCCCACCGGCAAGGTCACCCTCGGCCGCTCCCTCACGTACTGGGCGCTGCTCGACGCCACCAAGGACGGCCCCTACGCGATGCGGAAGGTCCGCCAGGCCCTCAGTTACGCCCTCGACCGCGACGCGCTCGGCGCCGCCGTCTTCCAAGGGACGGCGCCCGCCCAACGCGCCCTCGCCGGACCGGCCACCTGGGGCTACGAGAAGGACACCTTCCGCAAGGCGTACGACCAACTCCCCAGCGGCAAGGCCGACGTGAAGAAGGCCAGAAAGCTGCTGAAGGAGGCAGGACCCGCCGCCCGCAAGCGGATCACCATCGCGGTGCAGGGCAGCTCCTCCGTGCACGAACTCACCGGCAACCTCGTCAAGGCCACCGGCAAGAAGCTCGGCCTCGACATCGACATCCGCGTCGTGCCCGTCGAGCAGTACGGCAACCTCTACCAGGACCCCAAGGCACGCAGGGGCATCGACGCCTTCCTGTCCACCTGGTACGGCAATGTGCCGGACCCGCTCGACGCGTACACCGTCTTCCTGTCCGGCGGCAACAACAACTTCAGCGGGTACGACGGTGTGGACGCCGACATCAAGAAGGCCCGCGCCACCTCCGACCGGGCCGAACGCGCCCGCATCGTCACTCGAATCCAGAGCAGGGTGGCGCACGACGTGACCTGGATGCCGCTGAACAACCTGCCGGTGATCCTCTACCAGAGCGACCGGATCACCGGCGCCGTCCCTTCGTTCCCGTATCTCTACTACCCGTGGGCCACCGGCCTGGGAGGTCGGTGACACATGACGTCCCTTGTGAACCGCACCGCTGTGAAACCCTCGCTGCACCCGACCCTGAGATTCGTGCTGCTGCGGCTCGTCGGGCTCGCCGCCGTGCTGCTCGTCGCCTCCTTCCTCGTGTACGGGCTGCTGTATCTCGTGCCGGGCGGGCCGATGGCGTTCCTGCTGGGCAACCGCACCGGAACGCCCGAGCAGATCGCCGCGATCCGCGCCCAGTACCACCTCGACGACCCGTTCCTGGTGCGCTACGTCAGCTGGCTCGGCGACGCCCTCGGCGGCGACCTCGGCCGCTCGCTCGTCTACCGGCAGGACGTCACGACGCTGCTCGCCACGCGCGCCGCGACCACCCTGTGGCTCGTCGGCTACTCGTCGCTCCTCATCGTCGTCGGCGGGCTCGCCGCCGGCACCCTCGCGGCGCTGCGCGGCGGCCGCACCGACGCCGCCGTCACCGGGGTCTCCTCGGTGCTGCTCGCCACCCCGGTGTTCGTCATCGGGGTCGTCCTCGTGATCGTGTTCGCGCGCGGGCTCGGCTGGTTCCCGGTGTTCGGCGCGGGCGAGGGACTGTGGGGCCGCGTGCACCACCTCACCCTGCCCGCCGTCACGCTGGCCGTCGGCTCCGCCGCGTACCTCGCCCGGATCACCCGCGCCTCCGTGCGCGAGGAACTCGGCCGCGAGCACGTGGAGACCGCCCGCAGCCGGGGGCTCGCCGAGTCCCGGATCGTACGGCGGCACGTGCTGCGCAACGCGGCCGTGCCGGTCACCACCGTCATCGGCCTGACCGTCGCCGGGCTGCTCGCCGGGGCCGTCGTCGTGGAGAACGTGTTCGCCCTCGACGGCATCGGTTCGCTCTTCGTCCGCGCCATCATGCAGCGGGACTTCGCCGTGGTGCAGGCCGTGGTGCTCGTCCTCGTGGCGTCCTTCGTCGTCGTCAACCTCGTCGTCGACCTCTTCTACTCCGTCCTCGACCCCCGGATGGCTCGATGACCACCGCCCTCGCCACCTCGCTGACCGCCGCCCGCAGAGCGGTGCCGCGCGACCCGCTCGCCCGCGCCGCGGCCGCGGTCCTCGCCCTGATCGTCCTCGGCACCCTCGCGGCGCCGCTCGTCGCGCCCTACGACCCCGACCTGCCCGACCTGTTCAACACGCTCGGCTACGCCACGCCAGGACACTGGCTCGGCGGCGACGCCCTCGGCCGCGACGTGCTGTCCCGGCTGATCTGGGGCGCCCGCCCCACCCTGCTCGGCCCGGTCGTCGTGATCGCCGTCTCGGCCGCCGTCGGCACCGCCCTCGCCATCACCGCGGCGTGGTGCGGCGGCTGGGTGGACATGGTCGTCTCGCGGGTCCTCGACGTGCTGTTCGCGGTGCCCGGCATCGTGTTCGCGCTGCTCTCGGTCGCCGTGCTCGGCCCCGGCCTGATGCCGGTCGCGCTCGGCCTGACCGTCGCGTACACCCCGTACGTCGCCCGCGTGGTGCGCGGCGCTGCGCTGCGGGAGCGGAACCTGCCCTACGTCGCGGCCGCCTGGGTGCAGGGCCGGCCCGCGGTCACCATCTGCGTACGGCACCTGCTGCCGAACCTGCGGCCGATCATCGTGGCGCAGGCCGTGTCCGCGCTCGGGTACGCCGTGATCGACCTCGCGGCGATCTCCTTCCTCGGCCTCGGCGTCCAACCCCCCACGCCCGACTGGGGGTTGATGGTGAAGTCGGGCCTCGACAGCGCCATGCGCGGCAATCCGGTCGAGGCGGTCGCCGCGGGGGCGGCGATTGCCCTCGCGGTGTGTGCGGTGAATGTTCTCGGGGATCGGATCGGGAGGGACGCGCGATGAGGTTTGTGCGGAAGCACGCGGGTGCCGGGGAGCCGACGTTGCGGTCTCGGGGCTCTGCCCCGGGCCCCGCTGCTCAATCGCCGCAGGGGCTTGACCGAGCGGAACCGCTGCTTGCCCTGCGTGGGTTCGGGCTCGATGTTCCGTACGGTGGCGCACGTCGGGCCCTCGTCGATCGGGTGGATCTCACGCTCGGACGTGGCGAGGCCGTCGGCCTCGTGGGGGAGTCCGGCTCCGGGAAGTCGATGACCGCCCGCGCCGTCATCGGCCTCACCCCGAAGGGCGCGCGCACGCACGGGCGTGTCGAGTTCGAGGGCGGTGACGTCACGGCGCTCGGCGGCCGTGCCCTGCGTGCCCTGCGGGCCCGCCGGATCGCCATGGTCTTCCAGGACCCGCGCGCCCACATCAACCCGGTGCGCTCCGTGGGCGACTTCCTCACGGAGGCGCTGGTCGCCGAACGGGGCGTGCCGCGCCGGGAGGCCGAGCGCCGCGTCGTCGCGATCCTCGCCGACGTCGGCATCCCCGACGGGGCGCGGCGGCTGCGCCAGTACCCGCACGAACTCTCTGGCGGCCTGCTGCAACGCGTCATGATCGCCTCCGTGCTCGCGGCCGAGCCCGACCTCGTGCTCGCCGACGAGCCGACCACCGCGCTGGATGTCACCGCCCAGTCCGAGGTCATGGCCATCCTCGACGAGACGCGCCGGGCCCGGGGCCTGGCGCTGCTGCTGATCACGCACGACCTGGAACTGGCCGCCGCGACCTGCGACCGGCTCGCCGTCATGTACGCGGGCCGCACGGTGGAGACCCAGCCGGCCGAGGCGCTCACCGCCCGCCCCCGGCACCCCTACTCGGCGGGCCTGCTCCGCTCCCGCCCGAGCCTCGCCGAGCGGGCCGACCGCCTCCCGGTCATCCCCGGCCGCCCGGTCGCGGCCTTCGAGGCGAAGGAGGAGGGACCCGGCTGCGCGTTCGCCCCGCGCTGCGCGCACGCCGTCGAGGTCTGCGGTCAACAGGAGCCGGAGGAACGGGAGTTGACGGACGGAGCCCGAGTGGCGTGCCTGCGGGCGGAGGAGGTCGCGACATGGTGAGCGGCAGTGTTGGGGCCGTCGTCGAGGCGGCCGGTCTGCGCAAGACGTTCGGCGACGCCGTGGCCGTGGACGACGTGTCGTTCACCGTGGCCGCCGGGGAGTGCCTGGCGATCGTCGGGGAGTCGGGATCCGGCAAGAGTACGGTCGCGCGGATGCTGCTCGGTCTGGAGACACCGGACGCGGGGCGCCTGACCGTGTGCGGCAGGGAGCGCGCCGCTCGGCGCCGGGTGCCGTCGGCCGAGCGGCGGCGCCGCGCCCGCGAGATCCAGATCGTGTTCCAGGACCCGTACGCGTCCCTGGACCGGCTGCAACGCGTCGGCGACGTCGTCGAGACCGCGCTCGCCCTGCACTTCCCGTCGTCGGCCGCCGAACGCAGGGCGCGGGCAACGGAGTTGCTGGAGTCGGTCGGCCTCGTGGAGCGTCACGCGGAGCTGCGCCCCGCCCAGCTCTCCGGCGGTCAGCGCCAGCGCGTCGCCATCGCCCGCGCGCTCGCCGTCGAACCGCGCGTGCTCGTCCTCGACGAGGCGGTGGCCGCGCTCGACGTGTCGATCCAGGCGCAGATCCTCAACCTGCTCGCCGACATCCGCGAACGCCGCGACATCGCCTATGTGTTCATCTCGCACGACCTGGCCGTGGTCCGGCAGATCAGTGACCGGGCGCTGGTGATGCGCGCGGGCCGTGTGGTCGAACAGGGCACGACGGAAAGCCTGTTGACGGACCCGCGAGAGGAGTACACCCGACAGCTTCGGGCGGCGGTGCCGGGCCCTGGGTGGCGTCCGGCGCGCAGGGCGGCCGCGGTCTGAGCGGTGCGGGTGAGGGGGGTGCGCCCCTCACCCGCACGGGTGACGGATGCTGGACGCGCGTAGAACTCATCCGGCGGACCCCTTGCCAAGCCTCCCCGGGAAGTCCACGATTGTGCCTTTCAATGGCGGCTCGGCACCCGGCACCCGGCACTCGGCACACGACACGAGGGGCTCCCCATGGATTTCGGACTCGTCCTGCAGACCGACCCGCCCGCCTCCGCGGTCGTGGACCTCATGAAACGCGCGGAGCGCTCCGGCTTCACGTACGGGTGGACGTTCGACTCCGCCGTGCTGTGGCAGGAGCCGTTCGTCATCTACAGCCGGATCCTCGCGGAGACCGAGCGGCTGACCGTCGGCCCGATGGTCACCAACCCGGGCACCCGCACCTGGGAGGTCACCGCCTCCACCTTCGCGACGCTCAACGACATGTACGGCAACCGCACGGTGTGCGGCATCGGGCGCGGCGACTCCGCGATGCGGGTGGCCGGGCGCAAGCCCAATACCCTCGCCCGGATCAGCGACGCGATGAAGGTGATCCGCTCGCTGGCCAGGGGGGACGAGGCCGACCTCGGCGGCGGCTCCGTCGTCCGCTTCCCCTGGGTGCGCGAGGGCGCCGAACTGCCGGTCTGGATGGCGGCGTACGGCCCCAAGGCGCTCAAGATGGCCGGCGAGGAGGCCGACGGATTCATCCTCCAGCTCGCCGACCCGTTCCTCACCGAATGGATGGTGAAGGCGGTCCGCGACGCGGCGCAGGCGGCGGGCCGCGACCCGTCGGCGGTGAAGATCTGCGTCGCCGCACCCGCCTACGTCACCGCCGACGACTCGCCCGAGGCGCTGGCCCACGCGCGCGAGCAGTGCCGCTGGTTCGGCGGCATGGTCGGCAACCACGTGGCCGACCTGGTGGCCAAGTACGGCGCGCACTCCGGCATGGTCCCGGACGCCCTGACCGACTACATCAAGGCCCGCGAGGGGTACGACTACGCGCACCACGGCCGCTCCGGGAACCCCGACACGGCGTTCGTGCCCGACGAGATCGTGGACCGCTTCTGTCTGCTCGGCCCGCCCGCCGCCCAGCTCGAACGGCTGGGCGCGCTGCGGGAGTTGGGCGTCGACCAGCTCGCCGTGTACGCGATGCACGACGCGAAGGAGGCGGTGATCGAGGCGTACGGCAGGGACGTGATCCCCGCGATGAACGCATGACGTAGGAGGACGCACCGCTCATGACCGACACCGCACCGAGAGCACCCCTGCCCGCGGTGGAGCTCGCCGCCGACGCCTACCCGGCCGGCAGCCGCTACGCCAATGAGGATCTGCGCCCCGTTCCGCTCGCCGACCGCCGCTGGACCACGTACAACTTCGTGGCCCTGTGGATCGGGATGGCGCACTGCATCCCGTCGTGGACGCTCGCGTCCGGGCTCGTAGCGCTGGGCATGGACTGGAAACAGGCGGTCCTCACCATCGCCCTGGCGAACGTCATCGTCCTGCTCCCCATGCTGCTCACCGGGCACGCGGGGCCCAAGTACGGCATCCCCTTCCCGGTCCTGGCGCGGGCCGGCTTCGGCGTCCGCGGCGCCAATCTGCCCGCGATGGTGCGGGCCGCGGTGGCCTGCTGCTGGTTCGGCATCCAGACCTGGATCGGCGGCCAGGGCATCTTCGTGCTCCTGGGGAAGATCTTCGGAGGATGGACGGGAGCGGCCGAGGTCGGCGGCTACCCGTGGACCCTGTGGCTCTGCTTCTTCGTCTTCTGGGTGCTCGAACTCGCCATCATCTACCGGGGCATGGAGACGCTGCGCCGCTTCGAGAACTGGGCGGCGCCGTTCGTGCTCGTCGGCGCGGTGGTGCTGCTGATCTGGATCGCGAACAAGGCGGGCGGCTTCGGCCCGCTGTTGCACGAGCCGTCGAAGGTCGGCTGGGGACCGGACTTCTGGAAGGTCTTCTTCCCCGGCCTGATGGGCATGATCGGCTTCTGGTCCACGCTGTCCCTGAACATCCCGGACTTCACCCGCTTCGGCAAGGGGCAGCGCGCGCAGGTCTGGGGTCAGACGATGGGCCTGCCGACCACCATGACGCTCTTCGCGCTCATGTCGGTGCTCGTCACGGCCGGTTCGGAGAAGGTGTACGGGGCGCCGATCTGGGACCCGGTGGCGCTCGCGGGGAAGACGGACAACGTGTTCGGGCTGCTCTTCGCGCTGATCACGGTGTTCGTGGCGACGATCTCCGTCAACGTCGCGGCCAACGTGGTCTCACCCGCGTACGACCTGGCGAACCTGGCGCCGAAGCTGATCGGCTTCCGCACGGGCGCGATCATCACCGGTGTGGTGGGCGTGCTCGTCATGCCGTGGAAGCTCACGTCGACGCCCGAGCTGTACATCTTCACGTGGCTCGGCGTGGTCGGCGGGCTGCTCGGCACGGTCGCGGGCATCCTGATCGCCGACTACTGGATCGTGCGGCGCACGGTGCTGCACCTCGCCGACCTGTATGTGCGGGACGGGCGCTACTGGTACCGCGGCGGTTGGAACTGGCGCGCCGTGCTCGCCTTCGCGGTCGGCGGCGTCCTGGCCGTGGGCGGCTCGTACTCGACGCTGAACGCGCAGGGCGAGAAGGCGGGCCCGTTCCCCGTGGACGGCCTGATCCCCTTCCTCAAGCCGCTGGCCGACTACGGCTGGGCGGTGGGCCTCGCGGCGTCGCTCGCCCTCTACACGCTGCTGATGGCGGGGGAGCGCCGCTCTCGGTAGACGACAGACGCACCGCCCCGAGCTCCCGTCGAGCGATCGACTGGAGTCTCGGGGCTTCCGTTTGTCTTCTGTGACCCGTCTCCCATTGACGGATCCCCCCTCCATCGGGTTTGGTATACCAAACTGGAGACGCGGGTGCTGTGCGTGCTCTGCGCGCCCGGCCCGTAAATGCCCGAATTGGGCGGCCAGTTGGCCCGTGAGGAATCGGTGTTTTCTTCGCGTACACCTCTTGATTACCGCAAAACAGACCCGTAGCGTCTTCCCGCCAAGAGGAAATAAGATTCCTCATCGCGGAAAATGTGGACTTCCAGGAGCGCGTCATGGCTGCCGTGCACGAACAGACCCCCACCGCCGGTGTCGACGGGCCCGCCCGGACCAGTCCGGGTCTCTACAGTCCCGATCTGGCCCCCACCAAGAAGGAGGGGCGCCGCTGGGGCGCGTACAACGTCTTCACGCTGTGGGGCAACGACGTGCACAGCCTCGGCAACTACGCCTTCGCCGTGGGCCTGTTCGCGCTCGGGCTCAGCGTCTGGCAGATCCTGATCGCCTTCGCCGTCGCCTCGCTGCTGCTCTTCGGGCTGCTCACGCTCTCGGGCTACATGGGGCACAAGACGGGCGTGCCGTTCCCCGTGATGAGCCGGATCGCCTTCGGCATCCGCGGGGCGCAGATCCCCGCCGCGGTGCGCGGGGCCGTCGCCATCGCCTGGTTCGGCATCCAGACGTATCTCGCCGCCGTCGTGCTCGGCGCCGTGATCAAGAAGCTGGCGCCCGGCGCCGCCTCGCTCGACCACAACTCGATCCTGGGCCTGTCCACCCTCGGTTGGATCACCTTCCTGGTCCTGTGGGTCGTCCAGGTCGTGATCGTCAGCTACGGCATGGAGCTGATCCGCAAGTACATGGCGTTCGCCGCGCCCACCATCCTCATCACGATGTGCGCGCTCGCCGTCTGGATCTTCGTCAAGGCGGACATGTCCATCGCGGTCTCCACCGGCCACGCGCCCACCGGGTTCGACGCCTGGCGGCAGATCTTCGAGTCCGCGGCCCTGTGGGTGGTCATCTATGGCACGTTCGTCCTGAACTTCTGCGACTTCACCCGCTCCGCGAAGAGCCGCCGCGCCATCGTCGCGGGCAACCTGGTCGGCATCCCGCTGAACATGCTCTTCTTCGCCGGCATCGTCGTCGTGCTCTCCGGTGGCCAGTTCGCCATCAATGGGAACGTCATCTCCGGCCCCGAGGACATCGTCGCGACCATCCCGAGCACCCCGCTGATGGTCCTCGCCTCCTTGGCCTTCATCGTCCTGACCATCGCGGTGAACCTGCTCGCCAACTTCGTGGCGCCCGTCTACACGCTGGTCAACCTGTTCCCGCGCAAGCTCGACTTCCGCAAGGCCGGCGTCGTAAGCGCCGTCATCGGGCTCGTCATCCTGCCCTGGAACCTCTACAACAGCCCGACCGTCGTGAACTACTTCCTGGGCGGGCTCGGTGCCCTGCTCGGCCCGGCCTTCGGTGTCGTCATGGCCGACTACTGGCTCGTCCGCAAGACGCGGGTCAACGTCCCCGACCTCTACACCGACGCCGCCGACGGCGACTACCACTACCGCTCCGGGTTCCACCTGCGGGCCGTCGGCGCGTTCGTCCCGTCCGCCGCCGTCGCGGTCGTGATCGCCCTCGTGCCCGCCTTCAAGTCGCTCTCCGGCTTCTCCTGGTTCATCGGCGCCGGCCTGGCCGCGCTGCTCTACGTTGTCCTCGCGGACCGCAGCCGCACCGCGAAGGACATGGACGGCGAGGAGATCGCGGTCCCGGCCGCCTGACCCCCGCTCCCGCACCACCACAAAGCACCACAAGAAGAAAGCTGTAGCCCGCCATGCGCATTCTCGTCTGCAACGTCAACACCACCGAGGACATGACCGAGAGCATCGGTGCGCAGGCCCGGGCCGTGGCCTCGCCGGGCACCGAGATCGTGCCGCTCACCCCGGCGTTCGGCCCCGACTCCTGCGAGGGCAACTACGAGAGCTACCTGGCCGCGATCGCCGTCATGGAGACGGTCCGCGCCTACCCGGAGCCCTTCGACGCCGTCGTGCAGGCGGGCTACGGCGAACACGGCCGTGAGGGGCTCCAGGAGCTCCTCGACGTACCGGTCGTCGACATCACCGAGGCCGCCGCGAGCACGGCGATGTACCTCGGCCACACGTACTCGGTGGTGACCACGCTCGACCGGGCCGTGCCGCTCATCGAGGACCGCCTCAAGCTGGCCGGGCTCACCGACCGGCTCGCCTCGGTGCGCGCCAGCGGCCTCGCCGTGCTCGACCTCGAACGCGACCCCGACGCCGCCGTGAAGGCCATCGTCGAGCAGTCCGCGCGGGCCGTGGAGGAGGACCGGGCCGAGGTGATCTGCCTGGGCTGCGGCGGCATGGCGGGCCTCGTCGACGAGGTCAAGGCGCGCACGGGGGTGCCCGTTGTGGACGGTGTCGCCGCGGCTGTGACCGTCGCCGAGTCGCTGGTGCGGATGGGTCTGAGCACGTCAAAGGTGCGCACGTACGCGCCGCCGCGCCCCAAGACGTTCAAGAACTGGCCGCCGAGCCAGGGCTGACCGAGGCAGGGCCGGCTCAGGAGTCCTTGTCGGAGCCGAGCGAGGCCGCCGCGTCCCCGGCGGCCTTGCGGGCGCCTCTGATCACGGTGTCGTTCGACGGCGCGCCCTTCGACTCGAAGTCGCTGCCGTTGTAGGTGACGGTCAGCAGCATGTTCCCCGCGCGGACCGTCACGACGGACTCGCGGGTGTCCTGCTTGTCCTTCGTCGTGAGCGAGCTCGTCACGCGCGCCTCGTCCCCGAGGCCCTTGAGCGGGCTGGTCCGCTTCTCGCCGTTCCCGGTGGCGAACGCCTTCTTCGCCAGGTCGTCGGAGTCCTTCACCTCGAAGGAGACGTCGAGCCAGCGGTAGTCGTACCCCTTCAGGGCGCTCCACGAGCAGCCGCGGCGGACCGACTCGTCGGTGGCCGACAGCTCCTTGCCCGCCGACTTGGCGTCCGGCACGAGGTCCTTGACCGTCGAGGTGGGCAGCGCCTCGCAGGGTGCCGGCGGCTTCGCGAAGGTCTTCGAGGCCACGGACTCGCCGGGCTCGTCGGGCGCCGAGGACGACTGCGGCGCAGACTCGGCCGTGTCCTTGCCGGCGGACTGTTCCGCCATGGGGCCCGAATAGGCCCAGCCCGCGCAGGCGAGCACGGCGACGGGCAGCAGGCGTGCGGTCAGGGTGACCGGGAGCGGGAGAGAACGCACCGCGTACGTCCCTTACGTCAGGGTGGGCGGGGGGACGCCAGTCTCACATGAGTTGCTGTGTGCGGAAACCGCCACTTCCGTCACTGTGACATCACGCTGGGGCGTCGCCGCGGCGGGTCCGCGGGATCACGGGGGCGGACCGGTAGGATCCGCAAACGTTGTTGGAGGCTGCGGGCACCGGTCCGCCGAGGTGGTTGGGGGTCGGCGTGGTCGCTGGTCGTGTGGTGCGCTTCGACGGAGCGCGTGGTTATGGGTTCATCGCGCCGGACGACGGCGGCGAGGACGTCTTCCTGCATGTGAACGACCTCCTGATCCCCGAGTCGTACATCCGCACGGGCCTCAAGGTCTCCTTCGACATCGAGGAGGGCGACCGCGGGCCCAAGGCCTCGTCGGTGCAGCTCGCCGAGGGAGCCTCGGTCCCCACGCCCGGACGGCACGCGGCCGACGGCGACGACGTGCTCTGCGACGTGCTGCGCGTCGACGAGTTCACCAACGAGGTCACGGAGCTGCTGCTGCGCTCCGCCCCCACCCTGACAGGCGATCAGATCCTGGCCATCCGCCGGGAGTTGGTGCAGAGCGGGCGCAAGCACGGCTGGGTGGACAGCTGATCGCCCCTCCGCTCACCACTGCGGGTCCGACACCTCGGCCGTGAGCACGGCCACCCCCGCGTCGACGAGGTCCGCCGCCAGCAGTCGTGGCTCGCCCAGGTCGGCGCCGGCCTGCAGCATCCGTTCCCGCTGCGCGAGCGTGTGCAGCAGCAGGCCGATGAAGAAGTCCCACCGGTTCTCCCGTACCCGGTCCGGGAGTTCGGGCATGCAGCCCGTGATCCGGGAGTACAGCTGCAACAGGCCGCGCGTCCACGGGTGCGCCCTCAGGTCGGTCGGTGCGATGCCCTCGACGTACATGGCGTTGACGACGAACCGCAGGAACCAGCTGGGCCGCTCCGGATCCTCCAGGCGCTCGACCATCGGGCGGACCAACACCCCGGTGAGCGCCCGCAGTTCCTTTCCCCGGCCCTGCGCGTCGATGGCCTCCAGCAGCTCCAGCTGGCGCGCCGTCGTGACCGTGAGCCGCTCCTCGTAGATCGCGTCGATCAGCCCCCGCTTCGTGCCGAAGTGGTAGGCGACCGCGGACGTGTTGCGCTGGTCCGCCGCCGCGGCGATCTCCCGAAGTGACGTGGCGTGGATGCCCTGTTCGGCGAAGAGGCGCTCCGCCATGTCGAGGAGGCGGCTGCGTGTTCCGGTGCTCATGGCGAGGAGTGTCGTCCCTCTTGCCTGTTTAACGCAAGCGCGTTAAACACTCGGTGTGACCGACACCGCCCGGCTCGAAGGCCGCAGCACCGCCGCGTACGTCCTGCGCCTGGTCCCGCTGATCCTGCTCACCGAGGTCGTCGCGCTCGAACTCTCCCTCGTCTACCCGGCGTTGCCGCACATGGCGGAGGAGTTCGGGACGCCGTCGATCGGCTGGGCGCTCACTGTCGTGAGCCTGGTCGGCGTGGTGGCGCAGCCGCTGCTCGGCAAGGTCGCCGACGCCATCGGCAAGAAGCGGGTGATCGTGCTCGCCGCGGCCGCCTTCGGTGCCGGATCGCTGGTCTGCGCGCTCGCGGCGGGCTTCCCGATGCTGCTCGCGGGGCGCGCGGTACAGGGCCTGGCCATGGTCGTCGCCCCGGCCGCGTACGGGCTGATCCGCGACGTGTTCCCGGCGCGCATCGTGCCGGTGGCGATGGGGGCGATCACGACCGGGCTCGGGTTCAGCGCCCTCGCGGGCCCGATCGTCGGCGGCGCGCTCACCCAGCTCTTCGGGTTCCGCGCGATCTTCTGGTTCTGCCTGCTGTACGTCGTCGTCCTCACGCCGCTGTTCGTCGCCACGTTCCCCGAGTCGGACGTCCGGCTGCGGCAGCGGGTGGACGTCGCGGGAGGACTGCTCTTCGGGTGTGGCGCCGCGGGTGTGCTGCTCGTGGTGGGGCAGGGCGCCGCGTGGGGGTGGGGCTCGGGGCGGCTGATCGCCGTGGCGCTGGTCACCTGCGTGCTGCTCGCCCTGTTTGTGGTGTGCGAGCTGCGCGCCCCGCATCCGCTGATCGACCTGCGGCTGCTCGCGGGGCCCGCGCTGCGCTGGACGCTGCTCGCCGCGTTCGGCGGATCCGTGGCGATCGGCGGGCCCGCGCTCCTGCTGCCGCAGCTGGTGCAGGCGCCGGAGTGGACCGGCGCGGGGCTGGGGATGGCGCCGCTGGGCGTCGCCGTCTTCCTCGTGCCGCAGGGGGTGCTGGGCGCGACCTGCGGACCGCTCGGCGGGCTCCTCGCTCGGCGGCGCGCCCCGCGCGGCGGCCTCTTGCTGGCCCTGGCCTGCCTCGCGACGAGTGCCGTGCTGCTGTCGGCGCTGCACTCGCGGGTGTGGCATCTCGTGCTCGCCGCCCTGTTCATGGGCGTCGGGTTCGGCTTCTTCTTCGTGTCCGTGTCCAACCTCGTCGTCGAGGCGGTGCCCGCCACGCACACCGGCGTGGGCACGGGAATGATGGGCGTCGCCAACAACCTCGGCAACGCGACCGGCGTCACGGTCCTGGGCACTGTCCTGGCCCAGCACGTGCTCGAAGGATCAAGAGCCGGCGACAAGGTCCTCTACGACGAGTCGGGATACGTGTCCGCGTTCCTGGTCGCCGCGGGCTTCGCCGTCGCCGCGCTGTGTGTGGCCGTGCTCATGCGGCACGGCAGAACCCCGGCCACCGGCGGCCTGCGCCCGCCGCTGCCGGAACCCGAACCTCGCACCGGAGAAGGAAGGTTGACATGACGCGTACCGAGCGGGGCAGTCGCCCCAACATCCTCCTCGTCGTCTCCGACCAGGAGCGCCAGCGCGGCTGGCTGCCGCCCGCCGTCGAACTCCCTTGGCGCGAGCGGCTGTTGGCCGAGGGCATGGAGTTCACCAACTACTGGACGCACTCCTCGCCCTGCTCGCCGTCGCGCGCCACGATGATGACCGGCCAGTACGTCACCCAGCACCAGGTCGCCGAGAACGTCATCTTCCCCTGGCAGCCCGAACTCGACCCGGCCGTCACCACCATCGGCGGCGCGCTGCGCGGGGCCGGCTACCGCTCCTCGTACATCGGCAAGTGGCACCTGTCCCGTTCGGCACGGCCCGACATGGAGGCGTACGGCTACGGCGACTGGGACGGCAACGACCACCACTTCATGGGCCTCGCGGGCACCGGAGTGCACTTCGACCCGGTCATCGCGAACAACGCCGCGCACTGGCTGCGCCGCAACGCGGACGCCCCCGACCCGTGGTTCCTCACCGTCGCGCTCGTCAATCCGCACGACGTGATGTGGTACCCGATCGACCAGCCCGAGTACCAGCGCGCGCACCCCCGCACCATGGAGTTCATCCGCCAGTTCCTCGACGGCGACTGGGGCGGCGGGCAGGCGATCCCGCCCTACGAGCGGCCCTACGACGAGGTGTTCAGCGAGCTGCCCGGCAACTTCGACGACGACCTGCACACCAAGCCGGACACCCAGCGGCAGTGGCGCTACGACCAGCAGCACAGCCTGTGGGGCTACATCGACCCGGCCGACAAGGGGGCGTGGCTGCGCCAGCTCGACTACTACGTCCAGTTGCACCGCCTCGCCGACGAGTCCCTGGGCAAGGTCCTCGGCGCCCTGGAGGAGTCCGGCGGCTGGGACGACACCGTCGTCATCTTCACGTCGGACCACGGTGACATGTGCGGCGGCCACGGCCTGCGCTCCAAGGGGCCCTTCGTCTACGACGAGATCATGCGCGTGCCGTGCTACGTGAAGGCGCCGGGGGTGACCCGGCCCGGCACGGTCAGCGACTCCCTGGCCTCGCACGTCGACCTGGCCTCGACGATCTGCGCGCTGGCCGGGGTGCCCGCGCCCGCGTCGTTCCGCGGGGTGGACCTCACGCCCGTGTTCCGGGACCCGCGGGCGGTGGTGCGCGACCACGTCCTGTTCGCGCACGAGGCCACGCACACCCACCGGATCCAGCAGACGCGGTACGCGGTGCGCGGCATGTTCGACGGCCGCTTCAAGTACGCCCGCTACTTCGGCGTCGGCGGCGGCCTGCCCGCCGATCTGCCGGACCGTCCTGAGCCCTCGACGATGCTCTACGGCCCGGACGCCGACTTCGACGACAACGACCACGAGCTGTACGACCTCCAGGAGGATCCGGGCGAGCTGGTGAATCTCGCCATGGACCGGGCGCGCCGGGCGGAGATCAGGGAGCGGTTCGGCCGGCTGCGCGAAGTGGAAGGGGAGGAGTTCGCTCCGCTGAACTGAACCACGGGTCAGTGGGTGGGCGATCTGTGGGCGGGAGTCCCTTTTGCCGCTCGGGGTTATCCAATCTTCACCAAGGGTTGTCCGGATCCCGGACAACCCTCTTGTGTGCGGACTGTATGCGAAATACGTTCTGCCGTATTCCTTGATCGCTCACCGATCGCCCACCCTCATCCCTGGCGGAGGTACGCCCTCGTGCGCCGAACAGCGGTTGCCCTGACGGCAGTTGTCCTGGCGATGTCCACTTTGGCGGGCTGCGGCTCCCTGCAGTCCTCGGCCACGGAGGTGGGCGGGGAGCGGATGACCGACGACCGTCCGGTCCGGGACGGCGGAACGCTCACCGTGGCCCTCAACGCCGACCCCGACAAGCTCGACCCGACCCTCGCCCAGACCCTCGTGGGCCGCACCGTCTTCGCGGGCATGTGCGAGAAGCTCTACGACGTCAACGAGCAGGGCAAGGTCGTCCCGCAGCTCGCGACCAAGCTGCCCGAGGTGACCAAGGACGGCCGCACCGTCACCTTCGACGTGCGCAAGGACGCGAAGTTCAGCGACGGCACCAAGCTGGACGCGGACGCCGTCGTCACCTCCCTGCTGCGCCACCGCGACCTGTCGGGCTCCGCCCGCGCCACCGAGCTGACCCCGCTGAAGTCGGCGAAGGCCACGGGCCCGTACAGCGTGCAGCTCACCCTGAAGCAGCCGTACGTGCCGCTGACCGCGGTGCTCGCCGACCGCTCCGGCATGGTGATGTCGCCGACCGCGCTCAAGAAGTACGGCAAGAACTTCACCAACCACCCGTCCTGCGTCGGCCCGTTCCGGTTCGTGGAGCGCGTCGGTGGCGACCGCATCGTCGTCGGCAAGGACCCGAACTACTACGACGCCAAGGACGTCCACCTCGACAAGGTGATCTACAAGCCGATCCCCGACGGCAGTGTCCGCCTCGCCAACCTGCGCTCCGGCGACGTCCAGGTCGGCGACCAGATGGTCCCCGTCGACGTGAAGAGCGCGCTCACCGACAACAAGCTGCGCCTGTTCAACTCGCCCTCGCTGGGCTACCAGGGCATCGGCATCAACGTCGGCAACGTCAAGGGACTCGGCCAGGCACCCGGCAAGGTCGACACCCCGATGGCCAAGGACGTCCGGGTCCGCGAGGCCTTCGAGCTGGCCATCGACCGCGACCTCATCAACAAGGTCGCGTTCCAGGGCATGTACGAGCCCGCCTGTGGCCCGATGTCCCCGGCCTCCGCCATCGCGCCCGGCGTCAAGGCGTCCGAGTGCCCGAAGCGCGACGTCCCGAAGGCCAAGCGGCTGCTGAAGGCGGCGGGTGTCAAGGGCGCCGTGCACGTCGAGCTGAAGATCCCCACGACGCCCGAGTGGAGCCGCATCGGCCAGGTCGTCCAGGCGATGGTCAAGGACGCCGGCTTCGCCCTCACGCTGCGCCCCACCGAGTACGCCACGATGCTCGAGGAGACCGACGACGGCCACTACCAGGCCTTCCAGAGCGGCTGGTCCGGACGGCTCGACCCCGACGGCAACATCGCCAGCTTCCTGCAGACCAAGGGCGCGATGAACGCCTACGGCCTCGGCGACCCGAAGATCGACGAGCTGATCAAGCGCGGCCGCACCGAGTCCGACCCCGCCACGCGCGACAAGATCTACGCCGAGCTGATCCGCAAAGTGAACGCCGAGCACACCCTGATCTACCTCTACCGCCAGAAGAACTACGTCGTCACCGGGCAGGACGTCGCGGGCCTGCGCGTCTACGGCGACGGCCTCGTCCGAGTCAAGGATGCGGGGTACGTCAAGTGACGACCGCTCAAGCAACCGCAGAAAAGGCCACGTTGAAGAAGACGGGGTGGCTCGCCGGGCACCCCATGGCCGGTTACGTCCTCGTCCGGATCCGGCAGTCCGTCATCACGATGTTCCTCGTGTCCATCGTCGTGTTCGCCGGCGTCCGCGCGCTGCCCGGCGACCCGGCGCTCGCACTCGCCGGCGAGGAGCGCAGCCCGAAGGCGCTGGCCGCCATCCGCGCCGCGTACGGGCTCGACGACAACATCGTCGTCCAGTACGGCCGGTTCATCGGGCACGCCCTCCAGGGCGACCTCGGCAACTCCTCGCGCACCGGGCTCCCGGTCTCCGACGCCATCGCGCAGGCGCTGCCCGTCACCCTCGAACTCGCCTCGCTGTCCCTGCTGTTGGCGATCGTCCTCGGTGTCGGCGCCGGTGTGATCGCCGCCGTACGGCGTGGCAAGACCGCCGAGTGGATCGCCAACGCCCTTGCCCTCCTCGGGCTTTCGGTGCCGACGTTCTGGCTCGGCATCGTCCTGGTCCTCGCCTTCGCGATCGCCGTGCCGGTCTTCGCGGCGTCCGGCTTCGTCCCGTTCGGCACCGACCCGATCGACAACCTGCGCCGCATGGTGCTGCCCGCGATCGTCCTCGGCTCCGGGCTCGCTGCCGTCGTCATGCGCCAGACCCGCGCCGCGATGCTCGACTCGCTCTCCGCGGACTACGTGCGCACCGCCCGCGCCAAGGGCCTCTCGCGCCGCGAGGTGGTCGGCGGGCACGCGCTGCGCAACTCGCTCGTCACCGTCGTCACCGTGCTCGGCCTCCAGCTCGGCCACCTGATCTCCGGCGCGGTCGTCACCGAGCAGATCTTCGTGCTCCCCGGCTTCGGCAAGCTCACCATCGACGCCGTCTTCACCCGTGACTACGCGACGCTGCAGGGCGTGGTGCTGTGCACGTCGTTCGCGTACATCTTCATCAACCTGCTGGTCGACGTGGCGTACTCGGTCATCGACCCGCGCATCCGGCTCGGAGGTGCCCGGTGACCACGCTGGCTCTCACAGGAATACGCGCCCGCGCCGCCGGGAACGCCAAGCTGCGCGCCCTGCGCAAGAACAAGCTCGCCATGACCGGCGCCGTCATCGCCGCCGTCTTCGTGCTCGCCGCGCTGTTCGCGCCGCTCGTGGCCCCCTACGACCCGGCGCGCGCCAACTTCGACGACGTGCTCGCCGCGCCGAGCTGGGCGCACTGGCTGGGCACCGACGACCTCGGGCGCGACCAGCTGTCCCGCGTCGTGTTCGGGGCCCGCGCCTCGATGCAGGTCGGCGTGCTCGCGGTCGTCCTCGCGTTCGTCGTCGGCGTCCCGCTGGGGCTCCTCGCCGGGTACTACGGCAAGGTCGCCGACAGCGTCGTCTCCCGCGTCACCGACACGATGCTCGCCTTCCCGTTCCTGGTCCTGGCCGTCGGCCTCGCCGCCGTCCTCGGCCCCTCGCTCACCAACGCGACCATCGCGATCGGCATCTCGCAGATCCCGGCCGTCATCCGCATCTCCCGCGCCGAGACGCTCCGCCTCAAGCACGTCGACTACGTGGCCGCGGCCGTCGCCAACGGCGGCGGCGACGGCACCATCCTGTTCCGGCACATCCTGCCCAACGCCACCTCGGCGCTGATCGTGCAGGCCACCGTGGGCATCCCCACTGCCATCATCGGCGAGGCCCTGCTCAGCTTCCTCGGCCTCGGCGTGCAGCCGCCCGAGCCGTCCCTCGGCGTGATGCTGTCCTCCGCCCAGTCCTTCCTCGCGCAGGCGCCCTGGATGGCGGTGTTCCCCGGCCTCGCGGTCGTCGCCGCGACGCTGGCGTTCAACCTGCTCGGCGACGGCCTGCGCGACGTCCTCGACCCCCGTGGAGCGACCCGATGAGCGCCCCTGTGTCCACTGACCCCGTCCTCAGCGTCCGTGACCTGTCGGTGTCCTTCCGCTCCGACACCCGCACCGTGCACGCCGTCGACCAGGTCTCCTTCGACCTGCGCGCGGGCGAAGTGCTCGCCGTGGTGGGGGAGTCGGGCTGCGGCAAGTCCGTCACCTCCATGGCCGTCATGGGCCTGCTCCCGCCCACCGCGCACATCACAGGATCCGTCCGGATCGGCGACAAGGAGCTCGCGGGCGCCGACGACAAGGCGTACGGGAAGATCCGCGGCAACGACATCGCGATGATCTTCCAGGAGCCGATGACGTCCCTGAACCCGGTGCTCACCATCGGCCGGCAGATCGGCGAAGTGCTCCGCCGCCACCAGGGGCTGACGAAGAAGCAGGCACGCGCGCGTGCCGTCGAACTCCTCGACCTCGTGGGCATCCCCGCCCCGGCCGAGCGGGTCGACGAGTACCCGCACCAGCTCTCCGGCGGCATGCGCCAGCGCGTCATGATCGCCATCGCGGTCGCCTGCGACCCGGCCGTCCTCATCGCCGACGAGCCGACGACCGCGCTCGACGTCACCGTGCAGGCGGGCATCCTGGAGGTGCTCCAGTCGCTGCGCGAACGGCTCGGCACCGCCATCGTCCTCATCACGCACGACCTCGGCGTCGTCGCCGACACCGCCGACCGGGTGCTCGTCATGTACGCGGGCCGCCCCGTCGAACAGGCCCCGGTGCACGAGCTGTTCGACGACCCCAAGCACCCGTACACGCGCGGGCTGCTCTCCGCCGTGCTGCGCCCCGGCGGTGAGGGCAAGCGGCGGCTCCCCGAGATCCCCGGCCTCGTGCCGAGCCTCGACTCCCAGCCCGACGCCTGCACGTTCGCGCCGCGCTGCGCCCGCGCCGACGACACCTGTACGTCGGGCCGTCCCGGCCTCAAGGCCGTCGCCGCGGACGCCGGGGCCGACGCCCCGCACCGCGCCGCCTGCTGGCACCCGCACACCCTCCAGGAGACCGCGTCATGAGCACCGCGCCCGTGCTTGAACTCATCGAACTGGAGCGCCACTTCGCCGGTTCCGGCGGCACCGTGCGCGCCGCCGACGGCGTCACACTGGCCGTCGGGCGCGGCGAGGTCGTCGGCCTCGTCGGCGAGTCCGGCAGCGGCAAGTCGACCGTCGGGCGCTGCGCCGTCCGCCTCGACGAGCCCACCGGCGGCACCGTCCGCATCAACGGCACCGACGTGACCACCATGTCGCGACGCGCCCTGCGGCCGCTGCGCAAGGACTTCCACCTGGTCTTCCAGGACCCGTCGTCCTCGCTCGACCCGCGCATGACGGTCGGCCAGATCATCGCCGAGCCGCTCAAGCTGCACGGCATCGTGAAGGGCGAGGCGGCACGCGCGCGGGTGGCCGAACTCCTCGACCAGGTGGGGCTGCGCCCCGAGCACGCCGACCGGCACCCGCACGAACTCTCCGGCGGCCAGCGCCAGCGCATCTCCATCGCGCGCGCCCTGTCCGTCGAGCCGGATCTGCTGATCGCCGACGAGCCGACCTCCGCGCTCGACGTCTCCGTGCAGGCCTCCGTCCTCAACCTCCTCGCCGACCTCCAGCGCGACCGCGGCTTCGGCTGCCTGTTCATCACGCACGACCTCGCGGCCGTCGAGTACCTCGCCGACCGGATCGCCGTCATGTACCTCGGCCAGATCGTCGAACAGGCGCCGACGCGCGAACTGTTCGCGGACCCCAAGCACCCGTACACGCAGGCGCTGCTCTCGGCCGCGCCCGTCCCGGACCCGGCCACCCAGCGCAGCCGCGAACGCATCGTCCTCAGCGGCGAACTGCCCAGCCCGCTGGCCCCGCCCGCCGGCTGCCGCTTCCACACGCGCTGCCCGCTCGCCGTCGACCGCTGCCGCACCGAGATCCCGGCGCTGCGGACCCTGGGAGGCGGCCGCGAGGTCTCCTGCCACCTCGTCGCCGACGACGGCACCGCGCCGGACGCGGCAGCGCCCTCGGAAGCGCTGTCGGCAGCGTCTCGTACGATCCCCAACACCCGCACCGCCACCAGCTAGGAGCCTCCTTGTTCACCACCCGCCCGACCCTCCAGGGCACCTTCGGCATGGTGTCCTCCACGCACTACCTCGCCTCCCAGTCCGCGATGGCCGTCCTGGAGGACGGCGGCAACGCCTACGACGCCGCCGTCGCCGCGGGCTTCGTGCTGCACGTCGTGGAGCCGCACCTGAACGGGCCCGCGGGCGAGGTGCCGATCATCCTCGCGCCGACCGGGGGAGAGGTGCGCGTGCTGTGCGGGCAGGGCGGGGCCCCGGCGGGCGCCACCGTCGCGCACTACAAGTCCCTCGGCCTCGACCTCGTCCCCGGCACCGGACCGCTCGCGGCCGCCGTGCCCGGCGCGTTCGACGCTTGGATGCTGCTCCTGAAGGACCACGGCACAAAGACCCTCGCCGAGGTCCTCAAGTACGCCATCGGGTACGCCGAGGACGGGCACGCGCCCGTGGAGCGCGTCGGTGAGACCGTCGAGACGGTGCGCGAGCTGTTCGAGACCGAGTGGCCCTCGTCCGCCGAGGTCTACCTCGTCGACGGCGCTTCCCCGAAGCCCGGCGAGCTGCTGCGCAACCGGCAGCTGGCCGCGACCTGGAAGCGCCTCATGGCCGAGGCCGAGGAGACCGGTGGCGACGACCGCGCCGCCCAGATCGAGGCGGCCCGCGGGGTGTGGCGCGAGGGCTTCATCGCCGAGGCCCTCGTCCGCCAGTCGCAGCGGCCCACCAAGGACACCAGCGGCGAGCGGCACGTCGGCACCCTGACCGCCGCCGACCTCGCCGGCTGGTCGGCGTCCTACGAGGCCCCGGCGACGTACGACTGGAACGGCTGGACGCTGTGCAAGGCCGGCGGCTGGAGCCAGGGCCCCGCCTTCCTCCAGCAGCTCGCCCTGCTCCCGCCGGAGCTGCCCGCCTACGGGTCGGCCGACTACGTGCACCTGCTCGTCGAGGGCTGCAAGCTCGCGATGGCCGACCGCGAGGCCTGGTACGGCGACGCGGCGGACGTCCCGGTGGACGCGCTGCTCTCCGACGCGTACAACGCCGAGCGCCGCGCCCTCGTCGACCCGCAGAAGGCCTCCCACGAGCTGCGCCCCGGCAGCCCGCTCGGCGTCGAACCGCGGGTGAGCGCGCACGCCCACGCCGTGGCCTCCGGGGAGGAGGGCTTCGACGCCATGGGTGTCGCGGGCGCGGGCGAGCCGACGGTCGCCAAGAGCCCGACGTCCCCGGTGCCGGGCGAGCCCGACGTGAGCGAGGACGGCCTGACCCGCGGTGACACCTGCCACATCGACATCGTCGACCGCTGGGGCAACATGGTCGCCGCCACGCCCTCCGGCGGCTGGCTGCAGTCCAACCCGGTCGTCCCCGAGCTGGGCTTCCCGCTCGGCACCCGCCTCCAGATGACCTGGCTGGAGGCGGGCCTGCCGAACTCGCTCACGCCCGGCAAGCGCCCCCGCACCACGCTCACCCCGTCGCTCGCCCTGAAGGACGGCGTCCCGGTCATGGCCTTCGGCACCCCCGGCGGCGACCAGCAGGACCAGTGGCAGGTGCACTTCTTCCTGGCGGTGGCGCTGCGCGGGGCGGTGCGCGGCGGGCTCGACCTCCAGGGCGCCATCGACGCCCCGAACTGGCACAACGACTCGTTCCCCGGCTCCTTCTTCCCGCGCGGCATGCGGCCGGGCTCGGTCACCGTCGAGTCCCGCATGGACGCGGAGGTCGTCGAGGAGCTGCGCCGCCGCGGCCACGACGTGACCGTCGGTGATGCCTGGTCCGAGGGCCGCCTGTGCGCCGTCGCCCGCGACCCGCGCACCGGCGTCCTGTCGGCGGCGGCGAACCCGCGCGGCATGCAGGGATACGCGGTCGGTCGCTGACCCGTCACACAGTGTGTGGCCCCCGGAAATCATCCGGGGGCCACCTGTCGTTCATCCGCCGTGGGGGCGTTGTCAGTGGCGTGTGTTCTCATGGAGCCATGATCGAAACGAAGACGGAAAGCATCGAAGACTTTCTGACCCAGAACATCAACCACAAGCTCCTGACCGGCGTCGAGGACATCGTCCGCGCCGCGGCGGCAGCCGAGATCACCCCGCGCTTCCGGCAGCTCGACGCCGACGAGATCGAGGAGAAGAGCGCGCCGCACGACCTCGTGACGGTCGCCGACAAGCGCGCCGAGGAGTACCTCACCCGCGAGCTCGCCGCCCTCCTGCCCGGCTCCGTCGTCGTCGGCGAGGAAGCGGTCGCCGCGGACCCGGCCTCGTACGAGGCGATCCAGGGCGACGCCCCGGTGTGGATCGTCGACCCGGTCGACGGCACCCGCCAGTTCGTCCACGGAGACCCCGGCTTCTGCACCCTCGTCGCCCTCGCGCTCGACGGCGTGGTGCTCGCCTCCTGGACGTACGCGCCCGCGCTCGACGAGATGGCCGTGGCGGTCCGCGGCCGCGGCGCGCGGCTCAACGGCGAGGTGCTGCACGCCGGACCCCCGGCCCCCGGCACCGACCTGCGGGTCGCGACCTCGCACCCCGACTTCACGACCGACGAGCAGAAGCGCGCGCTGCTCGGCCTGCGTACGGACGGCGTCGCGCCGCGCCCGTGCGGCTCCGCGGGCCTGGAATACCTCGGCATCGCCCGCGGCGCCGTCGACGCCATCGCGTTCAGCTGGGAGCTGGCCTGGGACCACGCGGCCGGGATCCTCCTGGTCGAGGAGGCCGGCGGCGCACACCTCACGCGCGACGGGATCCCGTTCTCGATCCGCGGGGGGAACGCGCTGCCGTTCACCGCGGCGCGGGACGCGGAGACAGTGCGGCGGGTGGCGGACTACGTGAGCCCCTGCGGCGATTGAGCAGCGGGGTCCGGGGCGGAGCCCCGGGGCCAGGTGGACGCGCGGGCAGTGGTGTCGGTGGCCCGGCATATCCTGGCCTCGCAGTGGCCAACCGCTGACAAAGGAGTCCGAAGGTGCCGTCGATGCTCGATGCCGTCGTGGTGGGTGCGGGGCCGAACGGGCTGACCGCAGCCGTTGAACTGGCCAGGCGCGGCTTCTCCGTTGCCGTGTTCGAGGCCGAGGGGACGGTGGGCGGCGGGGCGCGCACCGAGGAGCTGACGCTCCCGGGCTTCCGCCACGACCCGTGCTCGGCCGCGCACCCGCTCGGCATCAACTCCCCGGCGTTCAGGAACCTGCCCCTGGAGCGCTACGGGCTCGACTGGGTGCAGCACGAACTGCCCATGGCGCACCCGTTCCCCGACGGCAGCGCGGCCGTCCTGTCCCGGTCGGTCGCCGAGACCGCCGCGTCCTTCGGCCCGCGCGACGCGGGCGCGTACCGCCGCCTGATCGAGCCCCTCCTCCCGCACTGGGACACGCTCGTCCGCGACTTCATGTCGCTGCCGCTGAGCGCGCTGCCCCGCGACCCCGTCACCCTCGCCCGGTTCGGCCTCGTCGGCCTGCCGCCGTCGACGTGGCTGATGCGCCGTTTCCGCGACGAGAAGGCCCAGGCGCTGCTCTCGGGCCTCGTCGCCCACGTCATCGCGCCGCTCGGCGGCTTCGCGACGTCCGCGATCGGCCTCGTCTTCGCGCTCGCCGCGCACGCGCGCGGGTGGCCCGTTGCCCGCGGCGGCTCCCAGGCGATCTCCGACGCGCTCGCCGGATACCTGAAGGACCTCGGCGGCGCGATCCACACCGACTACGAGGTGAAGCGGCTCGACGACCTGCCGCCCGCCCGCGCCTACATCTTCGACACGTCGCCGACGGCCGTCGCCAGGATCGCCGGACTCGGCCGCTATTACGACCGGTTCAAGTACGGCGCGAGCGTCTTCAAGGTCGACTACGCGCTCGACGGACCGGTGCCGTGGACCGCGAAGGAGGCGCGCACGGCCGGGACGGTGCAGGTCGGCCCCTACCGCTCGGACATCGGCAAGGCGCTGCACGCCGCGTCCCGCGAGGGCCGCGGCCCCGAGGCGCCGTTCCTCATCACGGTGCAGCCGACGGTCGCCGACCCCACGCGCGCACCCGAGGGCAAGCACACGTTCTGGGCGTACGGGCACGTGCCGAACGGCTGGGACGGCGACCTCACGGACGCCATCGAGCGCCAACTGGATCGCTTCGCCCCGGGGTTCAGGGACCTCGTCCTCGCGCGCGCGACGGCGGGCCCGCCCGAACTCGCGGTCCGCAACGCCAACTACGTGGGCGGCGACATCGCCTCCGGCGCGGCCAGTGGCCTCCAGCTCCTGCTGCGCCCCAAGCTCTCCCTGTCCCCGTACACCACCCCGCACCCCGCCGTGTACATCTGCTCCTCGGCGTCCCCGCCGGGACCGGGGGTCCACGGCATGTCGGGGCACAACGCCGCGAAGGCGGTGTGGAGGAGGCTGCGCGCGTCATGACTGCTCAAGCTCAAATCGTGCTGGTCCAGGGCGACATCACCCAGCAGGAAGTGGACGCGATCGTCAACGCGGCCAACTCCTCGCTGCTCGGCGGCGGGGGAGTCGACGGCGCGGTCCACCGTAGGGGCGGCCCCGAGATCCTCGCCGAGTGCCGCGCGCTGCGGGCCTCGCGGTACGGCAAGGGCCTGCCCACCGGCCAGGCCGTCGCGACGACGGCGGGCCGGCTCCCGGCGCGCCACGTCATCCACACCGTGGGTCCGCGCTGGTCGACGACGGAGGACCGCTGCGGCCTGCTCGCCTCCTGCTACCGGGAATCGCTGCGGGTCGCCGACGAGCTGCACGCGCGCGTGGTGGCGTTCCCGGCGATCTCGACCGGGATCTACGGCTGGCCACTGGACGACGGGGCGCGGATCGCAGTGGAGACGGTGCGGTCCGCGACCACGGCCGTGCAGGAGATCCGCTTCGTGGTCTTCGACGACCGGGCCCACGAGGCGTTCGCGCGCCACCTGAAGGCCGCTTCCTAACGGCTCGCCGCACCCCGCCGGACCCGTCGAAGATCACCACGGTGAGTCCGCGAGGAGCTGAAGCTGCCGGGTGGCGGACCGCAGCGGCCTGAGCCTGCGCCGGCCGGAGGTAGATGTCGGATTCTCGCCAGCCGCCCCGCTCACCTTGCAGGATGCTTGACCCATGCACACCGACACGGATCGCTGCGTACGCGCGGTGCAGGCCAAGGACACCCGCTTCGACGGGGTCTTCTTCACCGCCGTGGTCACCACCCGCATCTACTGCCGCCCCGGCTGCCCTGTCGTGCCGCCCAAACCGCGCAACATGCGGTTCTACCCGAGCGCCGCCGCCTGCCAGCAGGCCGGCTTCCGCGCCTGCAAGCGGTGCCGGCCGGACGCCAGCCCCGGCTCCCCGGAGTGGAACCGGCGCGCCGACCTCACCGCCCGCGCCATGCGCCTCATCGGCGACGGCGTCGTGGACCGCGAGGGCGTCCCCGGACTCGCCCGCCGACTCGGCTACAGCGCCCGCCAGATCGAGCGCCAGCTCCTCGCCGAACTCGGCGCGGGCCCGCTCGCCCTGGCCCGCGCCCAGCGCGCCCAGACGGCCCGCCTCCTCATCGAGACCACCCAACTGCCGTTCTCCGACGTGGCGTTCGCGGCCGGCTTCGCGTCCATCCGGGCGTTCAACGACACCGTCCGCGAGGTCTACGCCCTCGCGCCGGGTGAACTGCGCGCCCGCAGGCCGCAGCGGACCGCGGACCCGGCGCCCGGCGCCCTCGCACTCCGTCTCCCGTTCCGCGCGCCGCTCAACCCCGACAACCTCTTCGGGCACCTCGCCGCCACCGCCGTGCCCGGTGTCGAGGAGTGGCGCGACGGCGCGTACCGCCGCACCCTCCGGCTGCCGCACGGCCACGGCATCGCGACCCTGACACCGCCGGCCGCCGCGGCCGCGTACGTCGACTGCCGGCTGGTCCTCGCCGACCAGCGTGACCTCACCGTCGCCATCAGCCGGTGCCGCCGCATGCTGGACCTGGACGCGGACCCCGTCGCCGTCGACGACCAGCTGCGCGCCGACCCGCTGCTCGCCCCGCTCGTCGACAAGGCGCCTGGCCGCCGGGTGCCGCGCACCGTCGACGAGGCCGAGTTCGCCGTACGCGCCGTGCTCGGCCAGCAGGTGTCCACGGCCGCCGCCCGCACCCACGCCGCCCGTCTGGTCCTCGCCCACGGCGAACCGGTCGACGACCCCGAAGGCGGACTCACCCACCTCTTCCCGTCCCCCGCGGCCCTCGCCGCCCTCGACCCGGAGTCGCTCGCGCTGCCCCGCAGCCGCCGCACCACGCTGACCACCCTCGTACGCCGACTGGCCGACGGAGAGCTGACGTTGGGCCCCGAGTCCGACTGGGAGGAGGCCCGCGCCCGGCTCTCCGCACTCCCCGGATTCGGCCCCTGGACCGTCGAGGCCATCGCCATGCGCGCCCTCGGCGACCCGGACGCCTTCCTCCCCACCGACCTCGGCATGCGCCGCGCCGCCGAGGAGCTGGGCCTGCCGCACACCCCGGCGGCGCTCACCGCGAGAGCCGCCGCCTGGCGCCCCTGGCGCGCCTACGCCACCCAGTACCTGTGGGCGACCGACAGCCATCCGATCAACTTCCTTCCCGCGTAAGGACTCCACTCATGCAGCAGATCCACCACACGGTGATCGACAGCCCCTACGGCGCCCTCACCCTCGTGGCCACCGACGACACACTGTCCGGCCTCTATATGACGGACCAGCGCCACCGCCCGCCGCAGGAGACCTTCGGCACCCGCGACGACCGCCCGTTCGGCCCGGTGATCGACCAGCTGAACGCCTACTTCGAGGGCGGGTTGCGGGAGTTCGACCTGCCGCTCGACCTGCATGGCACCCCGTTCCAGCGCTCGGTCTGGGCACAGCTCCAGCGGATCCCGTACGGCGAGACCCGTACGTACGGGGAGCTGGCCGAGGAGCTGGGGAAGCCGAACGCCTCCCGCGCCGTGGGCCTCGCCAACGGCAAGAACCCCGTCGGCGTCATCGTCCCCTGCCACCGCGTCATCGGCGCGAACGGCGACCTCACCGGCTACGGCGGCGGCCTCGACCGCAAGCGCCGCCTGCTCGCCTTCGAGCGCCGGGGCAGCTCGGCCCCTACGACGGCCGACGCCCTCTTCTAGGGCCCTAGGTCGTGTCCGCAAAGTCATGGCAGCCAGAGTCGTAGGCAGGCGATGGTGACCATGGCTTTGTAGTGGAGGGCGCGTTTGTCGTAGCG
>NZ_JBITCS010000036.1:4691-84742 GCF_044453445.1 Streptomyces sp. NPDC051684 | reverse complement strand
CGACGCTCCGCGTCGCCTCCCTCCTCCGCCTTGCGATCGCACGCACCAGGCCCCGCTCCCTGATCCGGCCTGATCCAAACGACAAGCCCTAGCGGGGCGTCAGACGCGCGATCCTGGCCAGCCGGCGGAACGACTCCAGCAGGGCCTCGCGGTCGTGCGTACTGGTCGTCACCAGCACCTCCTGCGCCCCGCTGTCCTTGATCACCGTCTCCAGCTCGTCGGTGACCTGCTGCTCCGTGCCCACGATGTGGCCGCGCAGCCCGGACTCGTGCAGCTCCCGTTCCTTGTCGGTCATCTCGAAACCCGCGATGCTCCCGGCGGGCGGCAGCGGCGGGAACGTGCCGTGCGTGCGTGAGTGGGCCATCGACCAGGCCTCGGGGGCGAGGATGCGGCGCGCCTCCGGCTCGCTGCCCGCCACGGCGACCGTCCCCGAGATCACGACGTACGGCTCCGCGGCCCAGGGCGAGGGGCGGAACTCCTCGCGGTAGCGGTCGATGCCGCGCAGCATCTTCTCGCGCGAGCGCAGGTCGCCGATCACCATCGCGAGGCCGGCGCGGGCGGCGATCGAGGCGCCCTCGCCCATCGCGAGCACGAACGGCGGCACGGCCAGGCCCTCGGAGGGGCGGGCGTGCACGCCCGTGGCCGAGGTGCCGGTGAAGTACGCCAGCAGTTCGTCGAGCTGCGCGGCGAAGTCCTCGGCGTCGTCCTTGTCCCGGGCGAGCGCCTTGCGGACCCCGTCGGTGAACCCGACGGAGCGGCCGAGCCCCATGTCGATACGGCCGGGGAAGAGCGACTCCAGGACCCCGAACTGCTCGGCCACGACCAGCGGCTGGTGGTTGGGCAGCATCACGCCGCCGGTGCCGACCCGGATGATGCGGGTCGCCGCGGCGACGGCCGCCGCGAGCACGGTCGGCGCGGAACCGGCGACCCCCGGCACACCGTGGTGCTCCGAGACCCACAGACGGTGGTAGCCGAGCCGCTCCAGGTCCTGGGCCAGGGAGACGGTGTCGCGCAGCGCGTCCTGGTCGCTGTGCCCCTCGCGGGTGCGGGAGCGGTCGAGGACGGAGAAGCGGGTCGATTCGATCACGGTGCTCACACCTTGTCTCAACGCCGTGGTGCCCCAGGGATTCCCGCCTCGGCGCGAGGGCCGCGGATTAGGGTGGGCGGCATGGCCGGCGACCGACGCCCCCTCGCCGTCTTCGACCTCGACGGCACCCTCGCCGACACGGCGCACCGGCAGCGGTTCCTGGAGCGCAGGCCGCGGGACTGGGACGCGTTCTTCGCTGCCGCACCGCACGATCCGCCGCTTGCCGAGGGCGTCGCGCTCGCCCTCTCCTGCGCCGAGGAGTGCGAGGTCGTCTGACCGGGCGCCCGGAGCGGTGCCGCGCCGACACCGTGGCGTGGCTCGCCTCGCAGGCACTGCCGGACGGGCCCCTCCACATGCGGCGCGAGGCGGCGCAGGGTGTCCAGCTTGGTGTGCCGGGCCGGCCTGCGGTCGTCAGGGGCGGACCTGAGCGGGGGGACGTGAGCCGGGGAGCGGCTCAGGAGTCGTCGCCCTCCAGACGGAAGCCCACCTTCAGACCGACCTGCCAGTGCTCGACCTGGCCGTCGACGATCTGCCCCCGAACCTGCGTGACCTCGAACCAGTCGAGGTTGCGAACGGTCTGCGAGGCGCGCGCGATCCCGTTGCGGACCGCATCGTCCACGCCCTCGTGAGAGGTGCCGACGATCTCGGTGACGCGATACGTGTGGTTCGACATGGTTCCACCGTGCCCCAGGGCGGCCCGACCCGCCATCCGTATGGCGCACCCCTTGACCCTTACGTTGGTCTATACCAAACTCCCTGAACGCCCGTACGAGCCGCGCGCTCTTCCCCCACGTCGGGCCGACCTTCCCTGTCCGCAGGCAGAAAGTGACCGACGTGAACTCCCGCCGCCTTGCCCTGATTTTCGGTTCCCTCCTCGCCACCGGCACGCTCCTCACCGCGTGCGGGGCCCTGCCGGGCACGGGGGAGGGGGAGGGCTCGGTCACCGTGTGGCTGATGCGGGGCAGCGCGTCCGAGGACTTCCTCGAGCGCTTCACGCGGGACTTCGAGGCCCGGCACGACGGCCTCACCCTCGACATCCGCATCCAGGACTGGACCGGCATCGGCGCCAAGGTCACCAAGGCGCTCGACGAGCGGCACGGCGGCGAGTCCGGCGCGCCCGACGTCATCGAGGTGGGCAACACCCAGGTCCCGGGCTACGTCGAGCAGGACGGCCTGCTCGACCTCTCCCTGGAGTCCGCGCGCGACCTCGGCATGAACGACTGGCTGCCCGGCCTCGCCGAGCCCGGCGTCGACTCCTCCCGGCAGTACGGCATCCCCTGGTACGCGGCCAACCGCGTCGTCGTCTACAACAAGGACCTCTTCCGGCAGGCGGGCATCGACAGGCCGCCCACCACGCGCGCGGAGTGGCTCGACGTGACCCGGACCCTGAACTCCGGCGGCACCCAGGGCATCTACCTCGCGGGCCAGGACTGGTACACGCTCTCCGGGTTCATCTGGGACGAGGGCGGCCATCTCGCCAAGGAGTCCGACGGTGTCTGGTCCGGGGCCCTGGCCACCCCCGCCGCTCTGCGCGGCATGGCCTTCTACCGCCAGCTCCAGGCGCTGGGCGGCGGCCCCAAGGACGCCGACGAGGAACACCCGCCGCAGGCCGAGGAGTTCGCCCGCGGCGACATCGCGCAGATCATCTCCGTGCCGGGCGCCACCCAGCGCATCCTCCAGAAGAACCCGCGGCTGAAGGGCAAGCTGGGCTACTTCCCGATCCCCGGCAAGACGTCGAGCCGGCCGGGCACGGTGTTCACCGGCGGCTCCGACCTGATCGTGCCGGCGAACACCGACGACCGCGACGGCGCGGTCGAGGTCGTCAAGGCGCTGGCCGGCGAGAAGTGGAACACCGACCTGGCCCGCACCATGAACTACGTGCCGAACAAGACGACCCTCGCCGGCGCGGTCGCGGGCGAGCCGGGCGTGGCCGCGATGGCCGTCGGCGCCGCCCACGGCAAGGCGACACCCGGCTCCCCGCTGTGGCCGAACGTGGAGGCGGGCTCCAACCCCATCAAGGAGTACATGTCGAAGGTCCTCGCCGGCGGCGACCCCGCGACGGAGGCGAAGCGTGCCTCCCGCGAGATCACCGGCCGCCTCGACGAGCGCAACTAGGGCTTGTCGTCGAACTCCCGCCTGCCCGGCGGCGCGACAGGCCCTAAGGGCCGGCGACCAGCTGCGCCACCAGGCGCGTCATCGCGGGCCGTGGATCGGGCGCGCCCGGCCAGCTCGTCATCAGCAGGTGGTGGGCGGTGCCGACGACGGTCAGGGCCGCCGTGCCCGCGTCCAGCGCCCCGGGCACCCGGCCGAGTCGCCGCTCGGCCTCCAGGTAGTCGGTGACCGCCTCCTGGATCGCCGTGAAGCCGGGCGCCCCGCCCTCCAGGGCCTCGCGCACGCGCAGCGCGGCGGCCGGGCGGGTCATGGCGAGGCCGGAGACGGCGGGCCCGCCGGATTCGAACAGGGCGAGGGCGACGGCATCGACGTTGCCCGCCACCGTGCCCTGCCCCGTGAGCCCCGACAGTGCCCGCGCCTTCGCCGCGGTCCGCGCGAACCGGTCCAGGCAGAGCTCGGCGACGAACTCGTCGAGCCCCGCGAAGTGCGTGTGCAGCAGCCCCTTGGCGCAGCCCGCCTCGGTGGTGACGGCCCGGCTCGTGAGCGCGCCGGGACCGTCCCTCTGCACGACGCGCTCGGCAGCCGCGAACAGCCGCTCGCGCACGTCCGGGGTCGCCACTCCGCGCGGTGACATGGGCCTCTCTTCCGCTTCGCCTGCACTGCCCGCCTGGGGCACAACTCGTCGAATCGTAGCGGGGATTGCCGGTTTGGGCACGTGCCCATACAGTTTGGGCGCGCGCCCAAACTCCGTTCCTCTATTGGGGAGGCACCGTGCAGGACATCGTCAACACCGAGCAGGCGCAGGCGTGGAACGGCCCGGAAGGCGTCCACTGGGCCCGCCACCAGGACCGCTGGAACGCCGTCAACGAAGGCTTCAACGAGCCGCTCCTCGACGCCGCGGGCATCACCGGCCGAGACCGGGTACTCGACCTCGGCTGCGGCTCCGGGCAGACCACCCGCCTCGCCGCGCTCCGCGCGCCCCAGGGGCACGCGCTGGGCCTCGACCTGTCGGGCCCCATGCTGGCCGAAGCCCGGACCCGGGCGGAGCAGGAGGCCGTCCCCAACGTCTCCTTCGCACAGGGCGACGCACAGACCCACCCCTTCGAACCGGGCTCCTTCGACGCGGCGATCAGCCGCTACGGCGTGATGTTCTACGCCGACCCGGTCGCGGCCTTCGCCAACGTCGGCCTGGCGCTGCGCCCCGGCGGCCGCCTGGCCTTCGTCTGCCCGGCCGACGCCGCGCTCAACGACTGGGTCGCGGCGATGGCCGCCCTGCGGGACCTGCTGCCGATCGGCGACCTCGGCCGTCCGGGGCTGCCCGGCATGTTCTCCCTGGCCTCGCAGGACCGCATCCGAGACGTCCTCACCGCGGCCGGATTCGAAGGCATCGCCGTCGACCGGGCGCAGGCGTACGGGACATGGGGGAGCGGGGCCGCGGACGCCGCGGAGTTCTTGCTGGGCACGGGCCCCGGCCGCCACCTGCTGGAGCAGGCCGAACCGGATGCCCGGGCCGGCGCTCGCCGCGTCCTGACCGACCACTTGCGCGGGCACGAGACGGCGGACGGCACGGTCCGGCTGCGCAGCACCAGCTGGCTGGTCACGGCCGTCCGCCCGTCCGCCGCCCCTGCAGGGCCCAGCACCTAGGGCTTCCCCGCCGACGCCCTGCTCAGTGACAGTGCGAACCGTCCCTCCGTGTCCGTCCACCAGTGGCCCAACTCGAGCCCCACCTCGTGCAGTTCCTCCTTCACGCCCTCCTGGCGGAACTTCGCCGAGACCTCCGTGCGCACCTCCTCGCCCGCCGCGAAGTCGACCTCCAGATCGAGCGCCGGGATCTTCACGGTCTGGGCCGTGGTGGCGCGCAGCCGCATCTCGATCCACTCGCACTCGGCGTTCCACAGGGCGACGTGCTCGAACGCGTCGGGGTGGAAGTCCGCGCCGAGTTCGCGGTCCATCACGGTCAGCACGTTCTTGTTGAACGCGGCCGTCACGCCCGCCGCGTCGTCGTAGGCCGTGACCAGCGTCGCCTCGTCCTTGACCAGGTCCGTGCCGAGCAGGAAGAAGTCGCCGGGCTCCAGGAGTCCGCGCACCGCCGCCAGGAACGCGGACCGCTCGTCCGGCAGCAGATTGCCGATCGTGCCGCCGAGGAAGGCGACAAGCCGCGGGCCCGGCGTCGCGGGCAGGTCGAACGCGGCCGTGAAGTCCGTGACCATCGCGTGGATGTCGAGCGCGGGCCGCTCGGCGAGCAGCGTGTCCGCCGCGCCGCGCAGCGCGCTCTCGCTCACGTCCACGGGCACGTACGTCGTCAGGTCGGTGAGCGCGTCGAGGAGGTGGCGGGTCTTGTCGGACGAGCCCGAGCCCAGCTCGACGAGTGTGCGCGCACCGGTCGCCTCGGCGATGTCGTGGGCGCGCGCGATCAGGATCTCGCGCTCGGCGCGGGTCGGGTAGTACTCGGGCAACTGCGTGATCTCGTCGAAGAGTTCGCTGCCGCGCGCGTCGTAGAACCACTTGGGCGGGAGGGTCTTGGGCGTGCCGGTCAGGCCGTGCAGGACGTCGGCCCGCAGGGCGGCGCCGGTGGCGTCCTCGGGCAGGGTGCGGGTGATGCGGAACGGGCTCACGCGGAGGGCTCCTTGAGCGGGGTCAACAGGACGTCGGTGCGGCTCGCCGCGAGCAGCGTGCGGTCGGGGACCTCGATCCAGTGCGGATCGTCGTCGAAGGGCTCGGAGGCGACGACCACGGAACGGCCCGGGTCGGTGCGGTACCACAGGGTGTCGCCCCAGGCCGTGGCCGTGATCGTCTCGCCGTTGGTGAGCAGGAAGTTGAGGCGGGCGGTGGGCGCCGCCTCGGCGATCTCCAGGGTGGTGTCGGCGAGCGCCTGCGCCTCCTCGTCGCCCGCCCGCAGCCGGTGCAGGACGAGCGCCCACAGGAACGCCGCGTCGCAGCGGGCCTCCATGGAGAGCAGGTCCGCCGGCGGCAGGGTGGGTGCCAGGGAGGTCAGGGACTGCGGCCAGTCCGGCACCGCCCCGTTGTGGCTGAACAGCCAGGGGCCGTTCGCGTACGGGGCCGCCGCGGCCTCGCCGTCCGCCCCGGCGAGCGTGGCGTCGCGGACCGCCGCGAGCAGCGCCCCTGAGCAGACCACGCGCGCCAGGTCCTGGTAGGCCGCGTCGCCCCAGATGGGTCCGGCGCGGCGGTAGCGGGCGGGCACCGGGTCGCCCTCGGCATACCAGCCCACCCCGAAGCCGTCGGCGTTGACCGTGCCGTGCCGCTGTCTGCGAGGTGCCCACGACTGCCGGAACAGGCTGTGCGGCGGCCCGTCGACGATCTCACCGAGCGGCACGGGCGGCCCCAGATAGGCCAGGTGACGGCACATCAGGCACGCTCCCGCGGCTCGGCGTCGCGGGCCGTGCGGAACCCGGAGAAGATCTGCCGCCGGATCGGATGGTCCCAGTTGCGGAACGTGCCCCGGCAGGCCACCGCGTCCACGCCGAACGAGCCGCCGCGCAGCACCTTGTAGCCGTCCCCGAAGAACACCTCCGAGTACTCGCGGTACGGATACGCCACGAACCCCGGATACGGCAGGAACTCGCTGGACGTCCACTCCCACACGTCGCCCATCAACTGCCGTACGCCGAGCGATGATTCACCCAGCGGATAGCTGCCCGCCGGAGCCGGACGCAGATGCCGCTGGCCCAGGTTCGCGCGGTCGGGTGTCGGATCCGCGTCGCCCCACGGGTAGCGCATCGAGCGCCCGGTGGCCGGGTCGTGGCGGGCCGCCTTCTCCCACTCCTCCTCGCTCGGCAGCCGCCGCCCGGCCCACCGGGCGTAGGCGTCGGCCTCGTACCAACTGACGTGCAGCACGGGCTCGTCCGGCGGTACGGGCTCGGTCACCCCGAACCGCCGGCGCAGCCACTGCCCGGCCTCGCGATGCCAGAACAGCGGGGCCTCCAGGCCGTGTTCGCGCACCATCGCCCAGCCGTCCGGCGTCCACCAGCGCTCCTGGCGGTAGCCTCCCTCCTCGACGAACTCCAGGTACGCGGCGTTCGTCACCGGCGTCGTGTCGAGGTGGAACGGCGGTACCAGGCGGGTGTGCGCGGGCCGCTCGTTGTCCAGGGCCCAGGGCTCGGCCGTCGTGCCCATCGTGAACGGGCCGCCGGGGACGAGGACCTCGGCGGGCCCGTCGTAGGGCCGTTCCAGCGGCTCGGGGTCGGGTGCGGTGAGTGCCGCGCCGCCCTTCCTCAACTGGTGGGTGATCAGCATCGTCTCGTCGTGCTGCTGCTCGTGCTGGGCGATCATCCCGAAGGCGAAGCCCGAGCGGGTCAGACTCCGCGCGCCCTCCGCCTCGAACGAGGCCTTCTCCAGCACGTCGAAGACCCGACCGCGGACGTCCGCGGCATAGCCGCGGGCCTCCGTCGGCGCCAGCAGCGGCAGACTCGGGCGCTCCGAGCGCGGGTGCTCGAAGGCGTCGTACAGCGGGTCGATCTCGGGGCGGATCGCCTCCTGCCCCGCGACCGCGCGCAGCAGCCACTGCTCCTCCTGGTTCCCGATGTGTGCGAGATCCCAGACGAGCGGCGACATCAACGGCGAGTGCTGGGCGGTGAGTTCGCCCTCTTCGACGCAGCTCGTCAGCAGTGTCGTACGGCGCCGCGCGGCCTCAAGGGCGTCCGCGGCGCGGCCACGGAGCGCCTCCGGGGCCGTGGTGACGTTCTCCTCGGCGGTCATGATCGGACGGTCCTCCCCTGTGCGGGTTCTCGCGTGAGCTGGTCGAGCACGTCGTCGGCGGGACAGCGCCCGCGCAGGACGTAGCGGTGCGTGAAGTCGGCGACCGCCTGCCGCACCTCCGGATCTGCGCCGATCCTCGGCAGCGCCTCCAGAGCCGTCGTGAAACAGGCCGTGGCGGCCTCGCGCAGTTCGGGATCGGCGAGGCCGAGCCGGGCCGCGTCGCGCCACAGAGGGTTGTGCGGGGCCGGCAGCGGACCCGCCCGCTCCGCGAGCGGCTTGACCGCCCGGTAGGCGGTCTCGGCGGCCTGCGCGTCGTCGAAAAGCGCGGTCGTCACGGCGAGCGGCACCAGCCACCCGTCGTCGCCCGACTGCGCGTCGATCATGCGCAGTTCGAGGTGCCCGCGCGGGCGCACGGGCGGGAAGAGGGTGGTCAGGTGATAGTCGAGGTCCGAGCGGGTCGGCGGGCGCGGCGCGCCCGTGCGCGCCCACTCGCGGAAGGTCAGCCCGTCCGGTACCTGCCAGGGCCCATCGTCAGAGCGCACGCACATCACGGGCGCGTCGAGCACGTGCCGCGCCCATGCCTCGCGCGGGTCGAAGTCCAGCGGTACGCCGCCGGAGCGGCCCACGTCGATGCGCTCCCACAGCAGTTGCCGTGTCGAGCGCCAGCCGGTCGGACGGCCGGACAGCATCGGCGAGTTGGCGAACGCCGCCACCAGGACCGCGCCCAGCAGATGCGCGAGGCGCCAGCGCCGCCCGAGTCCCTGCGGACCCGGCTCCTCGTGCCCCGCGTCCAGGCACACCTGCACGGACGCGGACGAGCACATCATGGAGCGCCCGGCGGGCCCGGCCCGGTCGAGCGAGGCCTCCAGGGCGTCGTAGCGGGGCTGATGGAGAACGCGTCGCGGCGGCAGCCAGGGATCGGTGCCGTGGCCGGAGAGGACGAGTCCGTGGCCGCGGAGCGCGGTGCGGACGGCGGTCAGATCGGCCCGCATGGCCGAGACGCATTCGCTGAGGGTGTCGGCGGGGAGCGAACTGAGTTCCAGCTGCCCGCCGGGTTCCACGGTGAGCGCCGAGCGCAGGGGCAGGGCGCGCAGTGCGACGTATGCCGCGTCGAGTCGTTCGGGTGGTAAGGGGAGCCACGGCTTCAGCAGGGGGCGCGGCTCGTGCACGATCCATTCCAGCTCGACCCCGACCCTGCGGGGCGGTCCGGTCTTGAAGCAGATGCCCCGTACCAGGGCCTCCGCCTCGGCCTCGGTGACCAGGTCACCGAGCGCCGTACAGTCTCCCTCGCTCATGGGGGGATTCCTCCTGTTTCGCACGTTTCCATGGTCCCCGGTGGGGGCCATCCCGTCGATTCGGCCGGGTGCCGACAAACAGCCCCTTCCGGGCGACGCAGACCCTCCACCCAAGACGGTTCGGGCGCCTCGCACAAGAGTGCGTCTGGACATCTGCGGGTCTTCTCGGGACTTCTTGGGGCTTCTCCAGGTGAGACGAAAACCTGTTGCCCGCGCGGTCACTGTGCGTACACGATGGATTCATGAACACGACGGGGGAGAGGGCGAGGGACGCGGCGTGAGCGCACGACTGCGCGAGCTCGCGCGGAGCACGGAGAAGATCGTCGACTCGGGGGAGTACGCGGGCGACGGGGGCCGCGTGGTGACGATCGGCGCCGCGGTGGCGCGGGCGCGGGCGGGCACCAGGATGTACGGGCCCGACCCGGTTCCCGTGCCGCCGATGTCGCCGGTGGACCGGACGAGCATCGAGGTCACGGGCGAGAGCAGCCTGGAGGCCGCGCGCCGCAGGACGGGGGAGCGGCCGCGGCCGGTCGCCGTCCTGAACTTCGCGTCGGCGCGCAACCCGGGCGGCGGCTACCTCAACGGGGCGCAGGCCCAGGAGGAGGCCCTGTGCCGCTGCTCCGCGCTGTACGCGTGCCTGACCGAGGTGCCCGGGTTCTACGCCCACCACCGCGAGCACCGCGACGCCTTCTACACCGACCGCGTCATCCACGCACCGGCCGTCCCGGTCTTCCGCGACGACCAGGGCCGACTGCTCGACACACCATTCGAGGCGGGCTTCCTGACCTCACCCGCGCCGAACGCGGGCGTGATCGCGCAGCGCACCCCGGAGCGGGTGCCCGAGATACCCGCGGCACTGGCCGCGCGCGCCGAGCGCGTCCTCGAGGTCGCCGCGGCCGAGGGCTACCGCAGGCTCGTCCTGGGTGCCTGGGGCTGCGGGGTGTTCCGCAACGACCCCGGGCAGGTGGCCGAGGCCTTCCGCGACCTGCTCGAAGGGCGTTTCGCGGGCCGCTTCGAGCAGGTCGTGTTCGCCGTCCTCGACCGCACGATGGGCGCGCCCACCCGCCTTGCGTTCGAGCGCGCCTTCGGCCGGGCGGACGACGGGGCGTCTCGCACGGGCGCTCACCGCCAGCCGTAGCGCTCCCGCAGCCGCAGCACCACGGTGTTGAACCGGCCGCGGTCAAGCGCGCAGGCCTCGCGGCGCATCCCCTTCTCGTGCACGCGCAGCACACGGTCCAGGTCCACCCACGAGTCCCGGCCGTCCCGGTCCCAGGGGCCGGAGCCCAGCGCCACCCACTCGCGGTCGCCGTCGTGCCGCTTGCTGGACAGCTGCACGGCCAGCAGCGTGCCGGCCGCCTCCCGGGCGACGACGAGCACCGGGCGGTCCTTGCCGCGCCCGTCGTTCTCCTCGTACGGCACCCAGGTCCACACGATCTCGCCGGGGTCCGGGTCGCCGTTGTGCGCGGGCGCGTACTCGGTGCGCACCTTCCCCACCCGGCTCGGCTCGGCCTCCACCGTGGCCGTCGCGCCGCCGCGGCCGGGGTGTTCGTACGCTTGGTCATCCGTATAGGCAGTCACGCGGGTCACGTTAGACGCCGACCGGCCCAATCCCTGCGGCGGGTACGCCGGATGAGTCGCAGGCTCGCCCCATGAAACGACGTCACAGCACTGTCCTCAGCGTCCTCGCGGGCACCCTCGCCCTCACCGCCGCGGCGCCGGCGGGACCCGCCGCCTCCTCCGAGGCCGCACCCCCGCGCACCGTCTCCGCGTGGCTCCCGTACTGGGACCAGGAGGCCGCCTACCAGAACGCCCTCGACCACGCCGCGCAGATCCGCACCATCAGCCCCTTCTGGTACCAGACGAAATCCGCGGCCCGCGTCGCAGGACACACCGGGGCGGGCGAGCGCCGCATCATCGACGGACTGCACGCCCGCGGCATCGAGGTCGTCCCCACGGTCATGGAGGCGATGAAGCCGGGCACCCTGGCCAAGGTCCTCAACAGCGAGAAGTCCCGCACCCGCCACATCGACGCCCTGCTCGACGTCGCCCGCAGCCGCGCCTACGACGGGCTCGACATCGACTACGAGTCCATCGCCGTCGCCTCCGACGACAAGTACCGGGCGGCCCGCGCCGGTTACACCGCCTTCGCCACCGAACTCTGTGCACGCCTGCACGCCTCCGGCAAGAAGTGCTACCTGACCGTCATGCCCAAGACCCGTTCGACGGGCCGCGTTTGGGACTACGAGAAGCTGGGCGCCGCGGCCGACCGCGTGCGGATCATGGCGTACAACCTGCACTCCGCGGAGGGCAGGCCGGGCCCGCTTGCCTCGCCCCAGTGGTACGACGAGATCCTGTCCCGCGCGACCGCCCAAGTCCCGCACGCCAAGCTGGAGATGGGCCTGCCGGCGTACGGCTGGAACTGGAAGGTGGGCGGCCCCCACGGCGGTGGCAAGGACCGCGCGCGGCACGTCACCTCGAAATCCGCCGAGGCGCTGCGCCGCAAGGTCGGCGCGCGCTACGCCCTCGACCCCGAATCCCGCACCCCCCACTTCACATACACGGAGGGCAAGGGCAAGAAGGCCACCCGCCGCACCGTCTGGTACCAGGACGCCGCCGGCACCGCCGCACACCTCCCCGTCCTGCGGAAATACGGCGTACGCAACACGGTCCTGTGGGCGCTGAACTTCGAGGAGCCGAAACTCTGGAAGACCCTGGCGCAGGGGTAGAACAGGGCTGGCACAGGGCTGGGCGCACCCGCCGCACGGCGTCTGCAAGGATGCCGTACGTCATGGTGCAGATACCGAAGCAGCAGCCGCCCGTACCCGCGCAGCCGAACCCCGGCGCCCTGCCCACGAGTGCCGATGTCGCACGCCTCGCCGGGGTCTCGCGCGCCACCGTCAGCTACGTCCTCAACAACACGAGCGCGGTCCGCATCAGCGAGCCGACCCGGCGGCGCGTCCACAAGGCCGCCAAGGAACTCGGCTACGTCCCGCATGCCGCCGCCCGCAGCCTGCGCGCGGGACACACCCGGATCGTCCTCGTGCCGACCCCCGACGTACCGATCGGGCCCCTCTACAGCGCCTTCCTCAACGAACTCCAGTGGGCGCTGAGCCGCCTCGACTACACCGTCGTGCAGTACGGCAGCGTGGGCCTCGGCGGCGACGCCGCCGCCCGTGCCTGGGCCGAGCTGCGCCCGGTGGCCGTACTCGGCCCGGTCGGCATGGGCCCCGACGGTATCGCCGTGCTCCGCCGCTCCGGCGCCCGCGCCGTCATCACGCTCGGCCCGGAGCCGGTCGAGGGCGCGCACGCCCTGCTCACCGACCACCGGCAGGTCGGCCGGGCCGCCGCCGGGCACCTCATGGCCCGCGGCCACCGGCGCATCGGCGTGGTCATGCCCAAGGAGGCGGGCCTCGACGTCTTCGCGGTGCCGCGCCAGGAGGGCGTGCGCCAGGCGGGCGCGGAGACGGTGCCGCTGCCGCTCGCCTACGACGAGCAGGACGCCGCCCAAGTGGCCGCACAGGTGGGTGAGTTGGGGCTCGACGCCGTGTTCGCGTACAACGACGAGTACGCCATGCTGCTGATGCGCGCGTTGCAGGACGCGGGCGTCGACATCCCCGGCGACGTCGCCGTGATGGGCGCCGACGACCTGATGCTCGGGCGGCTGCTGCGGCCGCGGCTGAGCACGGTGCGGCTCGACCTGCCGTCGGGCCGGGAGCTGGCGGAACTCGTCGACCGGCTGGTCAGGGACCCGGAGAGGGACGGGGAGCCCGCGCAGCGCGAGGCACTGACGGTGACGCTGGTGGCGCGCGAATCGGCCTGAGGTCGTCGGCGGGCGGCACCAGAAGGTCACGACATGCCGCGAGGCGGCCGCCCGTACAGGGCGACCGCCTCGGGGTCGATCGAGTGACGAGGGAGGAGGCTCAGCCCTCCTGGCCCTGGCCCTCCTGCTCGGCCTTCGCCTGCTGCTCGGCGACCGACGCGCGGACCTCGTCCATGTCCAGCTTGCGGGCCTGGCCGATCACGTCCTCCAGCGCCTCCTTGGGCAGCGCACCCGGCTGCGCGAACACGGCGACCTGGTCACGCACGATCATCAGCGTCGGGATCGACTGGATCCCGAAAGCGGCGGCCAGCTCCGGCTGGGCCTCGGTGTCGACCTTGCCGAACACCAGGTCCGGGTTGGCCTCCGCGGCCTCCTCGTAGACCGGGGCGAACTGCTTGCAAGGCCCGCACCAGTCAGCCCAGAAGTCGATCAGTACGAACTCGTTCTCCGTAACCGTCTGATCGAAGTTCTCCTTGGTCAGCTCCGTGGTGGTGCTGCTCATGGTGTTTTTCCCTCTTCCTGCTTCCGGGGTTCGGGGCGAAGCCGTAGGGGGCAAAGCCGCTGTGCACAACCGTCCGCATGTCGGACGTATTCCGCGCTCGTACCCATGTGCTCGGCACGCACACATCCGACCACACTGAGAGACTGGGCCGCATGACGGAAGCCAACGCGTACGACGTCGTAGTGCTCGGAGCGGGACCCGTCGGCGAGAACGTCGCCGACCGCGCGCGGGCCGGTGGACTGAGCGCCGCCATCGTGGAGAGCGAACTCGTCGGCGGTGAGTGCTCGTACTGGGCGTGCATGCCCAGCAAGGCGCTGCTCCGCCCGGTGATCGCCCGCGCCGACGCCCGCCGGGTGCCCGGCCTGAGCCAGGCGGTCCAGGGCCCGCTCGACGCACCCGCGGTCCTCGCGCACCGCGACTACTTCACCTCCAACTGGAAGGACGACGGCCAAGTGGGTTGGCTGGAGTCCATCGGCATCGACCTCTACCGCGGCCACGGCCGCCTCGACGGACCGCGCAGCGTCACGGTCACCGCGGAGGACGGCACCGTGACCACTCTCACGGCACGCCACGCGGTCGCCGTCTGCACGGGAACCCGCGCGGCCCTCCCGCCACTGCCCGGCATCGACGAGGTCAAGCCGTGGACCAGCCGGGAGGCCACGAGCGCCGACCGCGTCCCGGGCCGCCTCCTGGTGGTCGGCGGCGGCGTGGTCGCCACCGAGATGGCCACGGCCTGGCAGGCGCTGGGCTCGCAGGTCACGGTGCTCGTACGCGGGGGAGCCCTGCTGGAACGCATGGAACCCTTCGCCGGCGAGCTGGTGGCGGACGCGCTGCGGGAGGCGGGCACGGAGGTGCGCACGGGTGTCTCGGTGAAGTCGGTGGACCGCTCGTCCGACGGCACGGTGGTGGCGACCCTCGACGACGGAACGACCCTCGAAGCCGACGAGATCCTCTTCGCGACGGGCCGTGCGCCGCGCACGGAGGACATCGGCCTGGAGACGGTGGGCCTGGAGCCCGGCTCGTGGCTGTCCGTGGACGACAGCCTCCGGGTGGAGGGAAGCAGCTGGCTCTACGCGGTCGGCGACGCCAACCACCGCGCGCTCCTCACGCACCAGGGCAAGTACCAGGCGCGCATCGCGGGCGCCGCGATCATGGCCCGCGCGCAGGGCGTCCCGCTCCTGGAGACCGACCGCTGGGGCGCCCACGCCGCGACGGCCGACGTGTCCGCCGTCCCCCAGGTGGTCTTCACCGACCCCGAGGCCGCGAGCGCGGGCCTCACCCTGGCCGAGGCCCAGGCGGCGGGCCACCGCGTGCGCGCGGTCGACTACGACATGGCGAACGTGGCGGGCACCGGCCTCTACGCGGACGGCTACCGCGGCCGCGCCCGCATGATCGTCGACCTCGACCGGGAGATCCTTCTGGGCGTCACCTTCGTCGGCCCCGGCGTCGGCGAACTCATCCACTCGGCGACGATCGCGGTGGCGGGCGAGGTCCCGATCGACCGGTTGTGGCACGCGGTGCCGGCGTATCCGACGATCAGTGAGGTGTGGTTGCGGTTGCTGGAGACGTATCGGGGCTAGGGCCTGTCGTTTGGATCAGGCCCCGCGAGCCCGGCCTGATCCAAACGACAGGCCCTAGGCCATCGCCGTCAAGCGCAGACGGTCACGGTGCGGGCGGCTCGGCCAAGGTGCACGCCGGGCCGCGATGCTCAGGCGGACTCGTCCGGAGCTACGCGGCCGGTGGCGGGCCCTGGTGGCGGGGCGCCGCTGGGGCCGTGCCACCGACCCGCCCACCCGAGCAGCGTCCCTGCGGAGACGAGGACCACGCCGAGGCATGTCACCACCGCGGGGATCGAGGAGGGGATGCCCAGGTACTCCGTGATGCCGAGAATCCGGTGCAACCCCCAGGGCAGCAGCGCCAATTGGTCGTTCCAGGTACTCAGGGACGTCTCCGCGCCCGCGGCCCAGGCCGCCGCGCCGACGATGGCGAGTGGGAGCGCGCAGGCGGTGAGCGCTCGGCCCAGCGCGGGGCGGCGCCGCAAGGTGGAGCGCAGCGCCCAGTAGGCGGCGGGGACCACCCACAGGAACAGGGCCCACGCCACCGTCACGTAGGCGAATCTGCCGTGCGGCGAGGTCCAGAACGCGGACCAGTAGTAGCCAGGGCCCCGTACGGAGAGGACACCCAGAAGCAGCACCGAGCGCAGGATCGCCACACCACCGACGCACGCGGCGAGCGCCGGCCAGGCGCGGCCCGCGGCCAGCCGCAGAACCGCCGCGAACACCAGCCATGTGCCGAGGGTGACGGCCACGTGGACCGGCGCCAGGAACCAGGTGTGGATGCCGCGGCTGAGCGCGAGGACGAGCCCGGGAACGAGCCACAGCGCGATCCGGTCGACGCGGCCGGTCGGCTGCGGCGCAGTGCGGGCGCGCCATGGTCTGAGTGCTCCGGCGAGCAGGGCCCGCAGCCCGGCGGCCCCCGGCAGGCTGCCCCGGGTGAGCGCGAGGACCACGGCGAGGAGCACGAGTGCGAGAAGGCCGCGCGCACACCAGGCCATCGACGGGTCACGGTCGGCGCGTTGCAGGCCGAGGTCCGCCGCAGCGAAGTTGTAGGCGGGAAGGGTGAGTTGATGACCGTAGTGGCGTTCGTGGGTGGCCGCGGCGGTGCGGTAGTGGGCCTCGGCCGCATGCCACCGTTCGGCCGCGTGGGCGGAGCCCGTGTCGAGCCACCGCTGGTGCCACAGAATCGTCGAGCGGTACGCGCCGAGAACCGTGAAGAGGTCCGTCTGGTAGGCGAGCGCCGCGCCGAACTGTTCGCGCAGACGCGGGTCGTGCCAGGTGGAGGCTTCCGTGGTGGCCCACAGGCGCTGCTGGCGACGTGCGATGTCGAGGGCGGTGCGGCCCTCGGCGAGCGCTTCGGGAAACCGGTCGCGCGTGGCCGCGTAGATGCTGGACAGCGCGGCACTGTCGCCGGTCGCGATGTCCCACTCGAAGATCCACATCATGGGCGGGGGTTCGAGGCCGAGGGCCTTCGCGGAGGTGTCGGCGTACGGGCCGATGTAGAGGCCCTTGGTGATCGCGGGGCGGGAGAGAGTGAGGATCCGCTCGATGGCCCGCACGGTGTCCGCGTCGTCGCTGAACGTCTTGCGGATCCAGGCCTCGCGGGCCCGCGCGAGATCGGTGTCCGGGTCCTGGGCGAGCCTGCCGGTGAGATACACGTTCACATCCCACAACTGCCAGAAGCCGACGCGCTGGTAGACGGCGCGCGGGCCGGCGTAGAGGGGGCCGCCGGACTGGGCCCAGTTCCAGACCCCCTCGATGTGCGGGTTGGAGGCGAGGAAGTGCTTGAGCGCGGTCTGTTCGAGGGCGCCGAGGTCGTCGGGAAGCGCGCCCTGGCCCTCGAATTCGCGGCGGGACTGGAACTCGACGATGCGCCGCTGGGAGCCTTCGAGCAGCGTGGGGTTGAGGGCGAGGTGGGAGTAGAAGTCGCCCTGGGAGTACTTGGTCGAGACGATCAGATGCGGGTCGTCGAGACCGTGGAGGACCTGGCGGTAGGAGTCGGGGTCGGTGTGCAGATCGCCGACGGCGCCCACGCCCACACTCCAGGTACGGAAGATGACGTCTCTGTCGCCGCCCGCCCGGTCGACGGCGCCGAGCAGACCGCGCAGCATCGCGCGCACCGCCCTGACGGTGGTGACGTCGATCGCTGAGGTGTAGTCCCAGCCGGGCAGGGCGTACGCGGAACCGCCCTCCCCGGTGCGGATCATGATGCCGTCCGCGAACGGCATCGAGTGCAGCACTTCCTCGACGCCTTTGGCGTACACGGACCACAGTCGTGGGTCCTCGGTGCGCAGACCGCCCAACTCCCTTTCCAGGTAGGTGCGCAGTGGAGGGGAGAGGGCGAGCATGTCGGTCTGGAAGTAGACGCGCATCCCGGCGTCGTGGGCATAGCGCCACACCGGCGCGAACGCCCTCACCATCGCACGGGCGCGCGCGATGTGCGGATCGCCTGCCGGGTAGACGGTGTGTCCGTCCCCGACACCGGAGAAGGTGACGTACTCCAGGAAGCCGGGCACGACGACGCCGTTGTAGCCGTTGCGCAGCGCGCCGCGCACGAAGGCGCGGAACTGGGCCGCGATGTCGTCGACCTTGGAGGTGTCGACCCAGGGGGCGCGTCGCAGCAGGGCGGTGCCGACGACGTCCGAGTTCAGCGAGTAGTCCGTGGTTGGGGCGAAGCGCGACCGCCGGATGTCCAGGCCCGTGCCTCCGGTGTCGGTGAGGCGGAGGCCCAGCTGCGGTGTCACGGTCCGGCCGTTGTCGGCGAGTACGTTCTCCTCGGCGCGGATCCGGTCGGCCATCCGGTAAAGCCCGGTCGCGGCACCTGCGGCGGACGCCGTCTCGAGAACCAGGCCGCCGTGCTCGCGCACGATCCGGTAACGCTCGGCCGAGCCGCGGCCCTTCAACGCCCCGATGCGGATGGCCAGTTCGCGCGCGGGGACACGGGCCTTGCCGCCGCCCTCGGCGACGGACGGAGCGGGTCGGCCCCGCTCGGTGAACGCGTCTCGCACTGCCTCCGCGGCGAGCCGCACGGCTGCGCCTCGCGCACCGGTCACCGCGCGTACGTTCGGGGCGGCGACGGAGGAGTGCGGGGCTGCTGCCCGTGTCCGTTCCGTGGGCACATCCTTCGCGTTGAACGACAAACCGAGTGCGCCGTTCAACGTCCATGCCACCATCGCCCCCGACAGCAGGAGCAACAGCAGTGTCACCAGGGCGGACACACCGGATCCACCGGATACACCCGATTCACCGGGTGCACCGCGCCACACGCGCCCCTTACACCGCATCGCGTCATCGTAAGATCACCGGACCGGGGCGAGAAGGCCCCGAGCGTCAGGACTTCGAGCAGGAAGCACGAGCGGTTGGTCCCTGTCACGCTCCGGATTCCGCCGAGAGCCAGGCGAAGGCCGACTCCTTGATCTCGCGTTCCAGCTCGCTGCCCTGGGTCGCGAAGGTGCGCTCGACGGGGAACCCGCTCTGGTCGAGTACGTAGGCCAACGCGCCGTACTCGCGGGGGTACTTGGCCACCACGCCGGCGTCGATCTCCTTGATCCCGGCGGGGAAGGTGAAGGTGGCGAAGTCGTACACGCTCTTGCGGTCGGCGATGCGCCAGGCCCCGTCCCGGCGCTCCACGCGGTCGATGAACCGGTTGTGGCCGTTGCAGCCCAGTTCGAGGGCGCCGTTCTCGGCGGCAACTGTGTTCCCCGGCTGCCGCCCGTAACGAACTGCGGCGCAACGCCATGGGGGGTCCGCCGCTTCCGCGACGCATAGGCTGCGGTGTGTACGGCAAGGCGTTCAACCACCACTCCATCTGTGGTGACGCCGACCTCGAAGTGCACGAGCAGTTGGAGGACGAGTACGTCCACGGCAACGCCGACGGGATCCCCTGGGAGAACCACGAGACGGTCAACACCGCGGTGTGGGTCCCCAACGGCTACACCGTCATTCGCATCGACGGCCCCGGCAGCGGCAAGAGTCCCGGCACGCTGGCCCCCTGGGACATTGCCACCGCGGAGGCATACGAGGACGCCATCGAGTGGGCCGGTCAACAGCCCTGGTCCAACGGCAACGTCGGCCTGTGGGGCATGTCCTACCTCGCCGTCACCCAGCACGCCGTGGCGATCCTGCTCCCCGCTCACCTCAAGGCGATGGTCGCCATCGGCACCGACATCGACGTGTACGAGCAGGTCGTCTACAACGGCGGCATCCTCAATGAGGAGTTCTTCCCGCACTGGTACCGCGATGGCCCGTCGTGTCGACCGCCGTTCGCGCCGCGGCCACGAATGCCGCGATGGCTGGATGGGCGCCGCCGCCCGTACGGAAGGCGACCTTTGAGCGGCGATACAGGGGGAGACGGGTCAGCACCACACCTTCAGGGGCGTGCGCGGTGGCCATCTCCGGTACAAATCCGGCGCCTTGCCCGATCGCGGCCAGCGCCAGAACGGTTCGGAAGTCGTTGACCTGATGGCGGATGCGTGGTTGGAATCCGGCGGCCTGGCAGGCCCGGACGGCCATCGCGTGGCCGGTCGTCCCGTCCCGGGCAGTGATCCACGGGGCGGTGGCCCACGGCCCGAGCAGCTCCGCCAGCGAGTCACCGCGGGCGGCGGCGCCCCATGATGTGTCGGTGTCGGCAGCGGCGCCCGTGGCCAGATACATCGGCTCGTCCAGCAGGGGCACCTGGTCGACCGTGGTGTCCGGGGTGGCGGGCACGAAGTCGTAGTCGTGGACGAGCGCCACATCGAGTTCACCGGCGCGCAGGCCGTCGGAGACCCGCGCGGAGTCGATCTCCTGCACCATCGGTTCCAACGCGGGATGCCGCTGCGCCAGTTCGGCGAGCGTGGCCGGCACGATCGCGGGCCCACCGGAGGGAAACGTCCCGATCCGCAGCGGACCGCCGATGCCCTCGCGCGCGCCGGCCAGCTCGGAGACCGCCAGTTCGAGGCGTTCGAGGACGGCGTCGGCGTGGGTGACGAGGGCGTGGCCGGCGGGAGTGAGCGCAACCCGTCTGCCGCTTCGTTCCAGCAGAGGTACGCCCGCCTCGCGTTCGAGCACGCTCAGCTGCTGTGAGACGGCCGAGGCGGTGAAGGACAGTGCCTCGGCGACGGCGGCGATGGTGCCGCGCCGGTCCAGTTCGCGCAGCAGACGGAGACGTCGGAGATCGAGCATAAGGTGAGCTTACTCATGAGCAAAGAAACGTGAACTGGATCTACCGGGTCGTGTCGGCGAGGCTGGGCACATGAAGCCCGAAGCGAACTTCACCGGCTTGTTCGTCCCCTTGGTGACACCGTTCACCGACGACCTGCGCCTGGCCCCTGACGCGCTCGCCCGCCTCGCCGATGAAGCGCTGACGGTCGGCGGCGCCCGCGGGCTCGTCGCCCTGGGTACCACCGCGGAGGCGGCCACTTTGACCGCCGACGAGAAGCGGGCTGTGGTCCGCATCTGCGCGGCGGCCTGCCGGGTGCACCGGGCGCCGCTGATCGTCGGCGTGGGCACGAACGACACGGCCGCCGCCATCGAGACACTGCGGGAACTCGCGGGCAGGGGCGACGTTGCCGCAGCACTGGTACCCGCACCGCCCTACACCCGGCCGGGCGAGGCAGGGACGCTGGCGCACTTCACGGCACTCGCCGAACAAGGAGGGCTGCCGCTCGTCGTGTACGACATCCCGTACCGCACCGGCCAGACGCTCAGTATCCGTGCGATGACCGCGCTCAGCCGGTTGCCGCAGGTCGTCGCGGTCAAGTACGCGACCGGTGTCATCGACGCATCGACGGTGGAGATGCTCGGCTCGACGCCTCCGGGCTTCTCGGTGCTCGGCGGTGACGACGCCGTCATCTCGCCGCTGCTCGCGGCGGGCGCCGCCGGCGGCATCCTGGCATCGGCCAATGTCCGTACCGCCGACTACGCCGAGCTCATCTCGCTGTGGCAGCGCGACGCCGCCGGAGCGGCCCGCCGACTGGGCGCCGAGCTCGCCCGGACCTCCGCCGCCCTGTTCGCCGAACCCAACCCGACTGTGATCAAGGGGGTGTTGCACGCCCAAGGCCGCATCCCCACCCCTGCCGTTCGCCTGCCACTGCTGGCCGCCTCCGCCGACTCGGTTCGCCGGGCGATGGATGTGGCCGGCGCGGGGGCCAGGGTGGTTGCGGCCTGAGGAGGGGCGAGGCGGGCCAGGTCGTGGATGCCGAATCCGACGTAGGCGCAACGCTGGGCAACCACCGCCGGGAGGCGGTGCCTACTGTTCCTGGTCGCGCATGCCTTCCGGAAACTGGTTGATGTCTCAGCCGGCCACTCGTCCGAACGGAACAGTTGATGAACCCGAGCGGCTGCCAGCAGGCGATCAGGCGCGAGTGCGTCCGAGGGCTTGGCTCCGTGCCCCTCACAGGTTCCATTCGACGAGCCACCTGCCCTCGCCGAAGAACTGTTCCAAGGAAGAGAAGTCCTCCACCCACTCATCGCCCCCGTCAGCCTTCAAGTCCGGGTCAGCGGCGGTCAGTACCAAGTAGCTCGGTGGTTCGTCCGGTAGCTCCTTGACGTATACGTAACGTCCTTGCTCGTCGCCCGAAGCGATCCGCCCCAGCTTTTCCACTTCGACCATTCCGGTGCCTGCCAGTACCCGCAGTTCACTCATGGCCGGATTGCGTGCCAGCGCCGGGTATCGAGGCTCGAGGTATGCCAGGCCCTTGGTGATGAATGACCGAACCTCGGACGTGAATGCGGCGAATGAGCAGCTCGGACGTGGCGTTGCAGCGCCATGGCTGGCGGAGAACAGCACCTGTTCGCGCGTGCGCTCCAGGTGGATCATGTACGTGTTCTCCGTGAAATCGATACTCGCGGACCCGTCAGTACGCAGGCCGTGCAGTGAATGACCCAGAGTGAACATGATGTCGATCAATGGAGGTCGGGAAGCCGAAAGGAAAGCGTGGCCTTCGACCGTGAGGTCGACCGGGTACTCGAAGAACCCGTAGCGCAGATCCGTTGCGGTGAGCGCCGCCAAGTCGACTCGGCCGGCCTGCCAGGCCTTTTCGTAGCCCGAACCGATGTCCCTGCTGCTGTCGGGCGTGAAATTGATCCTCAAGGAATTTATGGCTGCTCCCGCTTTGTCTGGTCAGGGCCGACCGGGCGTCGGCGTCTCAACGGGTGGCGTCGAACACTCCCGGTCGCACATGCCCTCCTCCAGCTCGTGGATGTCCCGGTCACCGGATGCGACACATGTCCAGCGCTCCGGTTCCTGGTATTCCCAGCTGGTGGGGTCGGAGAGGAGGTCGTCCAGGGCCTGGCCGGCCACCAGGGACCACAGGTCGGAGCCCACTCCTCCATTGATGAAGAGGCAGTACTCGTCGTCCTGGAAGTCCTTCACGGCCCGTAACTCTCCACACTCGGCGCATGTCTCTCGAGGGTGCCCCTGCGTTGCGAACCCATCATGCCTGGGGTCGCGTGGTGGACGGAGACCATTTCCGTCGCGGCCGGGCCCGACGGATCCGATAGCCCCCTCAGGCCGCCGTCAGCCCGGCCAGGGCACCGTCCATCGCGGCGTTGAACTCCTCCGGCGCCAGCGGCAGTCGGGACTTCACGTCCCGGCTCCACTGGTCGGCGAGGACCTCCGCGGCGCCCGCCGCGACACCGTCGAGCGCCGCGTCGGCCAGGTCCGACGGCGCGAGCTTCGCCACGGGCCAGCCCGCGGCCATGTCGGTGTCGGCCAGGCCGAGGTGCACCGCCGTCACGAGCGTGCCCTGTTCAGCGAGTTCCAGGCGGACGCCGTTGGTCATGGCCCAGGCCGCTGCCTTGCTCAGGTGGTACGCACCGGCGCCCGCGCCGCCGAACCACGACATGGCGGAGAGGATGTTGACGATCGCGCCTCCGCCGTTTCCGGCGAGTGTCGGCGAGAACTCCCGGATCATTCCCAGGTGGCCGAAGACGTTCGTCTCCATCTCGCGTCGTACCGCGTCCAGCGAACCGGTCACCAGGTCGGTCCCCGTCTGGATCCCCGCGTTGTTGATCAGTAGAGAGACGTCCGGGGCGGCCTCGGCCGCCGCCCTCACGGACGCGGGATCGGAGATGTCGAGGGGCAGCACCTCGACCCCGGGCAGGTCCACGGTCTCCGGACGGCGGGCCGCCGCGTAGACCTTGCGGGCGCCCCGCTCGAGCAGGCGCTGGGCGAAGGCACGGCCCAGGCCACGGTTCGCACCGGTGACCAGGGCAACTGAGTCGTTGATGTCCATGCCCGGTACGCTAAAACCTGACGTTGACGTCAGAGGCAAGTGATCGCCCCAAGCGATGTTGAATGAGTTGGGTGAGGGAGCAGTCGTGACCGCCACAGAGGCCGCGGCCGAGCGGCTGATCCGCATCGGCGAGTTGGCGCGCGGCGCCGGCGTCTCGGTGCGCGCCGTGCGCTACTACGAGCAGCAGGGGCTGCTCGTCGCGGAGCGCAGCCCGTCCGGCCAGCGGCTCTACCGGCAGGACACCATCGCCCTCGTCCGTTTCTTTCAGCAGATGTTCGCCGCGGGCCTGACCAGCCGGAGGATCGCCGAACTCCTTCCGTGCTGGGACTCCGGGCGCACCGACGCCGAGCAGCGAGCCATGTTGCGCGCCGAGCGCGACCGCATCCAGGCCAAGGCCGACGAACTGCAGGCCGCCCTGGACCGCCTCGACGAGGTCATCGCCCTCACGGACACACATGCGTAGGGCTTGTCGTTTGGATCAGGCCGGATCAGGGAGCGGGGCCTGGTGCGTGCGATCGCAAGGCGGAGGAGGGAGGCGACGCGGAGCGTCGTCGATCGACGACAACGCCGCGAGCGTGCGTGCCAGGCCCCGCGAGCCCGGCCTGATCCAAACGACAAGCCCTAGGCGCGGCGACAGCCGGGGCGGGCCGAGTCGACGGGCTCGTCGCCGACCCCCTTCCGTCACTTCATGAACTAAGTCTGCGGCAACTCTTGACGCAGGGTTCACGACACTGAAGCATGCGTCGCCAAGAGAGCGCTCCCATGACCCCCACTCGTTCATTTCATGAACCAGGAGAGCCGCTGTGACTCGCTTCCCCCTGCCCCGGAACCCGCGACTGTCGCGCCGCAGAGTCCTCGGCGCGGCCGCCCTCGGCGCCGCGCTGCCCGCCCTCGGGGCGACGTCGGCGTCCGCCGCGCCCGCCCCTTCGTCCGCACGCAGCAAGCCCCTCGCCGCGGGCGGCGATCTCGGGCCCAACGTGATCGTGTTCGACCCGTCCACGCCCGGCATCCAGGCCAAGCTGGACGAGATCTTCAAGCAGCAGGAGTCCGCCCAGTTCGGCGGCGGGCGCTACCAACTGCTGTTCAAGCCCGGCACGTACAACGGGCTCAACGCCCAACTCGGCTTCTACACCTCGATATCCGGGCTCGGTCTGTCCCCGGACGACACCACCATCAACGGCGACGTGACCGTCGACGCCGGCTGGTTCGACGGGAACGCCACGCAGAACTTCTGGCGCTCGGCCGAGAACCTCGCGCTGGTGCCGGTCAACGGGACGAACCGGTGGGCCGTCGCCCAGGCCGCCCCGTTCCGCCGCATGCATGTGCGCGGCGGCCTCAACCTCTCGCCCGACGGCTACGGTTGGGCCAGCGGCGGCTACATCGCGGACAGCCGCATCGACGGCAGCGTAGGGCCGTACTCGCAGCAGCAGTGGTACACCCGTGACTCCTCCGTCGGCGGCTGGCTCAACGGCGTCTGGAACATGGTGTTCTCGGGAGTCGAGGGCGCGCCCGCGCAGAGCTTCCCGAACCCGCCGTACACCACCCTCGACACCACCCCGGTCTCGCGCGAGAAGCCGTTCCTGTACCTGGACGGCGCCGACTACAAGGTGTTCCTGCCCGAGAAGCGGACCGGCGCACGCGGCACGTCCTGGGGCAGCGGCACACCGCGCGGCACCTCGCTCGCCCTCGACCGCTTCTACGTCGCCCAGCCCGGCGTCAGCGCGAGCACCCTCAACGCCGCCCTCGCCCAAGGGCTCAACCTCCTTCTCACACCCGGCATTTACCACCTCGACGCCCCGATCCAAGTGGACCGCGCGGGCACCGTCGTCCTCGGTCTCGGCTACGCCACCCTCGTCCCGGACGGCGGCGTCACTGCGCTGAAGGTGGCGGACGTGAGCGGCGTTCGGCTCGCCGGATTCCTGGTGGACGCGGGCACCGTCAACTCGCCCACCCTGATCGAGATCGGCCCGCAGGGCGCCTCCGCCGACCACTCCGCCGACCCGATCACCGTGCAGGACGTGTTCGTCCGCATCGGTGGCGCCGGCGCCGGCAAGGCCACCACCAGCCTGGTCGTCAACGCCCGGCACACCATCGTCGACCACACCTGGGTGTGGCGCGCCGACCACGGCGAGGGCGTCGGCTGGGACACCAACCGGGCCGATTACGGCGTCGTCGTGAACGGCGACGACGTGCTGATGACCGGCCTGTTCGTCGAGCACTTCAACAAGTACGACGTCCAGTGGAACGGCGAGCGCGGCCGCACCATCTTCTTCCAGAACGAGAAGGCGTACGACGCCCCGAACCAGGCGGCGGTGCAGAACGGCGACGTGAAGGGCTTCGCCGCCTACAAAGTCGCCAACTCCGTGACGGAGCACGAGGGGTGGGGCCTCGGCTCGTACTGCTTCTACAACGTCGACCCGACGATCGTGCAGCACCACGGCTTCGCCGCGCCGAACACAGCAGGTGTGAAGTTCCACGATCTGCTCGTGGTGTCACTGGGCGGCAAGGGCCAGTACGAACACGTCATCAACGACACCGGCGCCGCCACCTCGGGTAGCGACACCGTCCCGTCGACCGTCGTGTCCTACCCCTGACAGCCCCCCTGCCGGGCCCCGGAGGGGCGCGGCGGCCCGGTCGGTCGCCGCGTCCCCGGCCGGCCGGGGTCTTCCCCACGCGCGTAGACCCTGGCACGATCTGGGCCGATCCACCTGCACCACAGCTGTCACATCCCACTCAGGACTCAGGCACTGGCAGGAAGGCCGCGATCCCCATGCGTATCCGCTCCGCGCTCACCGCACTCGCCCTCACCACGGGCGCTCTCATCGCCCCCGGCTTCGGCGTGCTGACGACCTCGACCGACGCGTTCGCCGCCACGAAGATCTCGCACGCGACGGCGACCTCGATGTTCAGATCATCCGGGATCACCTGGTCGTCGTCCGGCGGCTGTTCGAACCGCAACGTGTCCACATGCACCTCCTTCGACCAGCTCAACCTCGCCACCGCCCAAGGCGCCCAGACACTGAAGTCGGCCAGTGGGTGCGCGCTCAACATCACCGGTGGCACCGAGACCGGGCACGCGAGCGGCACCTACTCGCACTGGAACGGCTACAAGCTCGACTTCGGCAAGAACACCTGCGTCACCAGCTACGTCAAGAACCACTTCACCTACATCGGCCTGCGCGGCGACGGCGCCCCGCAGTACAAGGCCGCGTCCGGCAACGTGTACGCCGACGAGGGCAACCACTGGGACGTGACGTTCTACAACTGCGGCGGCTGCTGACCGCCGCGAGCCCGCCAACTCCAGCTCCCCGTAGTCCCGTTGAGGAAGGTGTCGTCATGAGTCGCGAGCCCGAAAGCTCTCTCCCGCCCGCCAGACGCGCCGTCCTCGGCGGGACGCTGGCCCTCGCCGCCGCGGCCCTGACACCGGGCGCCGCCGTCGCCTCCGCACGCGAACCCGGCCGTGGTGCGGCCACCGACGCCACGTACGCCAACGACGCGGAGACGTCCGGCGGCGACCCCTACGTGCTGTTCGACGAGCCCAGCGGCTACTACTACGCCTACTGCACGGGCGGTTCGGACGACGGACACTACTTCGGTGTGCATCGCTCGCCCGACCTGTCGACGTGGGAACGGCTGCCGGGCGGGGCGTTGCGCGCCGACGACCCGAAGCAGTGGGGCAAGGACTGGTTCTGGGCACCGGAGGTGTACCGCAACCCCGACACCGGCCTGTACTACCTGTTCTACGCAGCCCGCATGGGCAGCGACCTGGCCGAACGGTACTTCCGCTACGCGGACTTCGAGGAGCCGTGCTCGATCGGCGTCGCGGTGTCCCGCACACCCGAGGGCCCGTTCCGCAACATCGACGACCGGCCGCTGGACTACCACCCGTACAAGCCGGACTACCACGACGTCAACGTCATCATGGGTGCCGACCAGCTCACCCCGCCGGCCACCGAGGAGGAGGGGCGCACCGCACCGCTCGGCTCCTACATCCCGATGATCGACGCGAACCTGCTCTTCGACGACGGTCGGATCTACCTCTACTTCTCCAGCAACGCCTACCGCAACTGGGTGTGGGACACCCGCCTCGGCAAGTACATCGAGGAGTCCAACATCGCCGCCGTCGAGCTGACCACGCGGTGGTGGCGGGACCCGGAGGGCGCCACCATGCCCACCGTCCATCCCCGTTACGCCGACACCAACGCGGGGACCGAGGGCGACGGGCGGCGCCGGGACGGGTTCGTGCCCGTCCTCACCTACGGCGCCGACCCGCAGCCCTGGGAGGACGCACACGTCAACGACCATGCCACGTCGGGTGGTTCGAAGAAGGACCGCCGCTGGGAAGAGGGCTCCACGGCCTGGCGGCACACGTACGTGCACGCCGGTGAGCGGCGCACCGTGTACTACCTGACCTACTCGGCCAACAACTTCGAGAACCAGTACTACGGCGTGGGCTACGCCGTCGCGGACCACCCGCTGGGCCCGTGGCGCAAGTACCGGGAGAATCCGGTGCTTTCGCAGAATCCCGACGTCGTGATGTACTCCACCGGCCACGGCAGCCTGACCTCCTCGCCGGACGGCAGCGAGCTGTACTACGTGCACCACGGCCGGACCTCGCCCACGTCCCCCGACCGAGTCGTCTACACCGAGCGGCTGCGCATCGACGACCACCGCCTGGACGCGGCGGGCCGCCCGCTGCTCACCATCGACCAGTCCACCGGCGACGAGCCCGTACCCGCCGGAACCGCCCCGTTCACGCTCACCGCCGAGCCGGTCACGGTGAGCGTGGGCGGGGCGGCGGACGTCGTCTGCACGGTGCGCAGCGCCGCGGGCGCCGCCTTCGACCTGGCGGCGCCGGAGAACCGGGTGCGGGCCGAACTGCGCCCGGCCGGACCCGCGTCGGCCCGCGTCGAGGACGGCACGGTGACGCTCCACGGACTGCGCCGGGGTACGGCCCGGCTGACCCTCGTGTACCAGCGGCGCCGCGCCGACGGCTCGTACCGCGACGTGCATCAGGAGGCGCGGCCCGGGGCGCGCGCGAAGGCGGTGACCGTGACGGTGCCCATCGTGGTGCGCTGAGCTCGGAGTTGCTACGAGGGCCCCTCCGATCGCGGTGACAGAGTCGTGACACAAGTCGGGGCAACGGGGACGTCGTGTCGCGGGTCGTACAGGACAGGTCGAACGATAAGAAACGTCATGTATGACCACAAACGCGATGATACGGGGAGCCCACCGATGACGAACACGCTTGTCCGTACCCGAACGACCGGAACGGCCCGAACGACCCGAAGGAACAGCCCTCGCGCCAGGAGGGGACTGTGGGCGCTGACCGCCGCGGTGGCCGCCACCGCGGGCGTCGCCGTGACGACGGCGCCGGCGTCGGCGGCCGACTCGCCGAGGTTCCTGTCCGCCTCCCAGCTGCCGCCGCACCCGTCGTCCCCCTGGTACGCGGGGCCGGTCACGGCCGGGCAGCCGGATCCGTTGCCGATGTGCGTGGGGGAGGCGCTGCCGTCGATCTCCGTGCACCGGGCGTACCACACGGACCTCGACGCCACCGCGCTCCAGGTGACCGTGGTCGAGCGCAGCGCGCAGCGCGCCAAGGACTTCGCGGCGCTGCTCCGCAAGGACCTGGCCGGGTGCGCCGCGTCGGTGATGAACCAGAACCCGGACGTCACGGCCACGCAGAAGTACTACGGCCGGCTCTCCGTCGAGGAAGGCGCGTACGTCTACGGCGTGCACACCACGACGACGTGGGGCGCGTCCGACATCAACCTGTTCTCGGTGGGCCGAGACGGCAACGTCGTGACCGTGGTCCGGTGGGGCCAGATGGGCTCCTACCGCGACGCCCCGGTGACCGCCTTCAAGAAGACGACGGTGACAGCGGTGAACAAGCTGCGTTGACCCGGTCGGGTCGGTTCGCGGTCAACGCGTCGACGACTCCTCCTTGGCGTACCGGTACAGGTCCTGGGACGTGTCGATGAGTTCCTTCTGTTCCTCCGTCGAACCGACCATCGGCTGGGAGCCGTTCAGCGGCAGCTGCGCGCTCTCCGGCAGGAACTTGACGGTCACCAGGCCGATGGCCCCCGCCACCATCAGGTAGTAGGCGGGGATCAGCTTGTCGCCGGTCGCGTTGACCAGGGCCTCCGTCACCAGCGGGGTGGTGCCGCCGAACGCCGCCACGGCGAAGTTGAAGCCGATGCCCATCGCCGCGTACCGCACCGCGGTCGGGAACAGCGCGGGCAGCGTGGCGGCGCTCGGTGCGGCGAAGCAGGCCAGGAGCGTGGAGAGGATCAGCACGCCGAAGATGGGCGGCCAGGTGCCCTCCGACTTGATGAGGAGGAAGGCGGGGATGGCGAGGACGATCATGGCGATCGCCCCGCCCGCGTACAGGGGGCGCCTGCCGATGTGGTCGCTGAGCCGCCCGAGGAAGGTGATGAGGATGACGATCCACACCATGCCGATCAGCACCAGGATGTCCGCCGAGTCGCTGGAGCGGTCGAGCGCCTCCGTCTGATAGCTCGGCAGATAGCCGGTGACCATGTAGTTCGTGACGTTGTAGAGCAGGACCAGGCCCATGCACACCAGCAGGGGCCGCCAGTGCTCGCGGACGATGGTCTTGAACTCGCTGCCGACCGATTCCTGGGCGAGGCCCTTCTCGTGTTCGTCGAGCTGCTGCTGGAAGGCGGGCGACTCCTCCAGCTTGAGCCGCATGTACAGGCCGATGACACCCAGCGGCCCCGCGATCAGGAACGGCAGGCGCCAGCCCCAGGACAGCATCTGGTCGTCCGTGAGAGCGATGTTCAGCACGGTGACGAGCGCGGAGCCGAGGGCGTAGCCGACGAAGGTGCCGAAGTCGAGCCAGCTGGACAGGAAGCCGCGCCGTCGGTCCGGTGAGTACTCGGCGACGAACGTGGTGGCACCGCCGTACTCGCCACCGGTCGAGAAGCCCTGCACCATTCGGGCGACCAGCAGCAGGACGGGAGCGGCGATACCGATCGTCTCGTAGCTCGGGATGAGGCCGATCGAGAACGTGCCGGCCGCCATCATGATCATGGTCGTGGCGAGCACCTTCTGCCGCCCGATGCGGTCACCGAGCGGGCCGAAGACCAGGCCGCCGAGCGGCCGCACCACGAACGCCGCGGCAAAGGTCGCGAAGGACGAGATGAGCTGGGCGCCCGGGGAGGCGCCGGGGAAGAAGACCTTGCCGATGGTGGCGGCGAGATAGCTGTAGACGCCGAAGTCGAACCATTCCATGCAATTGCCGAGCGCCGAGGCCCCGACGGCCCGCTTGAGCAGTGGCTTCTCGACGACCTGGACGTCCTGCTTGCGATAGGCCCGCTTGGTGCGCCGCAGTCGGCGGACCAGTTCCTCTCGCACATGCTGGGGCATCACCGCGACGGTCTCCGGAATGCGCTTGCGGCCTCTGGTGGTCGGGCCGTCAGAAGGTGTGTGGGCCACGTGCCGATGCCACCTCTCGCTGTCGTCCTCATCTCAGTGCATCAGGGCCGAGTCTCCGCACATTGATCACTCGGCGCACTTCGGGGACGGCTTCCCGGCACGCGCTTCGGCACACCGGTCCGTCTCCCGTTCCTGTTCTCGCTCCTGCCCCCGCCCCGGATCCCGCCCGCGCTCGGCGAGTGCGCAGACGGCGGTGGTCACCAGGGCGACGGCGGCGCCTCCGACGACGGCGACAGCGGGGGACGCCGCGCTCAGGACCACCGCGGACAGCGCCGCGGTGAGGCCGTAGCCGATGCCCCCGGCCGCGTACATGACGGAGTAGGCGCCTGCGTGGGCGTGCTCGGGCAGGCGCTCGCGCAGGCCGAGGCTCCGGGCGATCATGACGCCCGACTGGAAGAGGCCCGCGAGGAGGAGGCCGGCGGCGATGCCGGGCAGGCCCGGCAGCACCGCGATGAGTCCCACGCAGCAGGCGGTGACCGTGAGCAGGACCAGGCTCTGGGCCCGCGCGGAGCCCGGCCAGGACCGCATGCCGTAGCGGAGCCCGGCCAGGACCGCATGCCGTAACAGAGCGCCCCGGCGGCCCCCGCCAGCGCGAAGCCGGCGAGCAGCGGACCGGCCCAGCCGACGGCCACCTGCCGGTCCTCCAGCAGGGCGGGCAGGACGAGCTCCGCCGTGGCCAGCATCGTCATGGCGGCCGCGCTGGTGAGGTAGACCGGCCAGGCGGACAGCAGGACCCGGAACGCCGCTGTCCCGGGCCGCCCGGCGGGCCCGGCGGCGGGGTGTTCGGGCAGCCGCAACAGCAGCAGCGCGGCGGTGCCCGCGAGGACGCCTCCCAGCAGCAAGGGCGCCCCGGCGTCGACCTGAAGGGCGAGGAGGACCACGAGGCCGGGCGACGCGGCCCAGATGATCTGGGTCAGCGTCGCCTCCATGCTCAAGGCGCGCGACACGGCGGTGTCCTGCACCATGCGCGTGAGGAGGACGCGTGCCCCGCCGGGGCAGCCGGCCGGTGCCGCGCCGGCCAGGAAGGCGAGAACCGTCAGGACGGGCAGCGGGGCCGAGCGTGCGAGTGGGAGGGCCACGAAGGCGCATGCCCCGACCGCGAGGCCGACGGCCAACTGGCGCCGCATCCGGGAACCGTGCAGGCGCGCCCCGAGCAGTGGCGCACCGGCCACCTCTCCCAGGACGTAGGCGGAGCCCAGAGCGGCCCCCGCCGTGTAACCGCCCGCGCCGTGCCGGGTGAGGAACACCAGCGCCAGGGGCGCCATGGCCACGGGTGTCCTGCTCGTCAGCGAGACCAGCATCCACAGAATGAACTCACCCTTGACCATGACCGCAAGAGCGTTCCAGCCGGCCCGCGTCCGGGCAATGCCTCGTCAGGGACAGCAGGCCGGCCGCCGTCATCGCCGCTTCAGCAGCTCAGGTTCGCTCCCGGGTCGACGCCCAGGATCTGGCTGAACTTCTTGTAGTTGTCGATACGGCTCTGGACCTGGCCGGGATTGGCCCCGTTGCACTCCAGGGTGCCGTTGATGCTGCGGATCGTCTCGCCGAACCCGGCCCCGTTGACCATCGCGTTGTGCGGGGTCATGGTGCCGGGGCCGCTCTGGGTGTTCCAGTACCACAGGCCGGTCTTCCAGGCGACGGCCGCGTCGTTCTGCACGAGGTCGGGGTTGTGCAGCAGGTCGATGCCGAGGGCGTCGCCCGCCGCCTTGTAGTTGAAGTTCCAGCTGAGCTGGATCGGGCCGCGCCCGTAGTACTTGTCGGTACCCGCCGGACAGCCGTACGGCTGTGAACTGTCGCAGTAGTGCGGGTAGTTGGCGGTGTTCTGCTCGACGACGTACACCAGGCCGCCGGTCTCGTGGCTCACGTTCGCGAGGAAGGCCGCGGCCTCCTGCTTGCGCACGGTGTCGCTGCCCGTGCCGGTGAACCCCGGGTAGGCGCTGAGCGCGGCGGTCAGGCCCTCGTACGTGTAGAAGGAGTTGCGGCCCGGAAACATCTGGTCGAACTGGCTCTGGCTGACGACGAAGTCGGCCTGGGCGCCGGACTTTTCGGCGACCGCGGGGCCGGCCAGGGCCAGGGACCCGAGGGCGGCGGCGCATGCGGTGGCGGTCAGCAGACTGGGGGTGCGGAGGCGCATGGCGAAGCACTCCGATCGAGGGAGGAGTGGTGGGGGGGGCAGTGGGGGGTGCGGCGCCGCGGGCCGTGACGGACGGCTGGTTCCCGTGGGGGACCGGTAGCCCGCCGTGGGGGAAGACCCGCGGCGCCGCCGTACCGAGGTGCGCGCTCGCTCAGCCGCCGACGTTCACGTCGATGCAGGCGTAGAAGGCGTTCGACGTGTCGGCGATGTTCCAGACGGCCAGCACCTTCTGCTTGCCCGTCAGGGAGCCGAAGTCCACCTGGTGGCTGACCGTGGCGCCCGGCTTCGCGCCGTTGTCGTTGAACTCGGCGATCTCCTGGCCGCCGACGAAGTACTGCCAGGTGCTCGTGGCGTGCTGCGCCGTCAGCTTCCACTGGAAGGTGGCGTTCTTCGGGACGGGGGTGGCGATCCAGCCCTTGGAGTCGTCGTCCAGCTCGGCGAACCGGCTGTTGCCGCCGCTGCAGCTCGTCAGCCCCTTGGGGCCCTCGACGCTCTGCGGCTCGTAGGTGATGTCACCGCAGGAGACGGTGCCCTCCGCGCACTGCGCCTGTCGGCTGGGCGGGGAGTTGATGTAGCCGTGGGCGCTCGCCGAACCGGCGGGAAGGCTGACGGCGATGACCGGGGCCAGGGCCGCGCCGATGAGCGCGGCGGTCTTCCTTCTGGCGTTCATGCGTACTCCTTCACTTCAGGTCTTCCCGGGGCGTGCGTGAAGTGGGGGCGCACGCTCGGGTCGGCCTCTCGAGGGTGGGGACCAAGAGGCGCGAAGGGGGCAGGAGGGGGCCGCCCGACGCGAGGCGCGGGTGAACTCCCCTGAGCAGCAAGGCCGTTGCTTGGACTAGACCATACAAGGGGGCGTGAGCGTGTCAAGGTGTTCGCGAGGAACGAGAGGCCGCCGTGGACCGAGATGTTCCGGCCGGGCGAGGTGGTGGCCGAGGTCGGCCGGTCGGCGGGCCGTCGGGCGTGTGCGATGCCCAACTCCGTGGTAACCGGGGGTATATGGAAAAGGAATCCCGCAAGCGGCGGTACTCGTGGGGCCGCCGACTGGTCCGCGCCCTCGCGATGGTGGTCGGCTTCGTCTGCATGGTGGCCTTCGCGGTGGCGCTGGCGAGGGCCACGCTCGTTCCTTCGCCCGTGTCGCAGTCGCTGACGCACACCAACCTGCACCCGGGCCGTTCCATCGGCCTGTACTTCGACCAGCCCGACTGGCGCGACACGATCAAGCAGGTCGGGGGGAACGTCCTGCTCGGGGTCCCGTTCGGGGTGCTGCTGCCGGTGCTCTTCCCGCGCACCCGGGGCTTCGTGCGGGTGGTGCTCATGACGGCGTTCGTGATGCTGACCGTCGAGACCGCTCAGGGGCTGCTGGTCGAAGGCCGGGCGTTCGACGTCGACGACGTGATCCTCAACGCGTCGGGCGCCTTCGTCGGTTACCTCGTCATCGGACGTCGCCTCGGCCGGGCGCTGCACCCGCGCCGCCGTCATTGGTGGCAACGGCGGGCCGAACCGGTCGACGAACCGGCTACGCCAACGGGCCCTCGAGCCACTTCCCGTCACGCATGACGACTCGCCCGCGCAGTTCCGGCTCACCGCGCCAGGCGCGCACGGTCCGCGGGACCACACGCACGTACAGAAAGGGGTTCTCCTCCGAGCGTGGATCCCAGCCGAACTTGTCGGTGAACGCCTCCGCGGCCGCGTCGGGAACCTCCTGGTCGGGGAAGCCCTCCGCCTCGCCTTGTACGAGCACGACGTCGTAGGTGTCCGGCAGCGACAGGTGCACGCGCGGTTCTGCGCGGACGTTTCGCGCCGTCGCCGACGTGGCGCTGGTGCACAACCACATCGCGAGTCCGTCCCACAGGAACCACAACGGCACTTGGTGCGGGCCGTGTTCGGGGTGGGCCGTCGACACCCATACGTCCCGTTCGGTGGCGAGCCGCTCAAGAGTGTCGCGTGTGCGCTCCGCCGTGGGACGGCGAACGATTCCCGTGGTCTCCATGAACGCCGACCCTAGCCAGGCGGACGCGACGCGCGCCTCGGGCGCAGGACCTACGCCCGGCGACCGAGGTCCGCTCCGCTCCCCGGCTCGCGCACGTACACACACCTGTGCCCCCGGACCGACCGATCCGAGGGCACAGGCGATGGTGGCGTACTGCCAGGTTCAGAGCCCCATGGAGGCCCGGAACTCGTCGAACGAGACCTTCCGGTCGCCGTCGGTGTCGATGGTGTCGATGAGGTCCTGCGCGGCCTCCGCCGTGACACTCGTGTCGCCGAGCTCCGCGATGACCTGCCGGTACTCTTCGGCAGTCAACTGCCCGTCCCCGTCGACGTCGTACCGGTCGAAGACCTTCCGCGCCGCGGCTGCCATGTCGACCACTTGATCCTCATTTCCTTGCTGTGCCAAGACCGCCCCCACTCTAGGACCTCCTCCAGCGCCTCCGGGAATGCGGGAAATCCCCGATTCCGCACCGGGATTCCAGGGATGGCCGGCCGAGTGGGGCGTGGCTAGCCTCTGAACTCGCCGGCCAGCTCCATCTCGTACCGGGCACCACCCCACCCAGACCCGATGAGGCGCCGTCCCATGACCCAGCAGTCCCAGCTGTCCGAAAACTACTCCGGAATCGACCTCGAACCCGGACCCCGGATGTCCGAGCGGTACAAGAACTACATCGTCGGCATCTGCACGGCTGCCTACGTCCTGTCCTTCGTGGACCGCCAGGCCCTGTCGCTGATGATCGAGCCCATCAAGCGGGACCTGAGCCTGACGGACACCCAGTTCAGCCTCCTGAGCGGGCTCGCCTTCTCCGTCCTGTACTCGGTGATGGGGCTGCCCATCGCCGCGCTCGCCGACCGCCGCTCGCGGCCCGTGATCATCTCCATCGGCATCGCGCTGTGGAGCTTGGCCACCGCGCTGTCCGGGCTGAGCAAGGGGTTCGCCCACATGTTCCTGGCCCGGGTCGGGGTGGGTGTGGGCGAGGCCTCGCTGACGCCGTCCGCGTACTCGATGTTCAGCGACATGTTCCCCAAGAGCCGGCTGGGCCGGGCGGCCGGCATCTACTCGCTCGGCTCCTTCATCGGGGGCAGCGCCGCGTTCTTCATCGGCGGATACGTCATCGGGCTGCTCAAGGACGTCGACACCGTGGCCGTCCCGCTCGTCGGCGACGTACGTGCCTGGCAGTTGACGTTCTTCATCATCGGGCTGCCAGGACTGCTCGTCGCGCTCGTGTTCCTGCTGACCGTCCGCGACCCGGTGCGGCGCGGCCTCGCACGGGACTCCGCAGGCGCCGTGCGCAAGGTGGCCATGCGCGACGTGTTCACCTTCCTGCGCAGCCACACGCGGACGTTCCTCTGCCACTACGCGGGCTTCTCCTGCTACGCGATGGTGCTGCTCGGCCTCATGGCCTGGGTGCCGGCCTTCTACATGCGCGCCTTCGGGCTGAGCCCGACCGAGGTCGGCTATGTGCTGGGCGGCGTCGTGCTGCTGGCCAACGGCTCGGGCGTGCTCTTCGGCGGATGGCTCGTCGACCGGCTCACCAAGCTCGGCCACCCGGACGGTGCGATGCGCGCCGGTGTCATCGGCGCTGTCGGCATGCTCGTGCCAGTCATCGTCTTCCCGCACGTCAGGCCCCTGTGGCTGTCCCTTGTGCTGCTCGCGGTCACGATGTTCTTCGCCTCGTTCCCGATGCCCGCGTCCACCGCCGCGATGCAGGTCCTGAGCCCCAACCAGATGCGCGCCCAGGTGTCCGCGGTTTTCCTGCTCATCTCGAACCTGTCCGCCGTGGGCCTGGGCACGACGCTCGTCGCGCTGGTCACCGACGAGCTCCTCGGATCGAGCCGGCGCATCGGTACATCCCTGTCGCTGGTGTACGGCGTCGCCTCGGTCGGCAGCATCGTGCTGCTGTGGCGCGGCTGCGCCCACTTCCGCAAGAGCCTCGCCCACGAGGAACGGATCGCCGCCGAGGCCAGGGACGTCGCCGTTCAGGAATCGGGCGCCGCCGGCTAGAGCCTGATCCAAACGACAGGCCCTAGCGCAGGACCCGTGCAACCACGCTTCGTACGCTCAACTGAAGGGAACGGAAGCACACATGGACATCACGATCCTCGGTGGCGGGCACGGCTGTTTCGCCGCGGCGGCGGAACTCGCGGAGAACGGGCACACCGTGCGCTGGTGGCGGCGGGACACCAAGGCCCTGGACGGCCTGCGTGAACTCGGCGCCCTCACCGTCCGCGACCGCCGCGGCACCAGGGACGTCACCGTGAGCGGCACGGCGCGCGCGGGGACCGTCCACCCCGTCGCGGACCTCGCGGACGCCGTACGCGGCGCGCGGCTCGTCGTCGTTCCGCTGCCGGCGACCGTGCACGAGGACCTGGCGGCCCGGGTGGCACCACTGCTCCAGGACGGCCAGGTGGTGTTCCTCCCGCCGGGCACCTTCGGCACGGTGCTGTTCGCGCAGGCGCTGGCCGAGGCGGGGAACACGGCGGACGTCGAGCTCGCCGAGACCGGGACGCTGCCGTACTTGGCGCGTACGCACGGACCGTACGAGGTGGTGGTGAGCGGATACGCGACGCGTCTGCCCACCGGCGTGTTCCCCGCCCGCTCGTCCGAGGCCGCGTTCCGCGTGCTGCGGGAGGCGTATCCGGCCGTCGAGCCGGTCGAGGACAGCCTCAGCGGGGCCCTCATGAACGCGGGCCCGGTGATCCATCCGCCGCTCATCCTCATGAACGCCGGTCCGCTGGAGCACAGTTCGGCCTGGGACATCCACAACGAGGGGACCCAGCCGTCGATCCGCCGGGTCACCGACGCCCTCGACGCCGAACGGATCGCGGTCCGCGAGGCGCTCGGCTACGCGGCCCCGCACTTCCCGCTCGCCGACCACTATGCGGCGGACGGCGACGAGTGGATGTACGGGCGCGCGGCCCACGAACGGCTCACGGACAGCGGCGACTGGCGGGAGAAGATCGACCTGCTCGACCACCGTTACATGCTGGAGGACACCCGCCTCGGGCTGTCCTTCCTGGTGTCGGTGGGGCGTTGGGCCGACGTCCCCACGCCGGTCGCGCAGGGCCTGTTGAGCCTCGCGTCCGCCGTCACCGGCAGGGACCTGTACGCCGAGGGACGCACGCTGGAGTCCCTCGGCCTGGCCCGGCTCACCCGCCCGGAACTGACCAAGCTGCTGCACGAAGGGTTGCCCGCATGACGGACACGGAACGAGGCGTCGACGTGGTGGTGGTCGGCGCCGGACGCATGGGGCAGGGCATCGCCCGCGCCTTCCTGGCGGCCGGGACGGACGTGGTCCTCGCGGACGTCAAGGAGACGGTCGAGGACCGGGCGCCGTACCGGAAGGCGGCGGAGGAACAGGTTCTGGAACGCCTGCGAACCGACGCCGGCTCCGGCCGGACGCCCCAACTCCTCGTCTGCGACCGGGAGTCGGTACAGGATCGGCTCGCCGCCGCGGACGTCGTGTTCGAGGCCGTGCCCGAGGTCATCGAGGTCAAGCGGGACGCCCTGGCGTGGGTCGACACGCATGTGTCCGCCGACGCGGTCATCGCCTCGACGACGTCCACCTTCCTCGTCACCGAGATCGCCGACCTCGTGACGGACCCGAGCCGCGTCCTGAACGCGCACTGGCTGAACCCCGCCGACCTCATGCCTCTCGTCGAGGTCAGCCGCAGCGACCGCACCGACCCCGCGCAGGTGGAGCGGATGACCGGCCTGCTGCGCCGCATCGGCAAGATACCGGTCGTCTGCGGCCCCGCCGCCGGCTACATCGTGCCCCGCCTCCAGGCCCTCGTCATGAACGAGGCCGCCCGCATGGTCGAGGAGGGCGTCGCGACCGCCACCGACATCGACCTGGCGGTCCGCGCGGGACTGGGCACGCGCTTCTCCGTGCTGGGCCCGCTGGAGTTCATCGACTGGGGCGGCGGCGACATCCTGTACTACGCCTCGCGCTACCTGACCGCCCAGCTCGGCGACCGCTTCCGTGCACCGGCCGTGGTCGAGGACAACATGACGGCCCACCGCCGCGGCCTCCAGGACCACACCGGCTTCTACGACTACGACCCCGAGCGCATCGCCGCGTACCAGGCGGGCCGCATGCGGGAGTTCGAGGAACTGCTGCGGCTGCGGGGGCCGGAGCTGCGGGCGGAGCCGGTGTTGTCGGAGCGTCCGGTGACGCCGCCGGACGGCGACTGAGACGTACGACTGATACTCAGTCGGCGGACGGCTTCCCCCGGCTCGGTGACTGGGTCGTCCTGGCGGCCTCGGCCTCGGCCTTCGCGTTGTTGACCGCGGCCGCGGCCTGCTTGGCGACCTCGTCGGCCGCCGCGGCGGCGGTGGTCTGCGGGCCCGGCTCGATCTCCGGGGCCCCGGCACTGTCCGTGGTGTCGGGCTCGGAGGGGGACTCCTCGGGCTGCTGCGCGTTCTTGGGCAGCCCCATGTTCGAGTGGTCGCCGAAGGCGCTGGAGACGGAGCGGACCGCCTCCGTCAGCTCTCCCGGGATCACCCAGAACGTGTTGTTCTCGCTCTTCGCCAGGTGCGGCAGCGTCTCCAGGTACTTGTAGGCGAGGATCTTCGGGTCGGCGTTGTTGCGGTGGACGGCCTGGAAGACGCGCTCCACGGCCTTGGCCTCGCCGTCGGCCCGCAGGATCATGGCCTGCTGCGTGCCCTGTGCCTCCAGGATGTCCTTCTGCTTCGTGCCCTCGGCGGTGAGGATCTTGGCCTGTCGCTCGCCCTCGGCGTGCAGGATCGCCGCGCGCTTGTCCCGCTCGGCGCGCATCTGCTTCTCCATCGCCTCCTTGATCGTGTTCGGCGGGTCGATGGCCTTGATCTCGACGCGGTTGACGCGGATGCCCCACTTGCCGGTGGCGTCGTCGAGGACGGTCCGCAGCCGGGTGTTGATCTCCTCGCGGGAGGTGAGGGTCTCCTCCAGGTCCATGCTGCCGATGACGTTGCGCAGCGTGGTCACGGTGAGCTGGTCGATCGCCTGCAGGTAGTCGGAGACCTCGTAGGCCGCTGCCCTCGGGTCGGTGATCTGGTAGTAGAGGACGGTGTCGATGTTCACCACGAGGTTGTCCTCGGTGATGACCGGCCTGGGGTCGGACGAATAGACCTGCTCGCGCACATCGAGCTTGGTGTTGACGCGGTCGGCCACCGGCACCACGAGGTTCAGGCCGGGCTGCAGCGTCCGCCGGTAGCGGCCGAACCGCTCGATGTTGTAGCGGCGGGCCTGCGGGACGATCCGCACGGAGGTGGCCACGAGAAAGATGACGACGACGACCGCCACCAGAATCGGGATGAGAATGGCGTCCACGCTTCCTCCGTTGCTGGATGGTCAGCAGTTCAGTGTGATGCAGTGCGGTGCGGGTTTCAGGGCAGGAGTTCTCTGGGGTAGACGACAGCTGTCGCGCCCTGGATCTCCATGACGTCGACCAGCGCCCCCACGGGGATCACCTGGCTCTCGTCGAGGGCGCGAGCGGACCATTCCTCCCCGGACAGCTTGATCAGGCCGCGGGTCGCGGTGACCTCCTGCATGACTTCGGCAGGCCTGCCGATCAGCGCGTCGCTGCCGTCGCGGGTGAGCGGTGTCTGCGCCAGGTGGCGCAGGACGACGGGCCGTACGAGGACGAGGCCGGCCGCCGCGGTGACCCCGAGTGCCACGAGCTGGCCCAGCAGACCGACACCCACGCCCGCGACCACCGCCGTGACCAGGGCCGCACCCGCGAACAGGCCGAAGACCAGCGTCAGCGTGAAGAACTCCGCGGTGGCGAGACCCGCGGCGGCAAGCAGCCAGAAGTACCACGGCATGGCGATCAGCCTCCCTCAGGGCGACCTTTCGTCAAAGCTACCGCCTGGAACACCGGACAGAACAGACGTAACCGGCGTGTTTCTGGCGCGGAGGGTACGCAGATCAGGTCGGGTCCTGTTCCGCGGTCAGCTCTTTGATGCGCCGGAGGTAGCGCAAGTGGGCGGCGATCTTGAGGCGCAGCAGCCAGGGGGCGACGGGCTTGACGAGAAGGTCGGCGACACCGATCTCGTAGGCCTCTTCGGTGAGCTGGGCGTGGCCGACCATGCCTGTCATCAGAAGCACCGGGATGTGCCGGGTCTGGTCGAGGCGGTGCAGATAGCGGGCGACCTCCAAGCCGGTCATGCCGGGCATGACGACGTCGAGGAGGACGAGGTCGATGCCGCCGCGCAGCACCGCCTTGAGTGCCTGGTCCCCGCTCTCGGCCGTCTCGATGCAGCAGGGCAACGGGTCCAGTGCGGCCTCGAGGGCGACGAGGGTCTCGCGGTGGTTGTCCACGACGAGCACCGTGATGCCGCACATACTCCCGCTCCTAACTGGGGGGGGGCGGTTCACCGTACGCCGTGGGGCGGCGGTGTGTGGGGCCGTTGAGCGAGTATGGTGCAGTTTTTGCCGTGCGCTCGTCAACGCCGAGCGCGGGCTCGAAACCATCGTCACCTGCGCGACCGCCGGGATCACGGACGCGGATGCGCCTCACGCTGCGGCGACAGCGTGTTCGGTGAACTCGCCGCACGCGCGGAATCCCAGGCGGCGGTAGACGGGTGCGCCCTCGGCGGACGCCTGGAGGACCGCGATCCGGTGGTCCCGGGCGCGGGCCGTGTGGAGCGCGGCGAGGGTGATGGCGCCGCCGTAGCCGCGTCGACGGTGCGCGGACAGGGTGGTGATGTTGAAGATCCCGGCCACCCCCGCGTGCTGGAACACCTCGGCCGTGCAGACCGGACGGCCGTCCGCGTATCCGACCAGGTAGCGGGCCGGGCAGTGCGCGGAGAGGGCCTGCGGGGCGGCCTGGGCGAAGAAGCGGCGGACCGTGGCCGACAGCGGGTCCCAGTTCGCGGAGAGGACGGTGGCGTAGTCGGCGAGCTGCTCGGGCATGGCGACCGCCCGGATGTCCAGCCCCGGCGCGTCCGGCGACGGCAGTGTGTCGTCCAGCTCGGCCCACATCGCCGTCTCGCGCTCCGCCTCGGGCAGGCCGGCCGCCGTGAGCCGGTCGCCGAGGTCCGACGGCCGCGAGGAGGGCCCCACCCACCAGGAGAACGGGCGGCCGGTGCGGGCCAGCGCCCGGTGCGTCTCGGCGATGCGGGCCGTCGCCGTGCCGTCGGTGAAGCGGGCCGCGGCGACGATGTTGAAGGTGTCGTCGGCCAGGCCGCTGTCCGCGATCAGGAGGTCGTCGGTCTCCGTGACGGTCGCGCCGGGCATGGTGCGGTGCAGATGGCAGGCGTGCTCGGCCAGGTTCCGCTCCATCCTGTCCGTGAGCTCCGCCGTGCTGGGGAAATGGTCGTTCACGAGGCACGATTCCAGCACGCCGGGGCGCGGGACGCAGGTGGATTTGTGCCGGCGCCCGACGGCGACGCGGCCGACCTCTCCGCCGGCGGAACGGCCAAGGGCCTCTGCCGCGTACGAGGGTCGCGTACGAGGATCGGGTTTGAGGATCGCGTACGAGGGTCGGGTACGAGGATCGCGTACGCGGGCCTACCGGCGTGGTTCCTCGCCCGGCTCCAACGCCGGTGCGAAGACCCCGAGATGGGACCGGCACTGCGGGCGGGGCGCGTCCTCCAGGCGCGGGCGCACCGCCCGTGGCCGGATGAACAGGGCCGCGGTGGCGGCGCCCAGCACGAACAGCGCGGCGCACCCGAGCGCGGCCCGGTGGAACGACGTGTCCACTGCCTCGGGCCGCGTATAGGCGTCCCCCGACAGTCCGACGGCCAGCGGCAGCGCGGCGACCACCAGCAGCTGCGCCACCCGCGCCGCCGTGTTGTTGACGCCGCTCGCGAGACCGGCGTGCTCCGGATCCACCGAGGCGAGGACCGTCGTGGTCAGCGGGGCCACGAACAGGCTCATGCCGAGCCCGAGAACGGCGACCGCGGGCAGCACATCGGCCGCGTACGACGACCCCGGACCGATCCGCAGCATCAGCAGCACCCCGACCGCGGCGACGGCGGGCCCCACGACCAGCGGCGGCGTCGGGCCCACCCGGTGCGCCAGATCGCCGGCCCTGGGGGAGAGCAGCAGCATCAGCGCGGTCACCGGCAGCGTCGCGACTCCCGCCTCCAACGCGTCGTAGCCCAAGGCGACTTGGAGCTGGACCGGCAGCAGGAACAGGATGCCGCCGATGCCCGCGTACAGGCACAGCGTCATCCCGTTCGCGGCGCTGAAGAGGCGCGAACGGAAGAGTGACGGTGGCAGCATCGGCGCGGCCCGCCGCCGCTCCACGGCCAGGAAGACGACACCGGCGGAGAGCCCGACGAGCGCGGGCACGCCGGTCGACACGGCGGACGCGCCGCCGCCCGACGACCCGATCAGCGCGTAGCTCACCCCGGCCAGACACACCGCCGCGAGGACGGCGCCCAGCTGGTCGAACGGGGCGTCGCCCGCCGCGGCGTCCCGGCTCTCGGGGACGTACCGCACGGCGATGACCAGGACGACGGCGGCGATCGGCACATTGATGAGGAAGATCCACCGCCACCCGGGCCCGTCGATCAGCCACCCGCCGAGAAACGGCCCGAGCGCGCCCGCGACGCCGGTCAGGCCCGACCAGGCGCCCACCGCGCGGGCCTGGTCGTCGGGGTGGAACACCGACCGCACCAGCGCGAGCGACCCGGGAGTCAGCAGCGCCCCGCCGACGCCCTGGAGCGCCCGCGCCGCGATCAGCGTGCCCTCGTTCGGCGCGAGTCCGCACGCCGCCGAGGCGACCGCGAACCAGGCCACACCCAGCACGAGAGCCCGCCGCCGACCGATCCGGTCGCCCATCGCGCCGCCCCACAGGAGCAGCGCGGACAGCGTGAGCATGTAGGCGTTGACGACCCATTGCAGCGCCGACAGGGAGGCTCCGAGATCGCGGCCCATGGTCGGCAGCGCGACGTTCACGACGGTCCCGTCGAGCATGGCCATCCCGGAGGCAAGGACCACACACGCGAGGATCCACCGCCCGCGCGCCGACGAGAGCCGGACCTCGGGGGCGGCGTCGGGAGAGGGGCCGGCCGTCGCTGCCATCGCGCACATTCTCGCGGAGCCCGCGCCCGTACGCGACCGTCGTGTCACGCCGGGCGGGGCCGGGTGTCGGGCCGGGCGTGGGGTCGCCTTCCCAGGCGCGGTCGCGGGCCCGCTGTTAGCTTTGTCCTGAAATGCGCCAGCGGTATCCGCTGGAACTGTATGCGCCGGGAACCGTATCCGCTGGGACCCTGGGAACAGGAGCGTGACCGACCCCATGGCCAGGACCCGCCGACTGATCCTGAGCTCGCCCGCCGAGGTCTGGGCGCTGCTCTCGGACGGCTACCGCTACGGGGAGTGGGTGACGGGCACCCAACGGGTGCTCGACGTCGATCCCGCCTGGCCGGACGTGGGCACCGTGCTGAAGGTGCGGGTCGGCCTCGGCCCGCTGACCCTCGACGACACCAGTACGGTCAGGATCTGCGAACCGGAACACCGCCTCGAACTCGAGGCGAAGGCCGACCCGTTCGGCGCGGCGCGCATCGCGATGAACCTCATCCCGTGGGCCGAACACACCCTCTTCGTCCTCGACTGGCACCCGCTCCGGGGCCCGGGCACGCGGATGCACGGGCTCCCGGTCGACTATCTGGTCGCGGTCCGCAACGGCATGATGCTGACGAAGCTGGCGCGGATCGCGGTGGAGGAACACGCGAACGCGCCGCACGCGGTTTTGTAGGTCCCGAAGCCGGCGGGCCGTGGCCTGCCCGCCCGCGCTGCGACGGTTGCGGCGCTGGTAGCGCGGTGGCGCCTTTCCCGGCCATGGCCCCCGGAGCATGCCCGCCTAGCAGGCGCAGTGGACGGCCCCGACGGGCGCCGTCAAAGGGTCGGCCGCGCGGCGTGCGACGCCGTTCGCCTCCTCGACGGGGAACCCCTCGCGGATCCAGTACTCGATCCCGCCGATCATCTCCTTGACGTGGAAGCCGAGCCGGGCGGCCGCGAGCGCCGCACGGGTCGCGCCGTCGCAGCCGGGCCCCCAGCAGTAGGTGATGACCGGGACCGCGGGATCCAGCAGGCTCGCGGCGCGCTCGGGGATCGCGGCGGTCGGCAGGTGCAGCGCACCCGGCACATGTGCCTGGGCCCACGCCTCCTCGCCGCGTGAGTCGACGAGGACGAAGCCCGGGTCGTCGGACTCAAGAGCGGCGTGGACATCGGACACGTCTGCCTGGAAGGACAGTCGCGCGGCGAAGAAGGCGGCGGCCTCGGCGGGTGGGGCCGGCGGCACTCGAAGGGCGGGGCTGATGTGGTGTGTGGTCATGCCCAGAACGCTAGATCGACCGCGCCTTCCCCAGAACCCGAGATCCACGGTCTCACCCGCCGTGTGTCGGGCAATCCGTGGTATCAATCAGCCATGGCCGCCGATTCCCTCGACACCACCGACATACGCCTGTTGGAAGCCCTGCAGCACAACGGGCGGGCCAGCTATGCCGAGCTCGCCCGGATCGTTTCCATGTCGCCGAGCGCCGTCACGGAACGGGTCAGGCGCCTGGAGGAGAGCGGTGTCATCTCCGGCTACTGCGCGACCGTGAGCCCCGAAGCGCTGGGGCTCGACATCCTGGCCTTCGTCCGGCTCGGCTACCCCACGAGCAACTACAAGCCGTTCCACGACCTGCTCGCCGTCACCCCCGAAATCGTGGAAGCCCACCATGTGACGGGGGAGGACTGCTTCATCCTCAAGGTCGTCGCCCGTTCCATGCGGGACCTGGAGCGCACCGCGGGCCGCATCGCCGCGCTCGGCTCCATCACTACGAACATCGTCTACTCCAGCCCGCTGCCCAGCCGCTCGGTGACGACGGCGGTGTCCCGGGGCGCGTCGGACTAGTGCTGCTGCGGCTTCTGCGGGGTCGCCTCGCTGGGCCGTACGACCACGAATCCCTCGCCTTCCAGCATCAGTTGCACCGCTTCCCCGGAGCCGCCGCGGATCATCGAGCCAAGCGACTGCGAACGGTGCAGTGAGGTACGCAGGTTGGCGCTCCACCCGACGACCGCGTCCGTGTCCACGTACACCGCCTGCTGCGGCGAGACGGGGAACACCAGCGGATTGCCCTCGCAGACCAGGCCGAGCCGTCCCTGCCCGGTGAAGACGCTGTTGAAGAGGCCGCCGCCGCTGATCCCGGCTCCCTTCACCGTCTTGATCTCGTACGACAGTGTGGCGTCGAAGCACAGCACGTTGCGGCCGTTGACGGTGAACACATCGCCGGGTTCGAGATCCACGACGAACACGTTCTGCGCCTCCTGCGCGAACCAGGCCTCGCCCTGCCCGCGCACCTTCATCACGGGAAGCCCCTCCCCGGTGACGGCCCGCTTCAGCATGCCGCCAACACCTTGCCCCTTCCGCTCGAACTGCAGATTCCCCCGGTAGGCGACCATCGCCCCCTGCCGAGCCAGCATCTCGCCGTCGATCACATACCGGATCGACTTGGCGTTCTGCACGGTCATGCCCGGCGCGGCAGCGGGCTGCACCATGTACTCACTGGCAAAGAGATCACCCTTCATGCGGGCATCGTGGCCCGGAGGGAATCGTTCCTACAAGGGTGAGACCGGGGCCGGGTCGGGGAACCATTGACGGCCCCTCCCGGCCACGGGAAAATCCGCCGACATCGCGCGTTGCTCAGTGGGTCAATTGCTCGGGGAATCGGGGGCCACGGTGAGTGAGGAACGTAGGGGAGAGTTCTCCGACGCGGACATCGACCGGGAGTTCGCCGCCATCGTCCAGCGGGGGTTGAAGGACGCGGTGGCCGACGCGGAGCCCGAAGGCGCGGTCGACGGCGCTCGGCACGGGGCGGCCGTGAGCCAGGGCAAGCCGGCGTGGTACCTGGTGCCGTTGCGCATTCTGTGTTCGATGACGTTCTTCATGACGCTGTGGCTGTGCATCGCGGCCCATGGCGGCGTCATGAACGAGGCGCGCTGGGGCACCGCCACGCTGATCAGTCTCTGCGTGGCGGTCGGGAGCGGCGTCCTCCGACGCGTCGCCCAGGCGAGGTACGACCGGCGCGCCCGGTAGTCGGCGCCCGGAGGACACGGGCCGTACGGAGGAGTACGGGCGGGACGCCGGGGGCTGCCGCTGCGCGTGGGGCACCGGCGGTGTAGAGATGAGGCATGTCGCAAGGTCACGACGTGCTTGGTCCGCCGGTACGGGCGCGGCGGGCGCTGGTCGCCATCCCGTTCGCGTGGATCGTCGTCGTGTCCGTGGTCGATGTGCTCTCGCCGCCCCACATCCACCTGGGTCCGCTGCTCGTCGCCGCCCCCGTGATCACGCCGCTGTTCGGCGGCCCCCGAACCGTGGGACTCGTCGCCGCGCTCGCGGTGATCGCGCAGACGACCATAGGCGTGCTCCGCGACCCGGACGAGCTGCTCTCGGCCAACCACGAGGCACAGATCGTCGCGCTGCTGGTGGTCGGAGTCAGCCTCGTCGTCTTCTGCGTACTGCGCGAGCGCCGCGCCAGAGAGCTGTCGCAGGTGCGGTACGTGTCCGAAACCGCCCAGCGAGTGGTGCTGCCGCCGCTCCCCGGGCAGCTCGGCCCGCTGCGCGCCGCGTCCTTCTACCTCGCAGCGGAGGCCGAGGCCCGGATCGGCGGGGACCTGTACGCGGCGGTGCGCACCACCACCGGCACCCGGCTGATCGTCGGCGACGTACGCGGCAAGGGAATGACGGCGGTCGGCGACGCCGCGCTGCTGCTCGGCGCGTTCCGCGGCGCGGCCCACCGCCAGGCCGGTCTGGGCGAACTGGTGGCCTACCTGGAGCGGAGCGTGTGCTGGGGTCTGATGGAGCCGGGGGAGGCGGGCCGCTTCGCGGAAACGTTCATCACCGCCACCGTCCTCGACATCCCGGACGGCGACGGCCCGGTCCACATGGTCTCCTGCGGGCACCCGCCACCGGTCGTCCTCCGCGACGGCCGCCCGATGACGATGGACGCGAAGCACCCTGCCCCGCCCCTGGGCCTGGGCGAACTCACGGACCCGAACCGCCACGTCGAGAGCTTCGACTTCGAGCCGGGAGATCTGCTGCTCCTCTATACGGACGGTGTCACCGAGGCCCGCGACGCCGCAGGCGCCTTCTACCCGCTCGCCGAACGCATCACCGGCTGGACCGGGCACGACACGGAGGCCTTCCTCGACCGTTTCCGGCGGGACCTGCTGCGCATGTCGGAGGCGAGCTGGACGACGACGCGGTCATGATCGCGATAGAGCGGCCCGCGCTGCCCGGGGTGTGACCACCCGCGGCCGTGAAGCTGCCTGGGACGTAACCGCCCGCGCACGTGAAGCCGCGTGATCTACTGCGGGCCATGCCGCTGATGCTGCTCGACCTGGACAACACCCTCGTCGACCGCGACGCCGCCTTCCGCGCCGCCGTGCTCGACTTCCTTGCGGCCTACGGCCTCGCGAGCGCCGACGCCGACTGGCTGATGGGCGTGGACGAGGGCGGGTACGCGGCGCGCCAGGACGTCGCCGCGGCGATGATTCGTCGATATGGCGACATGGTGCCGGGTGCCGCGGTCCAGGGCCTGCTCCGTGACGGCGGCGCCGACCGTGTCGTCTTGACGGAGCCGGTCCGCGAGGCGCTGACCACGGCGCGGGCGGACGGCTGGACTCGCGTCATCGTCAGCAACGGCCGCACCGCCCAGCAGGAGGCGAAGATCCGTACCAGCGGACTCGACCGGATCGTCGACGGGTGGGCCGTCTCCGAGGCGATCGGCAGCAAGAAGCCGGAACCGGAGATCTTCCGGGCAGCGGCCGCCGCCGTCGGTGTCCCGTTGGAGGGCGCGTGGGTCATCGGTGATTCACCGCACGCCGACATCGCGGGCGCCCACGCGCTCGGACTGCGCAGCGCCTGGGTCTCGTACGGCAGGGACTGGACGTACGAAGGCTGCCGGCCCACCCATGTCGCCCTCGACGCCGCGGCGGCGATCGGCCACGTCCTGGCGCTGAGCGAGGCGTGACCCGGCGTCGGAACCGGCGCATCCTGGAGGTCCGGTGAACCGGCGAAGGGGGACGGCATGATCGCGAGGGTGGCTGTGTGGGAGCCGATGCCCACGGACGACCGGGACTGGGTGCTGGAGGCCGCGGCCACCGTGCCTGGTGTGCACGGCTCGTACCACCTCGTCGATCCGGCGACCGGCAACGGGCTGTCCGTCGCCTTCTTCGAGGACGAGGCGGCGGCCGTGGCCGCGCGGGCCGCGATCGAGAAGCGGGCCGAGGAGATCGGCTGGCACGAGCCCCCGCATCCGGCGCCCGCCGCGCAGACGATCTATCAGGTCCTCCGGCACATCTGACGCGCCTGAACGACCGTCAGGCGTGCGGACCTGTGACTGAGCGGGCCGGGGTGCGGTGATCAGCGCCCGGCGTCCACGGTGAGCGCGGAGTCGGTCGGGGCGACGTGCCGCAGGAGGCCGCCGAGGATGAGGGCGAGGCCCGCCTCGAACGCCTTGTCGTGGTCGAGGGCCGGGACGTCGGCCGGCAGGTCTTCGGCGGGACCCGTGTCCGCCTGTTCCTCGAGCACGCAGCCGACGGTGTACCGGCCGACGGCCAGCATCGCCATCTGCGCGTCCTGCTCAGGCACGCCGGAGCCGGTGAGGAAGTCCATCTTGCGCCCGATCCGGTCGAGGTCGCCGGTCGGGACGCTGCCCGCGTGGAGGCGTGCGCCGTCGCGGCGTTGGAGCAGGGTGCGCCGGAAGCTGCGCGAGTTCTCCAGGAACCACTCGCGCCAGTCGTCCTCCGGCTTCGGCAGCGGCGCAGTGGCGTGCGGGGCCATGGCGGCCTCTGCCATGGCCGCCAGAAGATCCTTCTTGGTCTTGAAGTGGTAGTAGAGCGACGGCTGCTCGACGCCGAGCCGTTTCGCCAGCCGCCTCGTGCTGACGGTTTCCAGGCCCACCTCGTCGAGAAGGTTCAGCGCTTCAGTGACGACGGTCTCGCGGTTCATCTTGGTCACGTTGACATTCTATCGCTGATAGAAGACTCTCGAAAGGGAGGAATCAATCACCGATAGATTTTGGGACGGATTGTCATGGCGGACGTGAACGTGAGCGTGGACGGGTCGGCGAAACGTGCCTTGCGGGTTCTCATCGCCGGTGGCGGCGTCGCCGGGCAGGCGCTGGCCTTCTGGCTCACCCGCGGCGGCCACCAGGTGACGGTGGTCGAGCGCTTCCCGGCGCTGCGTGCCTCGGGGGCGCAGGTCGACCTGCGCGGGCAGGGGATCGAGGCGGTGGAACGCATGGGGCTGTTGGAGGTCGTGCGCGGTCACCTGGTGGACGAGGCCGGAGTCGCGTTCGTCGATTCCCGCGGGAGGCCGAAGGCGACGATCATGGCGAACACCTCCGGCAAGGGCCGCCAGAGCCTCACCTCGGAGTACGAGATCATGCGCGGCGACCTGGTGCGCATCCTCCACGACGCGACCAAGGACGACACCGAGTACGTCTTCGGTAAAAGCGTGGACGGCTTCGACGAGGGCGAGGACGGGGACGAGGGCGGGGGCCGCGTCACCGCCCATTTCTCCGACGGCACCCGCGGGCAGCACGACCTGCTGATCGGCGCGGACGGGCAGGGTTCGCGCATCCGGCGGGCGCTGTTGCCCGAAGGCTTCGACCCGTACTGGCGTGTCGGCATCCACATGGCGTACTGGTTCGTCCCGCGCATCGCCTCCGACAGCAATATCCGCGACACCTACATGGTGCCGGGCGGCCGTCAGATCATGCGGCGCAGCCACAACGCGACCGAGACCCAGGTGTACTTCGTGATGCGCGAGGAGTCGGCGGAAGCCTCCGCGGTCCACCGCGCGCCCGTCGAGCAGCAGCAGAAGTTCTGGGCCGACCGTTTCCGCGATGCGGGCTGGCAGACCGAACGCTTCGTCGAGGGGATGGGGACGAGCCCGTTCTTCTACTCCCAGGAGATCGCCCAGGTGCGCACCGACACCTGGTCGAAGGGCCACGTGGTCCTGGCCGGTGACGCCGCGCACTGCGCGTCGCCCTACAGCGGCATGGGCATATCCGGCGGCCTGGTCGGTGCGTACGTCTTGGCCGGCGAGATCAATCGGCACGCCGACGACCTGCCCACCGCCCTGGCGAATTACGACCGCGTGCTGCGGTCCTTCGTCAACGAGATCCAGGACGAGGTCAACCCCCGCCTGCTGCGGGTCGGCATGCCGATGAGCCGGCACGCGATCAGCGCCTTCCAGACGGCCACTGCTCTAGCCTGCTTCCTCCGCATCCCCGACTTGGTCGCACGCTTCTCCAAGGAGGACCGGGGCGGCGACTGGCGGCTGCCGGCGTATCCGGTTCCAAACGACAAGCCCTAGTCCGCAGACCGGGAGCGGGCTTGGGTCATGGATGTCTACCCGGCCCGCCGCTCGGCGTCCCTCAGTCGCGTCGGCCGCGAGACTCCTGCTTGACCGCCTTCAGGATCACGAACTTCGCGTTGCTGGCGACCAGTTGGCTGTTGCCGAACAGGCGGCGCAGCTTGACGTGGTAGCCGAGGTGGCGGTTGCCCACGACCCACAGTTCGCCGCCGGGGCGGAGTGCCGCGCGGGCCTGGGCGAACATGCGGTGTGCGGTCGCGTCCGTCGTGGCCTGGTGGCTGTGGAACGGAGGGTTGTTGAGGATCAGGTCGACGGAGGCGCGAGGTGCGTCGGCTAGCCCGTCGCCGACGCGGAACTCGGCCTTGCCGGGGCGGTCGCCGGCGTTCTCGGCGTAGGTGGCCTGGGCCGATGCCACCGCCTGGTGCGACTCGTCCGTGAACAGGACGTCCGCGTCGGGGTGGGTGAGCGCGGCGCTGGTGCCGACGACGCCGTTGCCGCACCCCAGGTCCACGATCGTGCGGGCGTCCGTGCCCTGGGGCAGGTGCTGGAGGAGGAAGCGGGTGCCGATGTCGAGGTGCTCGGCGCAGAAGACACCTGCGTGATTGACGACCGGGTGGTCGGACAACGGGCCGATGTCGGGCGGGAGTTGATAGGTGTGCGGCCATGGGTTCAGGGCGGCGGCGGAGGTGGAAGCGAGTGCCGGATTCGGCTCGCTGAAGATCAGGCGGGCCTTCTTCTCCGCCAGCGACGTACGCGTCGGGCCGATGATCCGCTCGAACAGGTTCAGCGTCGAGGTGTGGATCTCCTTCACCATGCCGGTGCCGATCACCACCGTGTCCGCGTGCACGGCGGGCCGCAGCCGGTGCAGCTGGTCCTCAAGGAGCGCGAGGCTCTTCGGGACGCGGACGAGGAGCACGTCGATGCGTGTGGGCGGGACGTCCTGCGTGGTGAGGAGGTGCGCGTCCGTGCGCTCGTTCCGCGCCAGGTTCGCGTACGTGGCCTGCTGGCCGAGGTACGAGTCCGAGATCAGGGTCGGCGTGCAGCCGGGGACCCCGGTGAGCGCCGTGGCCAGTGCGCCCCAGCGGTCACCGACGACCGTGACCGCACCGGTGAGGTCCGTACCCGTCTCGGCGAGGTGCCGCAGCAGATACGTGTCCGCGGCGTCCCACGCGCGCAGCTGGTCGCGAGGGTTCTCCGGGAAACGGGTGAGGTCGACGTCTCCCCAGGGAGTGGTCAGACGAGGGGCCGGCGCGGGCGGATCTGTGCGGTTCATCGTCCGGCAAGGCTAGCGGAGGTGCAGGTCCCGGGGGTGCGGCCGGTCGCGTTAGCGGCAAGTCGGCTCGGCGGCTCCACGTGAATGGGCGGCTCCCGTCGCAGCGAGAGCCTTGGTGATACGGCGGGCTCGCGGTCGCCGTACATCGACGACTCGGCTGAGCAACCGGCACGGAACCGTTGTCCTGCCTACTGTGGGTTCGCATGACCGGCACCGAGATCGAGATCACCGCAGAACTGGTACGAGACCTGCTCACGGACCAGCATCCGGACCTCGCGGCGCTGCCCCTGGGCGAGGTGGCAGGCGGCTGGGGCAATCAGATGTGGCGTCTGGGCGACGAGTTGGCCGTGCGCATGCCACGCAGGGAAGGTGCCGTGGACCTTCTGCGGAAGGAGTGCCGGTGGCTGCCCGTCGTGGCCCCGCGGCTTCCGCTGCCGGTGCCGAGCCCTGTGCGTACCGGGGAGCCCTCCGCACGCTTTCCGAGGCCTTGGTGTGTGATGACGTGGGTGCGGGGCGAGCCGTTGGACGCCGCCTCGATCACTCGCGGAGGCCACGCCGCCGATGCGCTGGCGAGCATTCTGAGGGCGCTCCATGTCGAGGCGCCCGTTGAGGCGCCGAGCAGTTCGGACCGCGGCGCTCATCCCAAGAAGTGCACAGGTGGCTTCGAAGACTTCCTGGGGGCCATTGACCCCGGCGGTCTTGCCGCCGACGTCCGGGCGGTGCGGGAGGTGTTGGGCGATGCCGTCGCGGCTCCCGAGTGGGACGGCCCTCCGGTGTGGCTGCACGGTGACCTCCATCCCGCGAACGTCGTCGTCGCGGACGGGACGCTCTCGGGCGTGGTCGACTTCGATGCCATGTTCGCCGGCGATCCGGCGTGGGACCTCGCGTCGGCATGGGTGCTCCTGCCCGCGGGTGCGGGCGCCCGGTTCTTCGAGACCTATGCGCGTGCGGACGACGCGACGCTCCGGCGCGCCCGGGGCCTGGCCGCCCTGAAGAGTCTCTTCCTCATCCTCATGGGCCAGAACGGCGAGAGGGGCCTTCCCGGAGGCAAGCCGACGTGGGGGCCCGCGGGCCGCGCGGCGCTCGATCGTGTTCTGGCACCCGGCACTCGCTAGCCCGAGTACCCCCCACGTCTCGCTGCGGCTACTGCGCCGAGTCGGCCTTCGCCGGGGGAACGAACACGCAGAACTCGTTGCCCTCCGGGTCGGCGACGACGGTCCAGCGGAAGCCGTGTTCGCTCTGTTCGGGAGAGAGCCGGCGGGCGCCGAGTTCTTGGAGGCGCTCGACCTCCGTGTCCAGGTCCGCCGTGCCGAAGTCGAGGTCGAGGTGCATGCGGTTCTTGGCCTGCTTCGGCTCCGGGACCTGTTGCAGGAGGAGGGTGGGCGCGGGGGCCGGGCCGACCAGGCTCAGGTACGGCGGTCCTTCGAAGCCGCGGCGGTAGTTCAGCGGGGCGAGCGCGGCCAGCCAGAATCGCGCCTGCGCCTCGGTGTCGACACAGTCCAGCGTCACGACGATCTGCATGACGGAACGGTAGGAGACACCGGCCGCCGTGGTGAGCAGTTTTTGGTGGGGACGCCCCTGGTTGGCTACGGCTCCGGCGTGTCGGCCGAAGGGCCGGGCGAGGGGCCCTCGTTGGCGGCGGGCCCGTCCTCGTTCGTCACCTTGTAGCCGGGGACCGAGGGCCAGCGGACCGTCAGCACCACCGACTCCTCCTCCGCGAACCAGGAGTGGTCGACGCCATGGCCCCACACGACGTAGTCCCCCTGTTCGGCCAGGAGAACGCTGCGCCCGGGCAGTTCCACCCGGAAGCGTCCGCTGATGAGGACCAGCAGGGCGGTGCGCTCCTCGCCGGTCACCCACTCGGCCCGCTCGTCGCCCGGCGGGTGGACGCCCCACTTGATCTCCACGTCCTCGCTGTGCCGAGGATCGGAGGTGTCCTTGAAGTGCCCCAGCAGCCAGCCCCGGTCCAGCGCCGCGTCCTTGCCGGCATGCCCCACGTATACGTTGTCGATCACGGTTCCGGAAGGTAGCAGGTGCGCCGCGCTTTACCGGGAACGGATCAGAGGCCGTGTCTCAACGGCCACCTGGGCGTACGCCGTTGAGGGGCAGGTGTCGTCGGAAGCCCCCGGTCGGCGAGGTTGCCGCCGTCCGGGGGCACGTTCACCTGCGGGGCCGTCTCCCGTTCGCCCCGAAGTGGTCGAGCGGTGCGGCCTCAGCCGCCGATCGGGCCGGGGGCGTTGTCGTCGGCGTCCTGGCACTGCTTGATCTTCGCTTGGATCGCCCGCGCCTTCGCGCGCTCCTTGGCGGCCGACTTGTGGTAGCCGAGGGCGTCCAGCTTGGCGGCCTTGGACTTCAGGTTGGCGACCTGCTGGCGCATCTTGGGGATGTTGCAGGTGATCGGGCCGCGGGCCGACACGCCCGCCTGGTCGGCGGCGGGGGCGGCCTGCGCCGGGACGGCCGAGAACAGGACGCCGCCCGCGATGGCGGCGGACACGGCGAGTGTGGCGAAACGACGGAGCAAGGGTCTCCCTCTCCAAGTGACGGGCTGTGCAGCCCATTTGGCCTGTTTGATAGCAGTTTGTCACTGTATATGAAGAGGTCGACTTCTCGAGCGTCAATCGCTTGCGCGGTCCTCGGCGATTCGCTCCTGGCCTGCGCAATTCTTGAATTGCTGTGGGGCGGCACGGCTCTTGACGCGGTTCGTGTGCTCTGGAGGACGGGATCGCTTCGGTTTCGGTTCAGTGCGCGCCGGTGGTTTCCCGGGAGGGCGGGCCTTCGGCCGAAGTGGTCGTACCTCCCCGGCGCGGCGAAGCCCCCTCTGCCGTCGCGGCGGAGGGGGCTTCGCCTCCGTCAGTCGTTGGAGCTGGTGTTGTCGAAGGTCGGGTTGAGCGCGCCGATGATGTTGCCGGAGTTGCCCGTTGCGTTGACCGGGACGTGCGCCGGGACCTGAACGATGTTGCCGGTGCCCACGCCGGGCGCATTCTCCGCCACGCCGAACGCGTCACTGTCCGCGGCGGCCAGGCCGGCGGTTCCCAGGACGGCGATACCGGTCGCAGCTGCCGTGACACCCAGCTTGATCAGGGGCTTCATGAAGACTCCTTGAATGAGGGGAAGTGTGGTGACGGGTACGCATCCCGTCACCTCCCCAGGCATTCACAGTTCCGCGGCGCCCGCTTCTTGGGGAGTCGGTTCGGGGGATCCTTCAACGTGCCCACCGCCTGTGACAGCGCGTCAAGGGTCACACCCACGATGGACCGGAGCTGTGCCGGGCTCGCCCCGGCCCTGCTCATCACGGCGAGCGACTGGTTCACGGCCATCACGTGGACGGCGAAGGACTCGGCGTGCTGCTCGGGTAGTTGACCGGCCTTCAGTGCGGCGTGCAGGCGCCGGTGTTGAAGGTCCAGTGTCTTCGTGGTGTGTGCTGCGACGCCCGGGTTCAGTGCGGGGATCGCCATGGTCGATTGGGTGATCAGGCATCCATCGGGCACCTCGGGGTGGACGATGCGCTCCAGGGTGACGTCGAAGAAGGCGCGAACGGCCGCAACGGGGTCCGAGGTCGCGCACGACAGGGCGTCGTCGTACTTCTCGCCGTAACGCGCGGCGTAGCGGTCCAGGCAGCGCAGGAAGAGGGCGTCCTTGTCGCCGAGTGAGGAGTAGATGGAGCTGCGGTTGAGGCCGGTTGCCCGGGACAGGGCGTCCAGTGAGGTGTCGGCGTAGCCGGAGCGCCAGAACTGGACCATCGCGGCGTCGAGCGCCGCGTCCATGTCGAACTGCTTCTTGCCTGCCACGCGGTACTTCCTTGCTTCTTCGGCGGGGTGTGTCGGGCCGTGTTGTGTGCGCCATCTTATCTTGAACTGGTTAGTTCAAGATGTGCTAGCTTCCGGCATGGCGCGCACCGTCCCGACCGCACCGCACGCCCCTGACACCGACGGAGGATCCCCGTGACCGGCCCCGGCCCCGCAACCAGCACCCCACATGTCTGCGACAGCAACCCCGTCCGTGACCTGCCCCTGCAGCACCTGGACGGGTTCACACACCGCTGGGTCGCCGCGGGCGGGGTCCGTCTTCATGCCGTCGAGGGCGGTCGGTCGAACGGTCCGGTCGTCGTGCTGCTTGCCGGGTTCCCGCAGACCTGGTGGGCCTGGAGAAAGGTGATGCCTGGACTCGCGCACAGGTTCCGCGTCATCGCGATCGACCTGCCGGGGCAGGGGCATTCCGAGCGTCCGGAGTGCGGCTACGACACCCACGCGCTCGCCGCGCACGTCCACGCCGCCGTGCAGTCCCTCGGGGTGTCGACCTACTCCCTGGTCGCCCACGACGTCGGCGCCTGGGTCGCCTTTTCCCTCGCCCTCACCTTCGAGGGCCACCTGCGCGGGGTCGCCCTGCTCGACGCCGGGATTCCCGGCATCACTCTCCCGGAGGCGATCCCCACCGACCCGGACCGCGCGTGGAAGACCTGGCACTTCGCGTTCCACACCGTGCCCGACCTGCCCGAGACACTGCTTTCCGGCCGGGAACGCGAGTACGTGGGCTGGTTTCTGAAGGCGAAGGCCCTGTCTCCCGGCACTTTCGACGACGCCGAGATCGACCACTACGCGGCGGCCGTCGCCGCCGACGGTGGCCTGCGTGCCTCCCTCGCGTACTACCGGGACGCCGCGGAGTCGGCCCGCAAGAACCGCGAGGCGCTCGAGCGGCGACACCTGACCGTGCCCGTCCTCGGGATCTCCAGCAGCCACGGCTCCGTTCCGGACATGGCCGGATCCATCCGGGCGTGGGCCGACAACGTCACCGGAATCGTCGTGCCTGATGCCGGGCACTTCATTCCCGACGAGCAGCCCGAGGCTGTCGCTGTCGCGATAGCGGACTTCGTCGGCCGGGACCGGAGCTGACACCAGGGCGCGCGTCAACGTAAGCGGGTCCTGCCTTCTGGGCAGGACCCGCGTGTTCCGTGCTCGTGCCCTAGTCGAATTCGCCCGCGAGCGCCGACGCCATCCGAAGATGCGGCGCCGCCTCGTCGTGCCGACCCTGACGCTCCAGCGTGCGGCCGAGCATCAGGCGGGCGTAGTGCTCCACCGGGTCGCGCTCCACGATGGTGCGCAACGCGGTCTCGGCGCGGCGCAGTTGGGCCGAGTGGTAGTACGAACGGGCCAGGAGGAGGCGGGGGCCGACCTGCTCGGGAACCTCCTCGACGAGGCCGTCGAGGATCCGGGCGGCGTTCGCGTACTCCCTCGCTTCGAAGAACATCTGGGCACGGTCCCAGCGCTCCGCGGCCGTCCCGTGCGTGTAGTACTGCTGCTCCACTGTTGCCTCCTTGCTCGACGCCTTCAACGGGGGCAAGGGGGTGGGGTATTCCCGGGCGGTGTGCGCGGGCAGGTGCGGTACGTACGGGCCCGGCCCATGGATGTTTACGCAGGTCGACGCCTCACGGCCGCGTACTCGGCCGCTCCGCGCGCAGTGCCGCCTCCAGCTCGAAGCGGGCGTCGGGGTCGGTCAGGGCGGTGCCGAAGAGGCGTTGCAGGTGGTGCAGGCGCTGGCGCGCCGTCTGCGGGTGGATGGCCAGGCGGGCGGCCAGCTCGGGAGCGCTGCCGTGCGGGCTCTGCAGGTGGGCGAGGAGGGTGTGGGCCAGGCGACTGCGCTGTTTCGGAGTGAGGTCCGCGAGCGGTGCGAGGCGGCGCGCGGCCATGAGGCGGACGAGTGCGGGGTCGGCGAGCAGCAGCAGGTCCGTGAGGTGCCGCCCCGCTTCCAGCGGCCCTGCTTCCCGCCGCCCCGCTTCCATGTCGGCGCCCGCGGCCCCGTGTTCGCGCAAGGTGCGCGCCCAGCGCAGCGAATCGGCGGCCAGCGCGAGGGGTACGACGGGGCCGACGACGCCCGCGCGCTCGGCCAGGAGCCGGTGCAGGCGCGGGTCGGCGAGTCGCGTGCCGGGGTCGGGGACGAGCAGGCAGGGGGCGGGGCCGTCGAGATCGGCGAGCACGGCATCGGGCAGCGGCTTGCGGACCGGGGACGCGCCTTCCCTGCCGCGCCCCGGCGCCCGCGCCGTGGTGGAGGCCGCGGGGGCCGCCGTCGCCGGTCCGGTCGGCGTGCCCCCGGCCCGTCCGGCCCCGGCGCCTCCCGCGACCCCGGGAACCTCCGCTCCTCGAGGTCCCAACGCCACCGCGGCCACCAGCTCCGGCAGCACCCACTCCGCGTCCTGTGCCGCCTGCTCCAGTGCCATGGGCCCCAGAGGGGCGGGGGCGACCAGGAGGGCGAGGAGGCGGTGGCGGCGGCGGTCGAGGGTCCCGGCGGCGTCGGCCTGGGCGCGCGCGTACGCGGTGACGGACGCCGCCGCGATCTCCTCGATGTGCGTGAACGCGGCCTCCGCGAGCCGTGTCAGCGCGTCCGTGCTCAGGGACAGGCGCCGTGCCACCCGTACGTAGCGCCGCCAGGCGACCCGGCCGCCGAGCCGGTACGCGGCCTGCAGCGCGTCCAGGCTGCGTCCCTCCGCCAACTCGCCGCGGCCGAGCGCCCGGTAGATCGGAAGGCGCCGCGCGTCGAGTTCCCCGCCGCCATTCCCGACCCGGTCGACGAATTCCGCGAGGGTGGATTCCACGCCGCTTTGGATGGACATTCCGAACTGCCCGGACAACGGCCGGGAGAATTCAGGGATCTGGCGTCGGATTTCGTGGATTATCTCGGCCGCGAGGGTCGGGTTCTCTCTGCGCAGCTCGTCCGGGAGTCGCTGCGGAAATGCCGCCCACGCGCCCCCGGAACTCGGTGTGCCGATCGTGCCGGGTCCGTTCATCCCTTCGCTCCCAGGTCCGTCCGTTCGCCGAGTATGGGCCGAGGTTACTCACCGGTCAAGATGTTGACACGAAGTCAACTACCAGTGCTAGTCGGTCGTTCACCAGCGGTATTTCGGATCACCGGGGGTGTGGAGTGGGTGAGGCGCTCACCTTCGTGACACTTTCGCCCGGGGCGAGTGAGGAATCCTGGCACCGTTCTGCGCGCCCTGCGCACCGCCGTTCCCACAGCATTGCCGGGCGCCTCGGAGTTCTCCTAGCTTCACGCCGTCCGACGCCGCTCAGTGCGCGGCATTCCAGAACAAGGGACGGTACTGGAAAATGAGACGCAGGATACTCGGTGCGGCAGCCGCGGGTGCCCTCGGAGTGGCGGGACTTGTCTCGCTCGGCTCCCCGCACGCGACCGCGACCGAGGAGCAGCGGCCGGTCGAGTACAACTTCACCAAGGGATTCCTGGCCGGTTTCTTCAAGGCCGGCGAGGCGCCGCCCGGCGCGAACGACTGGGGCTGCAAGCCGAGCGCCGAGCATCCGAGGCCCGTCGTGCTGATCCACGGCACGCTCGAGAACATGAACGACAACTGGCGTGGCGCGGCGCCGCTCCTTGCGAACAACGGCTACTGCGTCTTCGCCTTCAACTACGGAGCCGACAAGGCGACATCACCGATCCAGGGCACCGCCCACATGAAGGACAGCGCGGCGCGGCTCGGCGCCTTCGTGGACAAGGTGCGCGGCGCGACGGGCACGGCCGAGGTCGACCTCGTCGGTCACTCGCAAGGCGGTGGACCGCTGCCCCGTACCTATCTCAAGGACGACCCGAGCGCCGCGGGCAAGGTCGGAAAACTCGTCGGCATCACCCCCTCCAATCACGGCACCACCCTGTCCGGCATCACCGAACTCGGCCGCCGGCTGCATCTGTTGGAGCCCGTGAACGGGTTCCTGGACAAGGCCGCCCCGGCCCTCGTCGAGCAGGAGATCGGCTCGGACTTCAACAAGGACCTCGACGCCCGCGGCGACACCGTCCCGGGCGTCGACTACACCGTCATCGCCACCAAGTACGACGAGGTGGTCTCGCCCTACACCAACGCCTTCCTCAAGGCGGGGCCCGGCGCGAGCGTGCGCAACATCCGGCTCCAGGACACCTGCGCCAAGGACTACACGGACCATCTCGAGGCCCCGTACGACCCGGTCACCCTCACTCACGTCCTCAACGCACTCGACCCCGAGCACCCCCGCGCGGTGAATTGCCAGGCGGTGCTCCCGCTCACCGGGCCCACCGGGCCGGTCGAGCAGTAGCCACCCCCGCGGCTCGATCAGCAAGCGGCCCGCCGCCCTCACCCCGGCGGGCCGCTTCCGTGTGTCCATCGGACGGTTCACGCCGTCGGCCATGTTGACTCACTGCGGGTGCCACGTATGTTGCTGTGCGTTCCCTGTTCGACTCGCGCACAGTTCGGTCCCGCAAGACCCACGAGTCCCCTCGGGCTCGTGCGTCCCCACGCCCTCCGTGCATTGGGAGTCTCATGGACACCACCCCCGTCACCACCCCCGAGGCCATCTCCGACACCACATCCCTCCCGGGGGCCTCCTTCACCCGCCGCCGTTTCCTGCAGACCACCACCGCCACGGCCGGCGCCCTCGCCGCAGGAGCCGGAACCCTCCTCGAACCGGCGGCGGCCGCGGCCGCCCAGGACACCCCGGCCTCCCTCTCCTTCACCGCCGCCACCAACGGCGCCGCCACCCTCGCCCCTTCCGGCGACCGCTTCGTCGCCGAGATCCAGAACATCCTGTGGTCGATCCCCCGCAAGGGCGGCACCGCGAGACCGCTGACCACCCCTGAACTGGAGCCCACCCGCCCTCAGTTCGCCCCGGACGGCAAGCGGCTCGTCGTCTGCGGCTACCAGGGCGGCGGCTTCCACCTGTGGCTCCTGGACGCCGACGGCGGCGCACCGAAGCAGCTCACCGACGGGCCGTGGGACGACCGCGGGCCCGCCTGGTCCCCGGACGGCCACCGGATCGCCTTCGCCTCCGAGCGCGGCGGGGACCCCGAGCACGCCGCCCCGTACCGGATCTGGACCGTCGACGTACGCGACGGAACCCTCACCCGGCTTACCGGCGCTCCCGGTCAGGAAGGCCCGGGGCAGGGCGGCGCCTGGGAGGACTTCGACCCCACCTGGTCCGCCGACGGCACCCGCGTGGTGTTCGTACGGGCCGTGGTCACCGACGCCGGAACCCTCCAGGCGTCCACCCTCGCCTCGGTTGCCGCCGACGGCACCGGCGTCGTCACCACCGAGCACGCCGACGACTCCGGCGCCCAGGTCATGACCCCGGCCGTGGCACCCGGGCCGAAGGGGCCGCTCGCCTACCTGCGGACCACCGCCGCACCTTCCGCCACCTGCACCCTCGTCGTCGACGGGAAGCCGGTCGACGTGCCGGGTGATCTCGCACCCGTGCCGCCCCGCTGGACAGGACCCGACACCCTGCTGCTCACCGTCGACGGCCGCTTCCGCCTCGTGCGCCCCGCCGCCCCGAGCGAGGGGGAAGGGATCGCGTTCACCGCGAAGCTCCCGGTCCACCGGCCGCACTATCGCGTCAAGCGCTACGACTTCGAGGCCGGGGGAGTCCGCCCGGTCCGCTCCCCGCACCTGCCGGCCCTGTCGCCCGACGGCAAGCAGGTCGCCTTCGCCGCCCTCAATGCCCTGTGGATCGGCGGTACGTCGAACGGGCGTGCCCCGCGCAAGGTCCTCCAGGTCCCGCAGACCCGCTACGTACTCGCCCCGACCTGGACCCCCGACGGCAAGGCCCTCGTCTACGCCGACGACCGGGCGGGACTGTTCTCCGTGCGCCGCCACGACCTGGACAGCGGCAAGGAGACGGTGCTCGCCGAGGGCGGCCGGGCGTTCCCCGCGCTCTCGCCCGACGGGCAGCGTCTGGCGTGCATCGACATGTCCGGGAACCTCGTCCTGCGCGACCTGACCGCGGGCACCGAACGCGTCCTCGCCGCCCCGATGGGCAGCGGCGGACTGCCCGGCAGACCCTGCTGGTCGCCCGACGGCAGATACGTGGCGCTGTGCGACCGTGGCCGCCTCAACCAGCGCTTCCGCGAGGGCTACAACCTCGTCCGCGTCGTCGACACCAAGACCGGCAAGGCGGTCGTGCACGCCGTCGCCCCGCACGTCTCGATCGCCGACCGCTACGACTCCGGGCCCGCCTGGTCGCCCGACGGCCGCACCATGGCCGTGGTCGTCGAGTCCGCGCTGTGGCTGCTGCCCGTACGCCCCGACGGCACCCCGGACGGCGACGCCCGCCAGGTCACCGACGAGGCCGCCGACCACCCGAGCTGGTCCGCCGACAGTCGGCAGCTCCTCTACCTGAGCGCGGGCCGGCTCCGCCTCCTCGACGTCGCGAAGGGCACCGCCCGTACGGTCAGAATCCCGCTCGACCACCGCCGCCCCCGCCCCGCCGACACCGTCGTGCACGCGGGCCGCTTCTGGGACGGCACAGGATCCGAGGTCCGCGACGACGTCGACGTCACCGTCGAGGGCGGCCGCATCACCGCCGTCACCCCGCACCGCGCGGGCGGCCGGGCCTCCGCCAAGCGCATCGACGCGTCCCAACGGACGGTGATCCCGGGCCTCTTCGACGCCCACACCCACCCCTGGCAATCCACCTACGGCGGCCGCCAGACCGCGCTCCAACTCGTGTACGGCATCACGACCGCGGTCTCCCTCGGCGGGTTCGCCTACGAGCAGGCCCGCATCAGGGAAGCGGTGTACGCGGGCGCGCTGGCCGGGCCGCGGCTCCTTGCCACCGGGGAGCTGCTCGACGGGCCGCGTGTCGCTTACAGCATGGGCCGCGCCCACCGCACCCGCGCCGGTCTGCGCCGCTCGCTCGCCCGGGCCGCCGCCCTCGACTGGGACTTCGTCAAGACCTATGTTCGGGCGCCGGGTTGGGTGATGAAGGAGGCGGCCTCCTTCGCGCACGAGCGGCTCGGTGTGCGCAGCGGAAGCCACCTGTGCACCCCGGGCATCCAGCTCGGCCAGGACCTGACGACCCATCTGCAAGCCACGCAGCGCCTGGAGTTCGGGCACGCCACGACGGCCACCGGGCACGCGAATCAGGACGTGCGGGAGATCTACTCGAAGACCGGCGACTTCCACCTCATCGCCACCCCGTTCACCGCGCAGCCGCTGATCGGCGCCGACCCGGCCATCGCCGAGGACCCGCGTGTGACCCGGCTGATGCCGCCGTGGGACACCGCCGCCGTGGAGAAGCTGGCCAAGACGCCGCCCACGGCCGCCCAGCTCGCCACCCTGGACACCGAACTCGCGGTCTACCGGCGCATCCTCGCCGCGGGTGGGCACATCGCGCTCGGCACCGACCAGCCGCTGGTCCCGGTCGGCCTCCACCTGCACCTCGCGCTGCGCGCCCTGCACCGCGGCGGTCTCTCCCCGGCCCAGACCCTGCACACGGCGACGCTGATGCCCGCCCGGGTCTTCGGGGCGGACGCGGACCTCGGCACCCTGGAGGAGGGCAAGCTCGCCGACCTCACGATCGTCGACGGCGACCCGTTCACCGACTTCGACGACCTGATCCGTACGACGGCGGTGCTGCGCGGCGGCGTCCCCTTCCAACAGGCCGACCTGGTCGGCTCGTTCGAACCGGTGACCTCCAGATCACTGAAGGCCACCGGCGACGACTGGCTGGAAGTGGGCCGCCTCATGCGCCGCGAAGGTTGCTGCGACGCCGGTGCCTAGGCCGGGCACCCTGCGCTCCGACCGGAAGGAGCGCAGGGGGGGGGCGGCACCTCCCCGCTTCGGCGGAGGGTTGTCAGACCCCCGGTGTAGCGTCCGGACCGGACGTCAGGTTTCGCTCTGCGGTGGAGGAGGCGCGCGGATGACAGGTGCGACAGGAGAGCCCGTGGTGGTGGCGGAGCGGCGGTCGGGGCAGCGCCCGGCGAGCGTCGAACTCGGCGCCCTCAAGGGCGCCTTGGACCGCCAGCGTGAACACGTCCTCGGGATCCTTGAGGGGCTCTCGGAAGACGATCTGCGGCGCCCGGCGCTGCCCAGTGGCTGGAGCTGCCTGGCGCTGGTGCGCCATCTCACCGTGGATGTCGAGCGCTTCTGGTTCCCCGGGGTGGTCGCGGGCGCCGAGGACGTGGCCGGACAGCTCACGGCGGGCGCGGAGCCACACTGGTACGTCCCCGAAGGGATGGGTGCACGGCAGGTCTTCGCCGAATACCGGGCGGCCATCGCGCGCGCGGACGGCGTGCTCGCGGACGTCACGCTCGACCAGGAGCCCGCCGCCTGGCCCGTGGAGATCTGGCCGGCCTGGCGGCTGCCCGACGTACGGCACATCCTGATCCACGTGCTCACGGAAGTGGCCTGCCACAGCGGCCACTTGGACGCGGCGCGCGAAGTGATCGACGGGACCACCTGGCTCGGCGGCAGCCCCTACGCGGGGTAGGGCCCATCGCTTGGATCAGGCCGGATCCTCGCGCCGCGGCGGGGGGGGGGGGGGGGGGGGGGGGGGGGGGGGGCGCCCGCCCCCCCCCGCCCCGCTCGCCGTGGCAGTCGGGTGGGTTCACGGCCCGCCGCCCCGGATCCGGGCCGCGGCGGGTCCGGACACCCGTGGTCAGCCTCGGACCCTGATCCCCCGCGGCGCGATCCGGTTGCCGACGGTGCCGAACAGGCCGTCGGCGGCCAGTGCCAGGACCGCCACCCACAGCGCCGCCGCGATGACACCCGACAGGCCGTACGACACCTGGTTGAGGATGATGTCACCGAGGCCGCCGCCGCCCGCGACGGCGGCCAAGGTCGCGCTGGAGATGACGTACACGACGGCGATGCGGATACCGGTGAACAACACCGGGAGGGCGAGGGGCAGTTCGACGCGCCACAGGATCTGCCACTGCGTGAGGCCCATCCCGCGCGCGGCCCGCACCAGGTCCGCGTCGACCTGCTCCACACCCAGGTAGGCGTGCGTGAGCACCGGCGGGATCGCCATGATGACCAGCGCCGTCATGACGTTCACGAAGCCGATGCCGAGCAGCCCCAGGAAGATCGCGATGAGCGCGAGCGAGGGCAGCGCCCGGCCGATGTTGGAGATGCTCACGGTCAGGAACGACCCCTTGCCGCGGTGTCCGAGCCACACACCGAGCGGCACCGCGATCACCAGCGCCACGGCGACGCCCGCCGCCGAGAGCAGCAGATGGTCGACGGTCCGGCTGAGCAGCAGGCCGAAGTGGTCGGCCATGAACGAGAAACTCGCGAGGAAGGTGTGCATCAGGCGGTCCTCCGCGTCCTGGCCCATGGTGTGAGCACCCGGCCGAGCAGCACGAGCAGTCCGTCGGCGGCGAGCGCGAGCGCCACGGCGAGCAGCCCCGCCCCGATGAACTGGGTGTTGAACGGCGACTGGAGGCCCTGGATGATCGGCGAACCGAGGCCCTGGTCGATGATGAACGCGGCGATCTCGACCACACTGATCGTGGTCACGGTCGCCACCCGCAGCCCGCTGACCACCGCGGGCAGCGCCAGCGGCAGCTCGATGCGCCACAGGACCTCGCGCCGGGTCAGACCCATGCCGACACCCGCACGGCGTACGTCCTCCGGCACTTCGCCGAGCCCGGTGACCGTCGACTTGAACAGCACCATCAGCGTGTACGCCACCAGGGCGATCTCGGCGGTCAGAACGGACAGACCCGACACCGGGACGAGGAGCGTGAACAGCGCCATCGGTGGGATCGTGTAGAGGAACGAGGTCAGCCCGCCCAGCGGACGGACCAGCCACCGCCGGAAGTGCGCGAGCAGCGCCAGCGGAAACGCGATCAGGAAGCCGATCCCGACCGCGATCACCGTGAGGCGCACGTGCTGGACGAGGGCGGGGCCGAACACGCTGGAGAAGTTCGCGGTGAACCAGTCGACGCAGAAAACCCCGTTGTCGCGCACGCACGAACTGGCCGTGCCGAAGTCGGGGATGACGGGGCCGGCGGCCAGCGAGATCACGCCGCCTCCCGGATGAGCGCGACGGTGACGGAGCCGACCGGCTCGCCGGCCACGTCGGCGACCGCGAGCCGCTCGGCGCCACCGGCCATCAGCGCCGACAGCGCGGTGCGCAGCGTGTCGGTGGTGCGCAGGGAACCCTCGGCGCCGTCCGCGGGCTCCAGCTTCAGATCGCCGAGCGTGCGCAGCGTCAGCGCCTTCAGGCCCCGGTCCGTGCCGACGAAGCGGGCCACATAGTCGTCGGCGGGCTCACGCAGGATCTTCTCCGGGGCGTCGTACTGGAGCAGCTTGCCGCCCTTGGCGAGGATTGCGATGCGGTCGCCCATGCGGACGGCCTCGTCGATGTCGTGGCTGACGAACAGCGTCGTCTTCTGTACCTGCTCCTGCAGCTTCAGGAACTCGTCCTGCACGTGCTCGCGCGTCACCGGGTCCAGCGCGCCGAACGGCTCGTCCATCAGCATGATGGGCGGGTCCGCCGCCAACGCCCGTGCGATGCCGACGCGTTGGCGCTGGCCGCCGGAGAGCTGCGAGGGGTAGCGGTGCGCGTACTCCTTGTGCGGGAGGCCGACCAGTTCGAGCAGCTCGCGCGAGCGCTCCGCGATCCTCGGCTTCTTCCAGCCGAGCACCTGCGGCACCGTCGCGACGTTCTCCTCGATCGTCAAGTGCGGGAAGAGACCGGCCTGTTGGATGACGTAGCCGATGCCGCGCCGCAGTTCGATGACGTCCTGCTCGCGGATGCTGCTGCCGCCGATCCGGATGTCGCCGCTCGTCAGCTCGGTGAGCCGGTTGACGAGGGTCAGCGCGGTCGTCTTGCCGCACCCGGAGGCGCCGAGCAGGACACAGATCTCGCCCGCGGGAACCGTCAGGGACAACGCGTCGACGGCCGCCTCGGTCGTGCCGTCGTACGTCTTGGTGGCCGCGTCGAAAACGATGTCTGCTGCGGCGCCGGCGGTCTGCATCGTGGAATGCTCCTCGGTCACGGTCATATCAACTTGTTCGCTCTCAGGAACCGGTCGGCGACCTTCGCCGGGCTCAGCCGCATCATGGCGGCGGCCTCGTTCAGGGCCTGCATGGCTTCCTCCGTGAGCAGTTCGTCGACGGCGTTCAGCGGTTCGGTGAGCCGCTCGCCGTACTTCTCGACGAGGGACGTGCGCACCACGGGGGAGACGTTCTGGAACCCGAAGATGGCCTGGTCGTCGTCGAGGATGGTGAAGTCGTAGCGGCGCAGCTGCGGGTCGGTGGTGAACACGTCGGCCGCGTCCACGTCCCCGTTCTTCAGCGCCGGGTACTGCAGGCCGATGTTGAGCGGCCGCACCTTCATGTCGTGCAGGTCGTACGCCTTGACGATGGCGTCGAAGCCGAGCGGGCCCGTGATGTTGTCGGGGTACTCGGCGTACGAGATCTTCCCCAGCTTCTTCAGGTCGCCGACGGTCTTGAGGCCGTGCTTGCGGGCGTCCGCGGTGCGCACGGCGACGGCGTTGCGGTTCTGGAACGGGGTCGGCGGCAGCAGTGAGATGCCGCGTCCCGCCTCGAACTTCTTCGCCGCCTCGTACGTGCCGCGCGCCGTCGTCGGCATGTGCTCGGGCATCGCGAACGTCTGCAGGATGACGCCCGTGTACTCGGGGTACAGGTCGATCTGCCCGTTGCGCAGCGCCCGGTCGATGAGGTCGGCGCTGCCGACGTTGGACTTGAGGACGACATCGAATCCGCGCTCGCGCAGGATCTGGGCGTACAGCTCGCCCATCACCCACGACTCGGTGAACTGCTTGGAGCCGACCGTGATCACGGGCCCGGTGCCGGCCGCGGAGCCGGTGGCCGTGGCCACCCCGGCTGCCGCGACGACACCGAGCGAGCCGGTCAGGAACGTGCGTCTGCGCATGCTCAGACTCCCTGCCGGGGAATCACCGCGTCCGTCGTGCGGTGGAAGACGCGGGTGTCCCCTTCGTAGGCGGTGAGGGTGTTGACGACGGTGAACGCGGCGGCGTCGGAGGTCATCCGGCTGTGCGTGACGACCTTCCAGTGCCACTCGCCGCGCCCGCCCTCCTCGGTGCGCTCGCACTCCACGACTGCAGAGTTCGGGTCGCCCTCGGTGAGCGCGAAGCGGTCGACGGCGACGCCGGACTTCCACAGCCCGTCGGAGTGGTCCTTGAAGTCGCCGTCGTTGACGACGAGTTCGACCGTGGTGCGGCCGGAGACCGGGTCGTGCCCGATGTGCCGCGAGGTGCCGTCGCTCGATGTGGACAGCTCGACGGGCAGGTCCGGATGCGGCTCCCCGTAGGGGCGCAGCTCGGCGTCCGCGTCGTGCGGCGGCCGTACGGGCAGGTGCAGCGCCGCGGCGGGGGAGGGGTGCAGGGTGACCGTGACCGGCTCGGGGGACGGCCAGGCCAGCGGCCAGTACGAGGACGAGACCGCGACGCGGATGCGGTGGCCGGGCGCGAAGGCGTGCGCGGTCGCCACCAGCGGCACCGTCACGTCGTAGGCCTGCCCCGCCTCCAGCGGCTGCGTCTCCTCGTGGCCCTCGCGGTGCGTCAGATTGAGCAGGCCGCGCGTGACGAGCCGCGAACTGCCGTCCGGCGCCACGTCGTTGAGGCGCACAGCGAGCTGCGCCGCGGGCCGGTCCGCGCTCACCCGCAGCGTCACCGACGGGGCGCCGAGGATCTCCGCGCGCTCGTCGAGCGGCGCGGTGGTGAAGCAGTGCGCGAGCCCGTCGTCGCCGCCCTGCGGGCCGAACTGCCCGGCCGCGTCACCGAACTGGAGCCAGCTGCCGCCCGCCGTGCCGAGCACCCGCGTGCTGTCGAGGTGTGCCTCGCGAAAACGCAGCGGGTCGTGCCCGACGGCCTCGCCCGCCGACTCGCCGGCCAGCGCGAACTCCTGCCGCTCGATGCGCTCCGAGGGCCACCGCTGCTCGGCCACCCACCGGCCGGGCCGCTGCTCCCGGTCGCCGCCGGGCGCCGCCCACTCGGGCAGCCACGCGCGCAGCGCCGGGTCCTCCAGGGCCCCGGCGTCCTTGCCGCGCAGGAACTGGTCGAACCAGCGCACCACTTCACCGTGGAAGTCGATCGCGGGTCCGGGCGCCGCCTGGTGCGGGTACGTGTGCGCCCACGGCCCGACCAGGGCGCGCACGGGAGCGTTGTCGATGCCTTCCAGGAGTCGCAGCACGGCGCCGCAGTACGGGTCGTACCAGCCGCCCACCGCGAGCACCGGAGCCTGGATCGCTGAGAAGTCCTCGCACACCGAGCCGTGTTTCCAGAAGGCGTCGCGGGTCTGGTGCCGCAGCCACCCCTCCACGTACACGGGGGTGTCGGCCATCCGCTTCAGCCACCGCTCGCGCCAGTCGTCGCCGACGACGGCCGGGTCGGCGGGCCGCGCGTTGTAGGCGAGCATCGTCGACGCCCACGGCAGCATCTCGGAGGCGATCAGTGAACCGCCCGTGTAGTGCACGTCGTCGGCGTAGCGGTCGTCCGTCGAGCAGACCGTCACGATCGCCTTCAGGGCCGGCGGGCGCAGGGCCGCGATCTGCAGGCCGTTGAAGCCGCCCCACGACTTGCCGATCATGCCGACGGTGCCGTCGCACCACTCCTGTTCGGCGAGCCACGCGATGACCTCGACGCCGTCGTCCAGCTCCTGCTGCGCGTACTCGTCGAGCATCAGCCCGTCCGAGTCGCCGCTGCCGCGCAGGTCGACGCGGACGGCGGCGTAGCCGGACGCGGCGAAGCGGGCGTGCAGGCTGTTGTCGCGGTCGGCGGTCCCGTCGTTCTTGCGGTACGGGATGTACTCGAGGATTGCGGGCGCCGGGCGGGCCGCGCCCTCCGGGAGCCAGACGCGGGCGGCGAGCCGTGTTCCGTCGGCGAGCGGAATCCACAGATGACGCACGAGTTCTGAAGGTGCTTCGGGCAAGGTGAGGTACTCCTGTCGCGCTCCAGCTACTCACTGACCATTCAGTAGCAGCGGCGGGCTCCCTACCCCGCGCCCACACCTCGAAACCACGTGTCCCAGAAAGTGGACGGGGTGGGAGAGTGGGGGCCATGGAAACGTACCGGCTGCTCCCCGGCGACCCGTCCTCCCCGGTCCTCCTGCACGTACCGCACTCCTCGCGCCTGATCCCGGCACACGTCCGCGACGGGCTGCTGCTCCACGGCGCGGCCCTCGACCGCGAGCTGGACCTCATCACCGACGCGCACACCGAGGTCGTCGCGGAACGCGCCGCACGGGCCGCGTCGCTCACGCCCTGGAGGTTCGTCAACGAGTGCTCGCGCCTGGTCGTCGACCCGGAGCGGTTCCCCGACGAACGCGAGGAGATGCGGGCCGTCGGCATGGGCGCGGTCTACACCCGCACCACACACCGCGAGCCACTGCGCCCCGAACCCCCGGCGGACGAGGACGCCCTGCTGGACACGTACTTCCACCCGTACGCGCGGGCCATGACACGGGCCGTGGCCGACCGCCTGGCCGCGACCGGCCGGGCGGTCGTTGTCGACGTCCACTCCTACCCGAGCCGCGCCCTGCCCTACGAACTGCACGGCACGGACCCGCGGCCAGAAGTCTGCCTGGGCACCGACCCGTTCCACACACCTGACACCCTCCTCGCCGCGGCACGCGAGGCCTTCGCCGCGTACGGCGACACGGCGGAGAACACGCCGTTCGCGGGCGCGTACGTCCCTCTGGAGCACTACGGCAAGGAGCCCCGGGTGAGCGCCCTGATGCTGGAACTGCGCCGCGACCACTACCTCGACGAACCGGTCACGCCGCACGACGGACTGGTGCGGGCCGCCGACGCGCTCGCGCGCCTGGTCGACGCGGTGGCCCGCGACGGCTCAGTCCAGCGTGGCCAGTGACTCCGGCGTGAGATCCGCCAGCGTCGGATAGCCGTCCACCGCCATGATCAGGTCGGCCTCGGCGAGCAGGGAGCGCAGCACGTGCACAAGCCCGTCCTCGCCGCCGACCGCGAGCCCGTACGCGTACGGGCGGCCGACGCCCACCGCCGTCGCGCCGAGCGCCAGGGCCTTGACGATGTCGGCGCCCGAGCGGACCCCGGAGTCGAAGAGGACCGGCATGCCGTCCGCCGCCTCCACGACCCCCGGCAGCGCGGCGAGCGCGGGCAGCCCGCCGTTGGCCTGGCGGCCACCGTGGTTGGAGCAGTAGATGCCGTCCACGCCGCCGTCCTTGGCGCGGCGCACGTCCTCGGGGTGGCAGATGCCCTTGAGGATCAGCGGCAGATCGGTGAGCGAGCGCAGCCACGGCAGGTCGTCCCAGGTGAGCGGGTTGCCGAAGAGGCCGACCCAGGAGCTGACGAGATCCATGGGGTCGGTGCTCGCCGCGATCTCCTGGAAACGCGGATCCGAGGTGTAGTTGGCGAGGCAGTGGCCGCGCAGCTGCGGGAAGTTGGACGTCGACAGGTCGCGCGGGCGCCAGCCGGTGACCCAGGTGTCGAGCGTGACGACGATGCCCTTGTAGCCGGCCGCCTCGGCCCGCTTGACCAGGCTCTCGGCGAGCGCCCGGTCGGTGGGTGTGTACAGCTGGAAGAAGCCTGGTGTCTCGCCGAACTCCGCGGCCACGTCCTCCATCGGGTCGACCGTCAGCGTGGAGGCCACCATGGGCACGCCGGTGCGCGCCGCGGCCCGCGCCGTCGCCAGGTCACCGTGCCCGTCCTGCGCGCACAGTCCGATCACACCGACCGGCGCCATGAACAGCGGCGAGGCGAGCCGCGTCCCGAACAGGTCCACGGACATGTCCCGCTGCGTGGCGCCGACCATCATCCGGGGCACGAGCCCGTACCGCTCGAAGGCGCGCACATTGGCGCGCTGCGTGTGCTCGTCGCCCGCGCCCCCGGCGACGTAGGACCACACGGAGGGGGAGAGCGCCGCCTGGGCTCGTTGTTCGAGGGCGGCGTAGTCCATCGGCTGCGTGGGCGTGACGCCCCGCAGTCCGTCGAGGTAGATCTCGAATTGGTAGTCGCCGAACTGCGGGCTCATCACGCACCTCTTCACCAGGGGGCAGGGGCACACCAATCTGCCAGGTCACGGGCGCGGGGCAAAGGGGTGGTCAGGTGTGCTGCCGTACGAAGTCCAGGGACGCGGCGAAGATCCGCCGGACCTCGGCGTCGGCCGCGCCGTGCCAGCCGTGGTCGGCGCCCGGCACGGTCCGCAGTTCGACCGGCACCCCCGCGGCCCGCAGCGCGTCCGCCAGATCGCGGCCGTGCGAGCACGGCACCATCGAGTCGGCCTCGCCGTGCACGACGAGGAAGGGCGGCGCGTCCGAGGTGACCTGCTTCAACGGGCTTGCCGCGGCGGCCAGTTCCGGCAGTGACGCGGGCGCGCCGCCCAGCAGCAGCGCCTCGGGCGTGGCCGGGTCCGCCGGGTCGAACGGGGCGCGTGTCACCGTCAGATCCGCCGGGCCGTACCAGACGACGGCCCCCGCGAGCCGCGGCCCGTCGTGCGTGAGCGCGAGCAGCGACGCCAGATGGCCGCCCGCCGACTCGCCCCACACGACGGTGCGTTCGGGGTCGATGCCCAGCTCCGCCGCGCGCAGCCCCAGCCAGCGCAGCGCCGACCGCAGGTCCTCCAGCGGCGCCGGGAACGCCGCCTCGCCGCTCAGCCGGTAATCCACGCAGGCCACGGCCAGGCCCGCCGCCGCGAGCCGCTCGAACGGACCGGGAGTCCACTCCCGCGTCCGCACACCCATGTCGTCACGCCGGCCGCGCCGCCACGCTCCGCCGTGCACGAACAGCACCAGCGGGGCGGGGCTCGCCGACGTAGGAAGCCACAGGTCGAGTTCCAGCGGGCGGGCGCCGGCCACGTCCGCGTACGGGACACCGCGCAGCGCCCGCACGCCCGCCGCGTACGACGTCGCCCGGGGCAGCGGCGCGACGTCCGGGTGCGGGGCGGAGATGAGCGCGCGCAGCTCGCCCGGCGTCACGCGGTCCGCCACTGGTGGTCGGGCAGGAAGCGCACGTCGTACTCCTGCGGCACCGTGCCGAACTTGCCCGGCTCGGGCACGAACGGCCGGGCGGGCAGGCCCATGTCCTCCACCGGCGTGCCCAGCGTCTCGAAGAAGCGCTCGAACGTGCCGCCGGGGCCCGCGGCGACGCCGACGACCTGCGAGTGGTGCCGCTCCATGCGGTAGGCGTGCGCGCAGTTCTTCGGCACGAAACCGAAGTCGCCCGGGGTGAGCAGCCGCTCCAGCTGCTCGCCCTCGGGGTCCTCGGCGAAGAGCCGGACCGCGCCCTGCGTCACGTAGAACACCTCGTGGGTGTCCGCGTGCACGTGCGCCGGGATGATGTCGCCCTTCGGGCCCTCGACGGTGAAGAAGTTGAAGGTGTTGTCGGTCTGCTCGCCGCCCGCGTAGACGGTGACCAGATCGCCGAAGAGGTGGGCGCGGTCGCCCTCGCCCTTCTCGATCACGTACGGCTTCGACGGGTCGGCCGGTATGCGGGAGGCGCTGCGATAGCGCGTCGCGAACTCCATGGTCATGGTGGTTGGTCCCCACTGTCGTGTCAGGGTGCCTGACGATTGATGTCAGGTAGCCTGACATGTGGAGCGGTCGACGGGCAAGGGTCCGTGCCGAGGCATCCGGGAGGACGAAGAAGCGATGAGCGAGCCCCGACGTGATCTGCCGCAGCTCCTGGGCGACGCCCGCCGCTGGTTCGAGGACGGGCTGCTCGCGGCGCTGGAGGCACAGGGTGTGGCGCCGGTATCGCCCACCCAGGTACAGCTCTTCGCGATGCTCGACGCGAACGGCACCACCGTCTCCGAGCTGGCCCGCCGGATGGGGGTCACCCGGCAGACCGTCCACCAGGCGGTGCGGGCGCTGGTCGAGGGCGGACTGCTCGAGCAGGCGCCCGATCCGGCGTCGGCCCGACAGCGGCTGGTGCGCCGCACCGCGGAGGGTCGCCGCGCCCACGACAGGGCACGGCGCGCGCTGGACGGGCTCGAGGCGCGACTGGCGGAGCGCATCGGTGAACCGGCACTGGATGCGCTGCGTGCGGCGCTCGAGGTGTCGTGGGGAGCCCCGGCCGGCGAGTGAGGTGCCTGCGATGTCGCCTGTGGTGCTGCTTGTGATGCCGCCTGTCGAATGGTGTGAACGAAATCGTTGACAATTTCGTTCGCCTAGATTTAGCGTCGACACGCACTCACTCAGGGAGGGCACATGCCGGAGGAAGCCCGTCCGGGCTCCGGGGAGCAGGCCAAGCAGTACGCGCTCGATCAACTGCGCAACGCGATTCTGCGCGGCGAGATGTCACCGGCCCAGCGGCTGGTGGAGAACGAACTCGCCGAGCAGTACGACGTCACGCGGGCGAGCATCCGCGCGGCACTGCTCGAACTGGCCGCCGAAGGCCTGGTCGAGCGGATCCGCAACCGCGGCTCGCGGGTCCGGGTCGTCACGGTCGAGGAGGCCGTGGAGATCACCGAGTGCCGCATGGCGCTCGAAGGGCTGTGCGCGGCCAAGGCGGCGGAGGAGGCCACCGACGCGCAGCTCGACGAGCTCACCGGGCTCGGGGACGCCATGTCCAAGGCGGTCGAGAACGGTGACCCGCTCACCTACTCCGACCTCAACCACGAGCTGCACGCCCGCATCCGCGACATCTCCGGCCAGCAGACGGCCGTAGGGCTCCTGGAGCGGCTCAACGCCCAACTGGTGCGTCACCGCTTCCAGTTGGCGCTGCGGCCGGGGCGCTCGCAGCAGTCCCTGGGTGAACACCTGGCCATGATCGAGGCGATCAGGGCCAGGGACCCGCAGGCGGCCGAGACGGCCGTCCGCGCCCACCTCCGAAGTGTGATCGACGTGTTGCGCGCCGACTGACGCTGCATCGGAGGCGGGCGCACACCTGTCACCAAGGAGATGCAGCATGACCAACGGCCACGCGCCCGCCACCCCGCCACGATCGACCCTGGTGGTCACCGCGCACGCAGGGGACTTCGTGTGGCGGGCCGGCGGCGCCATCGCACTCGCCGCCGCCCGCGGCGAGAAGGTGACCATCGCGTGCCTGACGTTCGGGGAGCGCGGCGAGTCCGCCAAGGCCTGGCGGGAGGGCAGGAAGCTCGACGAGATCAAGGCGATGCGCCGCGACGAGGCCGAGCGCGCCGCCGGCACCCTCGGCGCCGAGGTCCGTTTCTTCGACGCCGGTGACTACCCGCTCGTCGAGACCGCCGAGCTGACGGACCAGCTCGTCACCGTCTACCGCGACACTCAGCCGGACGTCGTCCTCACGCACCCCGTCGAGGACCCGTACAACGGCGACCACCCGGCCGCCAACCGCATGGCCCTGCAGGCCCGCGTCCTCGCGCAGGCCATCGGCTACCCCGGCGGCGGCGAGATCATCGGGGCCCCGCCCGTCTTCTACTTCGAGCCGCACCAGCCCGAGATGAGTGGCTTCAGGCCCGAGGTCCTCCTCGACATCACCGAGGTCTGGGACACCAAGCGAGCGGCCATGGAGTGCCTGGGTGCCCAGCAGCACCTGTGGGACTACTACACCGACCTGGCCGTACGCAGGGGTGTGCAGCTCAAGCGCAACGCCGGGCCCAACCTGGGCCTCGCCCACACGACCATGGCCGAGGCGTACATGCGCCCCTACCCGCAGATCGCGAAGGAGCTCGCCTGATGCCCGGCGTCATCGTCACCGGCCCGCCCAAGGCCGAGCCCGAGGACGTCGAGGCACTGTCCGGCTTCGGTGTCGCCACCGTCCACGAGGCGCTGGGCCGCACCGGCCTGCTCGGCCACCATCTGCGCCCCAACCAGCAGGACACCCGCATCGGCGGCACCGCCGTCACCGTCCTGTCCTGGCCCGGTGACAACCTCATGATCCACGCGGCCGTCGAGCAGTGCGGGGAGGGCGACATCCTTGTCGTCACCACCACCTCGCCGTCCACGGACGGCATGTTCGGCGAGCTGTTCGCGACCGCGCTGCAGCGGCGCGGCGTGCGCGGCATCGTCACCAATGCCGGCATCCGGGACACGGCCGAGCTGCGCGCGATGGGCTTCCACGCCTGGTCCGCCGCGGTGTCCGCGCAGGGCACCGTGAAGGCGACCGGCGGCAGTGTCAACGTCCCCGTCGTCATCGGCGGCGAGACCGTCCGGCCCGGTGATGTCATCGTCGCCGACGACGACGGTGTCGTGGTCGTGCCGCGCGAGCGCGCCGCCGAGGCCGCCGAGAGGTCGCGGGCCCGCGAGGAGAAGGAGGCCGCGACCCGCGCCGCCTTCCTTGAGGGCCAACTGGGCCTGGACCGCTACGGGTTGCGCGACACGATCAAGCGGCTCGGCGTCGAGTACCGCACGTACGAGGAGCACACCTCGTGACCGGGACCGAGGGGCTGCGCTGCATGCTGATGCGCGGCGGCACCTCCAAAGGTGCCTACTTCCTCGCCGACGACCTGCCCGCCGAACCGGCCGCCCGCGACGACCTGCTGCTGCGGGTGATGGGCAGCCCGGACCCGCGCCAGACCGACGGCATCGGCGGCGCCCACCCGCTGACCAGCAAGGTCGCGATCGTCAGCACCTCGCAGGACCCGGCCGCCGACGTCGACTACCTCTTCCTCCAAGTGAACGTCGACGAACCGGTGGTGTCGGACCGTCAGAACTGCGGCAACATCCTCGCCGGGATCGGCCCGTTCGCGGTCGAGCGCGGACTGGTGCCCGCGGCGGACGGCGAGACCTCGGTCCGCATCCGCATGGTGAACTCGGGCGACCGGGCCACCGTCACCTTCCCCACGCCGGAACGCCGGGTGTCCGGCGCGCCGGTGACCGTGGCCGCCGAATTCCCGCCGGGCGACGGCGCGTTGCTGCCCACCGGTCACTCCCGCGACATCGTCGCCGGCATCGAGGTGACCTGCGTCGACAACGGCATGCCGGTCGTCCTGATCCCCGCCGATTCCCTGAAGGTCACCGGGTACGAGGACCCGGAGGCACTGGAGTCGAACGCCGAGCTGGCGGCACAGCTTTACGACATCCGGCTCGCGGCAGGGGAGCTGATGGGGTTCGGCGACGTCACGGACACCACCGTGCCCAAGCTCACCCTGCTCGCCCCGCCGCGCGACGGCGGTGCGGTCACCACCCGTACGTTCATCCCCGTGCGCTGCCACACGGCCATCGGTGTGCTCGGCGCGGCGAGTGTCGCCGCGGGCCTGCGCGTCGAGGGAGGCGTGGCGGACGGCATCGCCCAACTCTCAACTGGAGGCGACCGGTTGCGCATCGAGCACCCCACAGGCTTCACCGACATCGAAAGCAGCCTCACCGGCGGCCCGGACGGACAGCCGGTCGCCGAGCGCACCGCCGTCGTCCGCACGGCCCGCACCCTCTTCGACGGCACGGTCTTCCCGCGCCCCGCACACACCCCTGGAGGTCCCCGATGACTCCGCCCCTCGGCGACATCGCGCACATCGGCCACGCCCAGCTGTTCACCCCGGACCTGGACGCCAGCGTCGGCTTCTTCACGGACTTCATGGGCCTGACCGTCTGCGGCCAGGACGGCGACACCGTCCACCTGCGCACCTTCGACGACTACGAGCACCACAGCCTGGTCCTCACCGCCCGCGAACAGCCGGGCCTGGGCCGGATCGCGCTGCGCACCTCCAGCGAGGAGGCCCTCCAACGCCGCGTGAAGTCCGTCGAGGACCACGGCGGCACCGGCCACTGGGTCGAGGACGAGCCCGGCATCGGCAAGCTCTACGTGACCACCGACCCGGACGGCCACGAGCACGCCTTGTACTGGGAGAGCGAGCACTACCGGGCGCCCGACGTGCTGAAGCCGGCGCTGAAGAACCAGCCGCAGGCCAAGCCCAACCGGGGCGTGGGCGTGCGCCGCCTCGACCACATCAACTTCCTGGCCTCCGACGTCCTCGCCAACGCCGAGTTCCAGCAGCGGATCCTGGGCGCTCGGCCCACCGAACAGATCCGCCTCGACACCGGCCGCATCGCCGCGCGCTGGCTCACCTTCACCAACAAGTCCTACGACGTCGTCTACACGGAGGACTGGACGGGCGCCAACGGCCGCCTGCACCACATCGCCTTCGCCACCGACAACCGCGAGGACATCCTGCGCGCCGCCGACCTCGCCATCGACAACGGCGTGTTCATCGAGACGGGCCCGCACAAGCACGCCATCCAGCAGACGTTCTTCCTCTACGTCTACGAGCCCGGCGGCAACCGCATCGAGCTGTGCAACCCGCTCACCCGCCTGATCCTCGCCCCGGACTGGCCGCTCATTACGTGGACCGAGGAGGAGCGCAAGAAGGGCCAGGCCTGGGGCCTGAAGACCATCGAGTCCTTCCACACCCACGGCACCCCGCCGATCGAGCCCTGACCCCAGGGGTTTCCACCACCATCACCTCCGGCCCGGCCGGACTGCCCGCACGAGAGGAACAAAGATGTCCTCGCGTTACCGCTCCCCCCTGCCCGAAAACGCCGCCGCTTCCCTCCCCGGTCGCCGCGCCGTCGTCATCGCCCTGTGCTGGGCGCTGGTGTTCATCGACGGCATCGACACCTTCATCTACGGCTCCGCGCTGCCGCACATGCTCGGCTCGAAGGCGCTCGGCCTGACCGACGCCACCGCGGGTGACATCGGCAGCTACACCACCTTCGGCATGCTGATCGGCACGATCCTCTCCGGCACCGTCAGCAACTGGGTGGGCCGCCGCAAGACCGTGTTCACGTCGGTCGTCGTGTTCACCATCGCCACCGTCGGCTGCGGACTCGCCCAGAGCGCCGGGGTGTTCGGCTTCTTCCGGCTGGTGTGCGGCTTCGGCCTCGGCGCGCTGCTGCCGATCGCCATCTCGTACGGCATGGAGTTCACCAGCGGCGCCCGCAAGGCGCTCGCGACGGGCATCATCATGACCGCCCACCAGACCGGAGGCGCCGTCGCGCCGCTGCTCGCGCTGTGGCTGATCGACGACTTCGGCTGGCGCTCGGCGTTCCTGGTGGGCGCGATACCGGCGCTGATCTTCCTCCCGCTGGCGCTGAAGTGGCTCCCCGAGTCGCCGACCAACCTCCTCACCCGCGGCCGCACCACGGACGCGCAGGCGCTCGCGGGCACGTACGGCATCGAGCTGCCCGAACCCAAGGGGCACGCGGCCGACCGGCTGGCGAGCATCAAGGCCCTCTTCCGGGGCCGCCAGTGGCTGACGACGTTGTGCTTCTGGTTGACCTCGTTCGCCGGACTGCTCCTCGTCTACGGGGTCGGGCAGTGGCTGCCGAAGATCATGGGCGACCTCGGCTACGAGACCGGCGACTCGCTGCTCTTCTCGACGTTCCTCAACGTCGGCGGCATCGTCGGCATGCTGGTCGCGGGCCGCCTCGCCGACCTCGTCGGCCCACGCCGCATCGTCATCATCTGGTTCGCGCTGACCGCGGTCTTCGTCTACCTCATGGGCGTGCACATGTCGGTGGGGCTGCTGTACTGCGTGGTCTTCCTCGCCGGGCTGCTCCTGTTCAGCGGCCAGACCATGGTGTACGCGACGGTGGGCTCGCACCACATCGAGGAGGACCGGCCGACCGCGCTCAGCTGGGTCTCCGGCATGGGCCGCTTCGGTGCCGTCTTCGGCCCGTGGATGGGCGGCCAACTGCTCGCGGCGGGCCACGCGGACCTGGGCTTCTCGATGTTCGCCGTGGCCGCGGTGTTCGGCGCCGTGATGATGGCGCTGGCCGCGCTCACGATCAGGGCCGGGGCGAAGCAGGGGAACGGGGACCGGAAGGGGGCGCCGGCGCTGGCCGGTTGATCCCGGCCCGTACGCCACGGTGGCCCGGCCCCCCCCAGGGGGCGGGCCCCCCGGGCGCCCACAACCCAGGCGCGACGGGGTGTTTTTTCCCCAGACCCCCCCGCGACACCCGCGAAC